>NZ_JBVHHW010000006.1:0-293388 GCF_055560875.1 Kitasatospora sp. NPDC023118
CGCCCGGTTACATTCCGAACCCGGAAGCTAAGCCTCACAGCGCCGATGGTACTGCAGGGGGGACCCTGTGGGAGAGTAGGACGCCGCCGAACAATCATTCAGAGAAGGCCCCACCCGGTTTCCGGATGGGGCCTTTTCGCGTCGAGAGGGCTTCAACTCCCGGCACGCTGACCGGGACGTACGGCTAGGCTGACCCGATGATCGAGGACGGCGCCACGGACAAGGGCAGCGTGACCACGGTACGGCGGGCCGGCGAAACGATCCGCCGGCCGGTCGGCGAGTGGACGCCGGCGGTGCACGCCTTGCTGACCCACCTGGAAACGGTGGGTTTCGCCCGGGCCCCGCGACTCCACGGCATCGACGGCACCGATGAGGTGCTCTCCCTGCTGCACGGCGAACCCGCGTTCTCGCCCTGGCCGCAGGCTCTGCGCTCGACCGGCGGAATCAGCGAGTTGGGGCACTGGCTGCGCGAGTACCACGAGGCCGTCCGGGACTTCCGGCCACCGGCCGACGCGCGCTGGCAGGGCCAGGAGGACGAGTGGCGGCCCGGCATGGTCATCCGGCACGGCGACCTGGGCCCGTGGAACTCCATCTGGGACGGCGACCGGCTGGTCGGCTTCATCGACTGGGATTTCGCAGCACCCGGCCACGCCCTCGACGACCTCGCGCAGCTCGCCTGGTACGCGGTGCCGCTGCGGCCCGCCGATCAGCAGCGAAGAGCCGCGATCGTCGGCGAGCACACCCTGCGTAGCCGCCTCGACGCCCTCTGCGCCGCCTACGGCGCGCAGCCGGCCGCCGTGCTCGATGCGCTGGACGCCGTCCAGTCCCGCGAGGCCGAGCGCATCGAACAGCTCGGCGGGGGCGGCCAGGAGCCGTGGGCAAGCTTCCTCGCCCGCGGTGACGCGGCGGAGATGGCGGCCGAGCGTGCCTGGCTCCGCGCGAACCGCGCGGTCCTCCTCCTGGACGGCTCGGACGGCTGAACAACGGCGTCTTCCGGCGGCCAGGGTTCAGCCGGTCGGCTGCGCGGGCCGCCCCGGCACCCACAGCGGCGCGGGCCCGCCGCGCGGCATGGCGCGCGCCGCGTCGTCCTCCAGCCACCCGTCCACCCGCTCAGGGTCGCCCTCGCCCAGGTCCACCAGCGCGGCGGCGGCGATCCGCGCGCAGCACAGCACGAGCGCGAGGGTGTCCTGGCGGCGGTGCCGCTCCCGCACGTACGCCGCGCCGCGCTCCTCGATGCGCCTGCCGTGGGACGGCCCGTCCTCGGCTGCCAGCGCCTGCACCCCGTGCCACACCAGGGTCAGCGCGCAGGGCTCGGCCGGGTGCGCCACGCCCTCGCGGTGCGCCTGCTCGCGGGCCTCGGCCGAACGCTGCCCGAGCCACTCCAGCGCCGCCGGCCCGTCGTCCCCACAGGTCCGGAGGACCAGCTCGGCGGCCTGTTCCGCGACGGCCCGCAGCACGGCCGGCGCGGGCACCCGCAGCCCGGGCGCCGGCGCGTCGCCGAACGACACCCACGCATCCGCGAACGAGGCCGCCCGTAGACCGCCCACCCAGGCCGGTGCCCCGCCGGTGGCGCCCAGCCATTCCCGAGCCCCCAGCCGGACCAGCCCCACCGCGACCAGTCGCGCCGCGTCCCCGTCCAGCCCCAGCAGCCGTCCACTCCGCACCACACACCCCCACCAGCACTCGTCACCCCGTGGGCACACATCCCACCACACAGGGAAGCGAACGAACTAGACAGGGGCACGTCACACCTCGGGACTGGGGGTTCGCGGCCGCCGGGCGCGGTGGCGCGGCGACCGGCCGGGGGAGGCCGGGGAGGCCCCGTGGCCGCGGCGGAGGACAGGGCGGCCGTCCCGCGACACCGGACGGCTCCGCTCGCAGGTGCCTGTCGGCGCCGGATGCTCGTGCGGCGCCGGCCTGCTCCATCTCTGCCACGGCGAGGTGGCGCGACGGACCGTCATGGCGGCTTTCGGACAAGCTGATCCCCGCCGTCGATTTCCTGGGATCTCCACTGAATCCTTACGCCTTCACCACGCTAGGGTGACTCCCGTTCCGCCGCCGGAAGCCCGGCGGTCGGAACGCTTCGCGACTACCAACTCGACTGGAGTACCCGAGTTATGAGTGTTCATCAGCTGTTGAGGCGTGCGACGGCCGCGGTCGTCGGCAGGGGAATCGGGGCGGCCGCGGCGGCGTTCGCGCTGGTCGCGGCCGTCGTCCTGGGCGGTACGGTCTCCGGGATGTCCGTGGCGGAGGCCAAGCCCGCGTGGGGCGGTTCGGGCAAGTGGGCGTGCTCCGGACAGCCGGTCGCGGCCGGGAACGTCATCACCGACTACGACAGCAAGGGATGTGGCGGGTACGGCTCCTGGTACCAGCAGCCGGCGAAGGACGGGATCTGGACCTGCTCCGGCTCCCCGGTGGTCGCCGGTTACGTGATCACCGACCACACCACCTACGGCTGCCGGGGCATCGGCGCGTGGCGCCACAGCCTCGTCCACGACGGGATATGGACCTGTTCCGGTTCGCCGGTCGTGCCCGGGTACGTGATCAGCAACCACCTGCGGGCCGGTTGCGGCGGCATCGGAAGCTGGCAGCACAACCTGCCCCACGACGGGATCTGGACCTGCTCGGGTTCCCCGGTGGTGGCGGGTTACGTGATCACCGGTCACACCACGTACGGCTGCGACGGCGCCGGCTCCTGGCGCCACAACACCGCCCGCGCGGGCCTGTGGTCCTGCCCGGGCTCGCCCGTCCCGCCCGGCTTCCGCTCCACCAGCTACAACGCCGGCGCCTGCGACGGTCTCGGCGGCTGGCTGCTCGCCCGCGCCTGACAACCAGCCCGGCCCCTCCCCGCGCCCCGTCCACACCGGGGCGCGGGGAGGGTCTCGTTGGTCCGTCCTCAGATCCGTTCGGCGGACCAGTACGGGTCGCGGCCGGTGAGGGCGAGCAGTCGGTGCTGGGCGTCGGCGCCGGGGGGTGTGGTGAGCGGGGGGTCGAACAGGCCGGTGCCGACCAGGTTGCGGTAGCCCTGGAACTCCGCGAGGGCGTAGCGGGCGGCGCCGGGCGGCATTCGGCCGTCCTCGCCGAGGGCCCGGGCCAGGTCCCAGCCGTGGACGACGGTTTCGGCGGTCAGTTCGCGGGCGTACCCGCCGACGTCGCGCAGGCCGTAGGGCAGGTGCACCAGGCGGTCGGGGACGCCGGGCTGGTGGAGCGCGCGGACGGCGGTGTCGGCGGCCATGGCCCACACGCCGACGGGGTTGCGTCCCAGGACGTCGCCGCCGAAGCGGTGGCCGATCGCCTCGGGGGTGTAGCCGGCCACCGCCTGGCAGACCCAGAGGTGTTGCGCGGCGAGGTGGTTCACCAGGGCGCGGACGTCCCAGTCCCGGCAGGGAGTGGGGGCCGTCCACCGGTCCTCGGGGACGGCCCGGACCAGGCGGGTCACCTCCGCCGCGGCGGCGATGTAGCGTTCACGGACCTCGGCGTGGAACCCGGGCGGGTGCGGACATTCCATCGGAAGGCCTCCCTCCTGCCCTGCTCACTCTCAGTAAATCGCTACTGGGAGTGACCTGCCAGGTTTCCCGAGGCCGGGCCGCGCGCGAAGGCCGGCCGGACCGCCTGCGAGGGCCGGACGGCCACCGGGCGATCGCCGTCGGTGACCGGCGGGTGGCCGCCCGGCCCGTCAGCGGTCCGGGTCCGCCAGGACGGCCTGCGCCGCGTTGTGCCCCGGGATGCCGCTGACCCCGCCACCCCGGACGGCCCCCGCGCCGCACAGCAGGACGTTCGGGTGGGCGGTCGCCACGCCCCAGCGGGCGGCGGCGCTGCGCGGGTCCTCGTCCTCGACGGCGAACGGGAAGGCGAGGTCGCGGTGGAAGATGTGGCCGCCCGGCAGGCCGATCTCCCGCTCCAGCTCCGGCGGGGTCCTGGCCTCGACGCAGGGCCGGCCGTCGGCGTCCGTGGCCAGGCAGTCGACGATCGGCTCGGCCAGCACCGCGTCCAGCTGTGCCAGGCTCGCGGCCAGCGCGCGTTCCTTGGCCGCAGGGTCGCCGAACAGCCGGGCGGGCATGTGCAGGCCGAACAGGGTGAGCGTCTGGAGCCCCTGCCGGAGGGCCTCCGGCCCGAGGATCGACGGGTCGGTGAGGGTGTGGCAGTAGATCTCCGACGGCGGCGCGGAGGGCATCCGGCCGGCCCGCGCCTCGGTGTACGCGGTCTCCAACTGGCGGTAGCCCTCGGCGATGTGGAAGGTCCCGGCGAAGGCCTCGCGCGGGTCCGCGGTGGTGTCCCGTAGGCGCGGCAGGCGGCGCAGCACCATGTTGACCTTCAGCTGGGCGCCCTCCGGCGCGGGCCCCGGCTCCTCGCCCAGCAGCCGGGCCAGGGCGGCCGGCGCGGCGTTCACCAGCACCCGGCGCGCCGCCGCCGTCGCCTCGCCGTCCCGGTGCCGGTAGGACACCTCGGCGTCGCCGCGGCCGTCGGTGGCGATCGCGGTGGCCTCGCAGCCGGTCCGGATCTCCGCGCCGGCCGCCAGCGCCGCCTCGGCCAGTGCACCGGTCACCGCGCCCATCCCACCGACCGGGACGTCCCAGTCGCCCGTCCCGTTGCCGATCACGTGGTAGAGGAAGCAGCGGTTCTGTCGGAGCGAGGGGTCGTGGGCGTGGGTGAAGGTGCCGATCAGTGCGTCCGTCAGGACCACCCCGCGCACCAGGTCGTCGGCGAAGGTCCGCTCGACGGCCTCGCCGAGCGGTCGCTCGAACAGATCCGTCCAGGCGGTCTCGTTCCCGATCCGTCGGCGCAGTTCGGCGCGTGAGGGCAGCGGTTCGGTGAGCGTCGGGAACACCCGTTCGGCGACCTGGCCGGTCATCCCGTAGAAACGCTGCCAGGCCTGCCACTCCCGGTCGGTGCCGGTCAGCGCCCGGAACGAGTCCCGGGTGCGGCCGGGGTCGGTGGCGTCCACCAGCAGTCCGGTGGGCTTCCCGTCCCGAACGGTGGGGGTGTACGAGGCGATCCGGCGCCGTCGCAGGTCGAGCCGCAGCCCGAGGTCCCGGAACACCTTCCGCGGTAGCAGGCTGACCAGGTAGGAGTAGCGGGACAGCCGGGCGTCCACGCCCGGGAACGCCTGGGCGGAGACCGCGGCCCCGCCCACCTCGGGCAGTCGTTCGAGGACCAGCACCCGCCGCCCGGCGCGCGCCAGGTAGGCGGCCGCGACCAGGCCGTTGTGTCCGCCGCCGACGATCACGGCGTCGTACCGGGAGGACGGGTGGGTGTTCATGCGGACACGCTACGGCGTTTCGCCGGGGTGGGGAACAGCCCCGCACGGGGCGGCCGCCCGCCGGACCTGTCCCGTCGGACCCGTCCCGCCGGGCCGGCTGTCGGTGCCGCTGGCTAGGGTCTGCGCCATGGCGACAGTGACCTTCGTCGACGAGACGACATCGGGGCTGCGACGGGACGCATGGCGGCTGCCCGTCGCCGAGGAGCGGTTGACGCTGCGCGAGCTGATCCGCCGCCGGGTGCTCCAGGAGGCGGCCGAGCACAACGCCCGCCGCCCCGAGGCGTTCCACGGCCTGGTGCAGCCGACCGAGGCCGAACGGACCCTGAACGGGTACCAGCTGCGGGCGCCGGACCACGCGGTCGACCCCGAGCGGCAGTTCCTGAGCGCGGTCGAGGCGTTCGGCCGCAACGGCTTCCTGGTGCTCGTCGGCGACCGCCAGGTCGAGGAGCTGGACGCCGAGTTGGACCTGCGCACCGACACCGAGGTGTGCTTCCTGAAACTTGTTCCGCTGGTAGGTGGCTGAATGACAACGACCGATCTGCTCGACCCCGCCGTCAGGCGGCTGCTCGACGCGCTCGACACCGGGCACGTGGACGGGATCGGCAGCGCGCTGATGGAGGTCGACACCGCCGTCGGGGGCGACTGGTCCGCCGAGCGCGTGGTGCCCGTCCGCGAGCGGGTGCTGGAGCTGCACCGCAACACCCGGGGCGCGCTGGTGGCGAGCCTGATGCACTGGATGCTGATGCTCTGGCGGCCCGTGCAGACCGAGAAGGCGACACAGCAGCGCAGCGCGCTGATCAGGCTGGCCTCGATGGTCTCCCAGGGCTTTCCGCAGGGGCCGGCCCGCGAGCTTCGCGAGGACAGGCTCCACCTGATGGGCCGCCAGTGGCACCTCACCGAGCTGCACGAGGCCGAGCGCCTGATCAGCGACGAGCTCGCGGCCGGCCGCCCGGTCGACGGTGCGGTGGTCGCCGCCGTGCGCCGGTCGGCGCTGATGGTCCGGCCCCACTACAGCCTCGTCATCGACCTCGCGGCCGCGCTGCCCGAGCCGCTGCTCAGCCCCGGCGAGGCCTGGGCCGACCAGGTCCTGGCCGCCCTTGACGAGCCCGGTTCCCCCGGGAGCAACGGCCGGCCGTGGATGGACCTGGTCAAGCATGCGCTCCAGGTCAAGTCCCCGAAGCCGAACGCCCGTTGGGAACGGACCGGGCGCGCCCTGATCGACGCGGTCGGCCCCGAGCGGGCCCGCGAGCGGATCACCGAATGGCTTTCGCTGGTCGGTCGTCCGCGCACCCTCGACCTGGTCGCGCAGCCGAGCGGCGAGGGAGCCGACCAGTTCGACCCCCACAACCTGGACGCGCTGCGCGGACTCGCCCTGCTGCTGGCCCTGACCCCGGCTCATCCCGACAGCGCCCGGGTGCTGGCCCGGCTGGTCGAGTCCGCGCTGCGCAAGGCACCGCGCATCGGCCCCCGGGCGCCCAAGGTGGCCAACGCCGCCGTGCACTCCCTCGCCCGTCTGGACGGCGAGGACGGCCTCGCCCAACTGGCCGTCCTCACCACCCGGGTGACGTACAAGGGCACCGTCAAGGAACTGGACAAGGCGCTCCGGGACCGGGCCGCCGCGCTCGGCCTCAGCCGGGCCGAGATCGAGGAACTCGCCGTCCCCTCCTACGGCTTGACCGAAGTCGGCGGGCGCGTCGAGCGGTTCGGCGAGGCCCGGGTGGAGCTGGTGGTGGAGGGCTCCCGGGTCCGTCAGGCCTGGTACAACGAGGCCGGCCGTGCGGTGAAGACCCCGCCCGCCGCGGTGCGCCGTGAACACGCTGATCAGCTCAAGGAGTTCAAGGCCTCGGTCAAGGACCTGGAGAAGATGCTGACCGCCCAGTCCGAGCGGCTGGACCGGCAGTTCCTGGCGCGACGCAGCTGGCGGTACGGCCCCTGGCGGCAGCGTGTCCTGGACCACCCGCTGGTCGGCACCCTGGCCCGCCGGCTGATCTGGACCGTGGACGGCACCGCCTGTGCCTGGCTGGACGGCGCCCTGCGCACCGTGACCGGCGACGAACTCGCGCCCGCCGCGGACGTCTCCGTCGAGCTGTGGCACCCGGTCGCCTGCCCGCCCGAGAGCGTGCTCGCCTGGCGCGCCGTGCTGGAACGCCATGGCCTCGTCCAGCCGTTCAAGCAGGCGCACCGGGAGGTGTACCTGCTCACCGCCGCCGAGGAGCACACCCGGGTGTACTCCAACCGCTTCGCCGCGCACGTCCTGCGCCAGCACCGGTTCCACGCCTTGGCCACCGCCCGGGGCTGGCACAGTCAGCTGCAACTCGCGGTGGACAACTCCTTCGCCGCCCCGAAGCGGCTGCTGCCCGAGTGGGGGCTGCGCGCCGAGTTCCGGGTGCACGGCATGGATGCCGACTGGGGGGAGACCTTCGCCCACCTGGGTACCGACCAGGTGCGCTTCTACCCGATCGACGCGCCGGAGAGCCTCACCCACACGGGCAGCGGCCGGTACGGTCCGGTGATGCGGCCCGGACTGCAACTCGTCGAGCCGGTACCGCTCACCGAGGTGCCACCGCTGGTACTGAGCGAAGTGCTGCGTGACGTCGACCTGTTCGTGGGCGTGACCAGCGTCGGCAACGACCCGACCTGGTCGGACGGCGGACCGGAGGGCCGGTACCGCGACTACTGGCAGTCGTACAGTTTCGGCGAGCTGTCGCAGAGCGCCCGTGAGCGCGGCGAGTTGCTGGCCCGGCTGCTGCCCCGGCTCGCGGTGGGGGAGCGCTGCACGGTGGACGGGCGCTTCCTTGAGGTCCGCGGCGAGCTGCGGACGTACCGGATCCACCTGGGCTCGGGCAACATCCTGATGTCGCCGAACGACACCTATCTGTGCATCGTGCCCGGCACCGACGGGCCGGCCGACGGACAGCCTCAACTGCCGTTCGAGGGTGACCACATGCTGGCGGTCATCCTCAGCAAGGCGCTGCTGCTGGCCCGTGACGGCGCGATCACCGATCCGACCATCACCAGCCAGATCGCCTCGCGCTGACCACTTGACGCGAGCGGGCCCCGCCGACCGGACGATGCGCCGTGCGGCGGGGTTCGGCAGGGGCCCGTGGGCAGGGGGCTTCGGAAGCGGCAGTTGCGGGAATCCCGTCCGGGGGCCGGAGGCAACGGCGGTGCCGACGGCCCGCTACCCTCAACTCGCTTCCATCCGGAGGAGATCAGCCGTGCACGCACGTCCACGTCGCGCCACGCTCAGATCCCTGATAGCCGGCCTCTGTGCCGGGGCCACTGCCCTCGCCCTCGCGGTGGGACCGGCGCAGGCAGCGCCGGCCGACAACCGAATCCCCGCCCAGCCCGTCCAGCCGACCGAACGCCAGACCTCTCCCGCCGGGCTGACCGCGTCGTACGCGATCAGCACCCCCGTGAACATCTCGGCCTTGTGCACGGGGCAGAACGCCGAGACCATCCAGGCCGTTGACCCGGCCGTGAACGCCGTCTATGACACCTGGATCGGCTGCAAGGGCATCGGATTCGCGGGCTCGCTGGACGGCGGATCGGCCTTCGGCACGGCGGTCACGCTGCCGGGCAGCGTCGGACAGAAGGGCAGCCGCAGCTGGGACCCGGCGATCACCGTCGCGCCGGACGGCACGGTCTACGTGGCGTTCATGGTCTCCCGCTCCGGTCTGACCTACCCCGTCGTCGATGTCAGCACCGACCACGGCGCCAGCTTCAAGACGGCGGGCGCGATCACTCCGCCGGACGCCAACAACTGGGGCGACCGGGACTTCATCACCGCCGGTCCGGACGGGACGTTGTACCTGACCTGGGACTACGGGCCGAGCGCGGCGGCGGTGACCTTCATCTGCGCCCCGAGCGGCAGTTGCGCCTTCGCCACCGGCGACGTCAACGCGGTGATGCAGAAGTCCACCGACGGCGGCCGGACCTGGAGCCCGATGTCGCACATCAGCCCCGGCTACCCGAACAGCGGCGCCGACAGCGCGCCCGTCGTGGTCGAGTCGGACGGCTCGATCGACGTGCTCTACCAGGGCTACGTCGTGACCAACGTCCCGACCGACGACCTGACCGTCGCCTACACGTACGCGACCCGCTCCACCGACGGCGGCGCGACCTGGTCGCAGCCGGTGCGGATCGGCGCCGACGCCGGGACGATGAACAACGGCGAGTGGTGGATCGACGGCAGCGAGGCGCTCGGCCCGGACGGCACGCTGTACGCGACCTGGGACACCCAGGGGTCGAACAGCGACACCGGATGGCTGTCGTACTCGCAGGACCACGGTGCGACCTGGTCCGCGCCGGTGCGGGTGCCCGCGGACACCCTGAACGTCCCCCACATCATGCAGGTGGTCGCCGGGCCGCCCGGGATCGTGTACGTGGGTTGGCTGTCGAGCAGTGATCCGCGCGGCTACGCCCAGTACCTGCGGACCTTCTCGACGACGAAGGGGTGGCTGTCCGCCCCGGTCCAGGTCTCGCAGGGCTTCGGGACCAGCGCGGTGTGGCCCGGGGACACCTTCGGCTTCTCCGCGCTGTCGCCCACCCGGCTGGTACTGGCCTGGGGCAGCGCCGTCGCGCCCACGGCCTCGAACGACAACATCTGGGCCGCGACGGTCGGGGTGACCCTGCCGTAAGGCCTGTGACGTCTCCTGACCGGAGGCCGACGCCCCCCAGAGGGTTTCCGCCCGAGTACCAGAGCCGCCACAATGGGACGGTCAGGCGCGAGAGTTGGGGGACCGCGTGAAGTGGCTGCTGGGAATCGGGGGAGCGCTGCTGCTCGGGGTGGTGACCAACCTGGTGTACGACTTCGCGAAGTTCGGCGGGTCCCGGGTTCCGTTGGCGCGAGTGCGGCAGGGCAGTCTGACGGCGGGGGCGCGGGCGCATGACGTGGCGGCGGACGGGCTGGTGTCGCTGATCACCTGGTCGGGCGCGCGGCCGTTGACGCCGGGGACGCTGGTGACCGGGTACGAGGGGCGGCTGCAGCGCCCACATGCGCTGGATCGCACGGGCTGGGCCGACGAGGTGGCGCGGCAGCGGGCGGCCGGCGCGGCGGGGCGTACGGCGTACATCGCGCGGCTGACGGTCGACCACGGTGAGCACAGTGCGGCCCGGGTGTGCGAGGTGGGCATCGCCGAGAGCGACTACGCGCAGTGCATGGCCACCACCCGGCTGGGGCGGGAGGACCCGGAGGCCGGCCGGCTGCTGCGGGAGGCGCTGGGGCAGGGCCTCACCGCGTTCGTCGCCGTCGCGCCGCCGACCATGGTGAGTGCCTGCGTGGCCGTGCGGGACCGGGCCGGGAGGCTGCTGCTGCTCCGGCGTTCACTGGCCGTCAACACCTTTCCGGCGCAGTGGACGGTCGGGATCAACGAGACGATGAAGTACCGGGACGAGCCGGGGGCGGCCGAGGACTTCTACGCGCTGGTTCACCGGGCGCTGGAGGAGGAGTTGGGCCTGCTGCCAGGGGACGTCAAGTCGCCGGTGATCGGCTGGTTGGGCTGGAGCGAGCCGGCCTCCTGCTACACGCTGGTCGCCACCGTCCGGGCGCGGCTCGACGCCGCCGAGATCGACCGGCGGCGCGAGGCCTGCCACAGCACCTTCGAGCACGACATGGCGGTGTGGCTGCCGTTCACCCGCCGGGCGGTGTCGGCGCTGGTCGAGGGCGGGGTGTGTCCGGACGGTTCGCGGCGCTGGTCGTACCTGGCGCCGCTGGTGGCGCGGGAGGCCTGGCGGGCGGCGCAGCAGGAGCGTGCGTAGCAAGGTGCAGGGGGCGTAAGGGGCGTAAGGGGCGTAAGGCCTCAGCGGTCAGGGGCGGATGGCGAAGACCCAGCGGTTGGCCGCCAGGGTGCCGTCCGGTTCGGGGAGCGGGCCGCGGCCGTAGTGGCGGGTGAACTCGAAGGGGGTGTGGGCGGTGGTGGACCAGCCGCGGGCGGTGAGGTCGGCGGGGGTGTCGGGGCGGGGACCGGCATCGAAGAGGGCGAGCAGGTCGACGCCGGTGCGTTCGCGGGTGGCGGTGTGGACGGGGTTGTCGCGTACCGCTGCCGGCTCCACGCCGATCTCGGCCTCGTAGGCCAAGGTGCTGCCGGAGCAACTGAGTTGGTCGACGACGGCGAAGAGGTCGCGTTCGACCGCGCTGGGCAGGTGCAGGAGCAGACCCTCGGCGAGCCAGGCGGTCGGTTGGTCCGGGTGGAACCCGGCGGCGGTGAGGGCGGCGGCCCAGTCGGTGCGGAAGTCGGCTTCGACCGTCACCCGGCGCGGTGCCCGAGGCCGGGCGTCGAGGCCGTCGAGCACCCGTTGCTTGAAGGCCAGCACCGCAGGGCGGTCGACCTCGTAGAGGGCGCAGTCGGGCGGCCAGTCCAGCCGGTACGCGCGGGTGTCCAGGCCGGCCCCGAGCAGGACCACCTGGCGGGCGCCGAGTTGGACGGCGCGCAGCAGCTGGTCGTCCAACGCCCGGGTCCGCAGAGCGAAGTAGCGGCCGAGCCGGCCCCAGAGCGGATCGGCGTCGCCGTCCGGGACGTCCCGGGGGTGGACGGGCCACCGCGCGGAGGCGGGGGCGGCACGGACGAAGTGCTCGGCGTACTCGTCCCGGACGAGGGCGTCGGGCCGGTGGGTCTCGATCGCGCGGGCGGCGGCGACCAGGAGGGCGGTGAGTGCTACGTCCTCGTTCACATTGGTGATCGCGTCTACGCCAACACCCATGGGCTGCTCCTCAGGTCTCGGGATGCCGTGTCCAGACGGCGAGTCGGTCGTGCGTGGTGACGCGGGCGCCGTAGACCCGGCGCATGAAGTCCAGGATCGCCTCGTCCGGCAGGTGCAGCGCCGCCGTGCAGTCCGTGAGCAGCGTGACGTGGAAGCCCTTCTGGAAGGCGGTCCGGGCGGTGCTGTCCACACAGACGTCCGCGAACACTCCGGCCAGCACGAGGTGTTGGAGCCCGCCGCGGACGAGGTGCGCCTCGAAGCCCTCGCTCAGGAAGGCGTCGAAGCAGGCCGCCTTGGTGAACACCGCCTCCTCCGGAGCCGGGGTCACGGCGTGGAACTCGGCGCCCCAGCTGCCGTCCAGACATTTGGGCCGTTTGCCGAGCACGGCGTCGCGGTGGCGCCAACTCGCGCCCTGGTGGACCGGATCGCCGATGAAGCGGACGAAGACCACCTCGGTGCCGTGCGCCCGAGCCGCCTCGACGGCCCGGGCGGTGTTGGCGGCGACGGTGGCGAGCCGGGTCGGGTCGCCGGGGTAGCGGGCGGCGGCCACCGGGCCGGCGCAAAAGTCGTTCTGCAGGTCGACGACGACCAGTGCGGTACGGCCGGTCGGGGCGCCCGCGGGGGCACTCATGCGCCCGGGCCCGGCAGCGCGCCGACCGGGGCGCGGTTCGCGAGCGCGTCGCGGGCGGCGTCCACGACGGCGATCCGGTGCGCGGCGCGCCCGAAGGCGGTCGCGGGCGCGCCCGTTCCCCGGCCGACCGCGCGTGCGACGACGGGTGTCACATGGCCTCCTCGATCCAGCTCGGCTCGGGTGTGGTAGGACCGGGCGTTCCGTACCCGATCGGTCTCCCACTATTGACCATGGTGGAGCGACGGGCGAGGCATGATCGCGGGGTTCACCTGATGGAGTGAAGTCGGTGCATCGATACGGCCGTTGGACGGGCGGGTCAGCGCGCCGCGAGCTGCCAGTCGGCCGGACCGGACGGCGGGAGGTGCTGCGGCAGGCCGGGCGTCCAGCGCTTCGTCCCGTCCGGCAGCACGGCCAGCGCCTCGATGCCGGGCCGTCGGGCGGCCCAGGCCAGCGCGCGGTCGGGGCCCATGGCGAAGGCGGCGGTGGCCCAGGCGTCGGTGCGGGCGATGCCGGTGCCCGGGGCGCCGACCAGGGTGAGCGAGGCGAGTCCGTCCGCGGGGCGGCCGGTGTGCGGGTCGAGGATGTGGGCGCCGCGCTCGGCGGTGCCGGAGGTGGCCACCGCGAGGTCGCGGCCGCTCAGTACGGCGACGAGCCGGCCCGGGGCCGTGGAGTCCTGCCGTGGGTCGGCGATGCCGATCCGCCACGGACCGCCGGAGGTCTGCACGTCCCCGCCGCCGCTGACGCAGTACTGCCGGGCGCCGGACGCGCGCAGCAGCGCGGCCGCCTCCTCGACCGCCCAGCCCTTGACCCAGCCGCTGGGGTCGAGTCGCCCGCCGGGCCGCTCGGTGAAGTAGCCGTCGGTCTCGGCCGCCACCTCGCGGCAGGCGGCGAGCACCGTGCGGACCTCCGGATCGCAGTCCGCGAGGGCCAGTTCACCGCGCCCGAGCCGGCTGATCCGGCTCTCCGGCCGGTACGTCGAGAACACCGCGTCGATCCGGTGCAGCCGCTCGACGATCCGCCGCAGCGCTCCGGGCGTGTCCGGGCCCGGGTCGCGGACGGCGATCGAGAACACGGTGCCCATTACGGGCTCGGCGTGGCGCAGCACCGGGCCTCAGCTCTTCGCCCGGTCGAGCGCGCTCTGCAGCGAGCGGACGTAGCCGTCGCTGGTGTAGGTCGCGCCGCTGACCACGTCGATCTGGGCGCTCTGCGCGGAGATCGCCTCCTGGTTGAGCACGGGCAGGGCACTGCTGTTGATCTCCCGGTCCCGGCGTTCCTCGTTGGGGTACTTGACCACGTCGACGGTGGTGATCCGGCCGCCGGCGAGCGTGACCTGCACCTGCACCGGGCCGTACCGGGTGTTCACGGTGTCCCCGCTGACCTTCCGGGTGCTGCCGCCGGAGGTGGCCGGCGCGGGCGCGGCCGAGGGGGCCGAGGAAACACCGGCGGACCCGGACCCGGACCCGGAGTCGGAGGCGGAACCGGAGTTGGATCCGGAGGAACCCGCTCCCGAGCTGATCACCGGCGCGGGCCCGGCCGCCTGGTGCGGTTTGAGCGAGAGCAGCAGCACCACCCCGGCGGCGGTCGCGGCACTGGTGACGATGGCTCGACGCATGAGCGGAACAACTCCTCAGGAACGAACGTCAGCGGATTCAGAAGGCGGGATTCAGAAGGCGAAGGACTCGTGGTGGATGCGCCCCGGCCGCACGCCGGCGGCCCGCAGGGCGCGTACGGCCTCCTCGGCGAGAGCCTCCGGCCCGCACAGGTACACCTCGTGCTCGGCCAGGTCCGGGACGAGCCGGCCGAGCGCCGCCCCGAGGTCCCCGACCTGCTCCCGCGTGCCGAGCAGCTCGTGCACCGCCGCGCCGCGCTGCCGGGCGACCTCGGCCAGCTCGGCCCGGAACAGCACGTCCTCCGCGCGCCGGGCCCGCTGGACCAGCGTGACCTGGCCAGGCAGCGTCTCGAACAGCGCCCGCAGCGGCGTGATCCCGACGCCGGCACCGAGCAGCAGCACCCGGCGCCGGCGCTGCTGCCGCCCGGTGAACGCCCCGTACGGCCCCTCGGCCCGTACCCGGGTGCCCGGGCGCAGCCCGGCGACGGCCGCGCTGTGCCCGCCGAGGTCCTTGACCGTGAACCGCAGGAACCCCGGGTGCGGCGGCGCGGACAGCGAGTACGGGTTGGCGGCCCAGCGCAGCCCGGGCGCCTGGAACTGGAGCCGGAAGAACTGGCCCGGCTCGGCCCGGAGTTCGTCCAGCCGCCGGCCGGACAGGAACAGCGAGACCACGCCGGGGCCCTCCGGCCGTACCTCGGCGACCCGCAGCCCGTGCCGCCAGTCGAGCAGCCAGGGCCACAGCAGGCGGAACCAGCCGACCAGTGCCGCCGTCCCGAAGTAGAGCGCGTACCAGGCGGCCTGGCCGGGCCCGCCGCCCAGGTCGGCGCCGGTGGTCAGCTGGTGCGCGAAGGCCAGCGCCACCGCGAGGTAGGTCGCCAGGTGCAGGTAGTACCAGGTCTCGTAGGAGAGGCGGCGGCGCGCGGCCCGGGCGGATACGGCGCCGGTGCCGAGCATCAGCAGGGTGCCGAAGCTCGCCTTGAGCATGTCGGGGTAGTGGAAGACGATCTCCACGCCCTCGTCGACCAGGCCGCGCCCGTCGGTGAGCGCGTAGCCCCAGATGACGGTCAGCAGGTGCACCGTGACCAGGGACACCAGCCACCGGCCGCCGAAGGCGTGCCAGCGGGCCAGCCGGTCGGCGCCGACCCCGCGCTCCACCGGCGGCAGCCGGGCCATCAGCAGGAGCAGCACCGGCGCCGCGTATCCGGCGAGCAGTCCGGTGATCCGCCCGGCGCCGGTCAGCCAGCCGGCCGCGCCGACCACCTCCGGCGTGTTCACCCACCACAACCTGAGCACGCCGAGCGCCCCGGTGGCGATCAGGCCGAGCGCCGCGCGCGGCGGCAGGGCGAGCGGCGGGCGCGGCGCCCCCCGGTGGCGCGGGCCGGCGGCGCTCGGCCGGGACTTCGGCACGGTGGCAGTGGTCATCGGGGATCCTCCTCAGCTCCCGGCGGTGGCGCGGCCCCGCCGAGGCGGTCCACGATCGCACCGCAAGCTCTGAGCCACCTCTGAACCGGAGCCGTTGCGACACCCGCCGGTGACACCATCGCCGCAGGTCAGAGTCGATACGGAGGCTCACGAACCGATCTCGGCGGTCTCACGGGTTTCTCATCGCGGCAGGCCAGGATGAACGGCGCCCACCGCCGACCAGAGGAGCCCCATGGACGACACCGCCACCGACCGCCCGGACTGGCGCGTCCTGGTCGTCGACGACGAACCGGACGTGGTCGAGGTGGTCTGCGGCGCCGTCCGCTACGAGGGCTGGCAGGCCCGCGGCGCGACCACCGGTCTGGAGGCCGTGGCGGCGGCGGCCCGATGGCGTCCGCACGCCGTGGTGCTCGACATGATGCTGCCCGACCTCGACGGCCTGGAGGTGCTGCGCCGCGTCCACGCCGGGCAGCCCGAGGTGCGGGTGCTCTTCCTCACCGCCCGGGACGCCGTCGAGGAGCGGATCGCGGGCATCGCGGCGGGTGGCGACGACTACGTGACCAAACCGTTCAGCCTGGCAGAGGTGGTGGTGCGGCTGCGCGGGCTGCTGCGCCGCGCCGCCCCGCCCACCGGGCCGCGCCCGGTGCCCGCGCACGCCCTGGTGCTCGGCGACCTGGTGCTGGACGAACGGGCCCGCGAGGTGACCCGGGGCGGCGAGACCGTCGAGCTCAGCCCGACCGAGTACGCGCTGCTCGCCCACCTGATGCGCCACCCCCGGCAGGTGCTCAGCAAGGCGCAGATCCTGGACGCGGTGTGGTCGTACGACTTCGGCGGGCAGGCGCACATCGTGGAGCTGTACATCAGCTATCTGCGCAAGAAGCTGGACGCGGGCCGCAGCCCGATGATCCACACCGTGCGCGGCGCGGGCTACCTGATCAAGGCCGCGCCGTGAACCGCGCCGTGACCCGCGCCGTGACCCGCGCCGTGACCCGCGCCGTGACCCGCGCCGTGAACCTGGCCCGGAAGCTCCTGCCCCGCACCCTGCGCGCCCGACTGATCGCCGGCCTGCTGGTGCTGCTGGTGGTCACCTGCGCCGCCGTCGGCCTGGCCACCGCGGCCTTCCTGCGCCACTTCCTGGTCGACCGCCTGGACCAGCAGCTCACCGAGGCCGGCGGCCGCTACGCCGCGAGCCTGGAGCACACCGGCACGGGCACCGGCCCCGACACCCGGGCACAGACCCCCGGCACCCTGGGCGTGCGGCTGCTGGACGGCCGGGTCACCGCCGCCGGTGTGGTCGACGGGGACGCCGACGACGCCGACAACCCCGACGACGAGGACGACCGGGTCGCCTTCTCGCCCGCCCAGCAGCACGCCCTGGCCGCCCTGCCGGTCGGCGGCCCGGCCGGCACCCTCGACCTCGGCCGGACGCTGGGCCGCTACCGGGTCCGCGCGGTGGCGGGCCGGGACGGCGACGTGCTGGTCAGCGGGCTGCCGCTGCGCCCGGCCGAGGACACTGTGGAGCGGTTGGAGACCCTGGAGCTGACCGTCTTCGCGGTCGCGGTCGCCGGGGCCGGCGCCGCCGGGGCGGTGTGGGTCGGCTGGTCGCTGCGCCCGCTGCGGCGGGTGGTGGGCATGGCCGAGCGGGTGAGCGCCCTGCCGCTGGCCAGCGGCGCGGTGATGCTGGCCGAGCGGGTACCGGACGACGACCCGCGCACCGAGGTCGGCCGGGTCGGGGCGGCGCTCAACCGGATGCTCGGGCACGTCGGCGACGCCCTCGCCCGCCGGCACGCGGTGGAGGAGCGGCTGCGCGCCTTCGCCGCCGACGCCAGCCACGAGCTGCGCACCCCGGTGGCGACCGTGCGCGGCCACGCCGAGCTGGCGCTGCGCCACCCCGGGGACGTGCCCGCGCCGGTGCGGCACTCGCTGGAGCGGATCGACGCCGAGGCGCTGCGGATGGGCGCGATCGTCGAGGACCTGCTGCTGCTCGCCCGCCTGGACGCCGGGCGCCCGCTGGCCGAGGCGGAGGTGGACCTCACCCGGGTCGCGCTCAACGCCGTCGCCGACGCCCGGGCGGCCGGTCCCGGACACCGCTGGCGCCTCGTCCTGCCCGAGGAACCGGTGCTGGTGTCCGGGGACGAGCACCGGCTGAGCCAGGTGGTGGCGAACCTGCTGGCCAACGCCCGTACCCACACCCCGCCCGGCACCGGGGTCGAGCTGAGCCTCGAACCGGCCGACGGTCACGTCGAGTTGACCGTCACCGACGAGGGCCCGGGGATCGCCCCGGAGCTGCTGGACCGGGTCTTCGAACGCTTCGTCCGGGGCGACCGCGCCCGCTCGCGCGCCACCGGCTCGACCGGGCTCGGCCTGGCCATCGTCCACGCCGTCGTCCAGGCGCACGGCGGTACGGTGACGGTGGTGAGCCGGCCCGGCCGTACGTCGTTCACCGTCCGGCTGCCGGGGGCGTGACCGGCGTGACCGGTGTGACCGGTGTGACCGTACGGAAGCGCTGGCGGTAGTCCGTCGGCGTGGTGTCCAGCCGGCGGCGGAAGGCGCGCACCAGGGTGTCCGTGGTACCGAACCCGCAGGCGGTGGCGACGCGTTCGAGGGTGTCGTCGGTGGACTCCAGCCGGTGGCGGGCGAGTTCGACCCGGGCCGACTCGATGTAGGCGCTCGGGGTGGTGCCCAGCTCGGTCTTGAAGATCCGGATCAACTGCCGTTCGCTGACGTGCGCGTGGGCGGCGAGATCCGGCACGGTGAGCCGCCCGGAGAGGTGGCGCCGGATGTGGTGGCGCAGCTCCTCGATCCGCCGGGTGGCGGAGACCGGCTCCAGCGGGACGCTGAACTGGCTCTGGCCGCTCGGGCGTTTGAGGTACATCACGAGCTGCCGGGCGACCCGCAGGGCGAGTTCCTCGCCGAAGTCCTCGGCGACCAGGGCGAGTGAGAGGTCCAGGCAGGCGCTGATGCCCGCGCCGGTCCACACCCCGCCGTCGCGGATGAAGATCGGGTCGGCGTCGACCTCGATCCGCGGGTACTCGGCGGCGAGTTGGCCCGCGGTCGACCAGTGGGTGGTCGCCCGTCTGCCGTCCAGCAGCCCGGCGGCGGCCAGCAGGTGCGCGCCGACGCAGACGGACGCGACCCGGCGCGCCCGCGGGGCCAGCCGGCGGACGTGCTCGACCACCGCCGGGTCGGTGAGCGCCCGGACCCGGCCTTCGTCGTCGACCTCGACCGATCCGGGCACCAGCAGGGTGTCGATGCCGCCCTCGGCGGCCTGGCCGAAGGTGAGGTCGGGCAGGATGCGCACCCCGGCGGCGGTGGTGACCGGCTCCAGGCCCTCGGCGGCCAGCACCACCCGGTAGCCGGTCGCGTCCTCGGTCTCCCGCCGGACCAGCGAGAACACCTCCGGCGGCCCGGTGACGTCCAGCAGGTCGACGCCCTCGAACAGGACGATGACGATCAGCCGCTGCGCGGTGTCCGCAGTATCCACGACAGGCCCCCTCGATGTCGGAAACTGCATGTCGGAATCTGCATGTTAGGTGACATTGCCGCCATGTGGAGTCCGCCCGTAGCGTTCCAGCGGCAGGCCGCAGCCGGCGTGACCTGCCCCGATCCCGAACCCGACGAAGGCGGTACAGCCATGCCCACGACGACCCTGCGCACGCTCACCGGCCTCGATGAGAAGCCCGCCGCGCTCGGCGCCGCGACCCTGATCCTGATCGACTACCAGAACACCTACACCCGCGGCGTGATGGAGCTGACCGGCTGGCGGCCGGCCCTCGACGCGGCCGCCGACCTGCTCGACCGCGCCCGGGCGGCCGGCGCCACCGTCATCCACGTCATCAACGACGGCGGCGAGGGCACCCCGTACGACATCCGCGCCGAGATCGGGCAGATCCACCCGGCCGTCGCCCCGGCGGAGGGCGAGCGGGTGGTGGTCAAGCAGGCCCCGGACGCCTTCGTCGGCACCGAGCTGGGCGCGCTGGTCGACGCGGTCGGCCACCAGGACGTGGTGATCGCCGGGTTCATGACCCACATGTGCGTCGCCTTCACCACCGCCGGTGCCTTCCTGCGCGGCAACCGCCCCACCGTCGTCGCCGACGCCAGCGCGACCCGCCCGCTGCCCTCCGCCGGCGCGGAGCTGACCGCCGATCAGGTCCACCGGAGCGCCCTGGCCACGATCGGGGACCTGTACGGGGTGGTGGTGGAGTCGGCGGCCGAGCTGGCCTGACCCGAGCCGGGGAGCGGGCCCGGGCGCGCACCCCCGCGCCCCGGGCCCGCTCCCCGGCGGACGTCCGGTCCGTCTCCCGGGCGCCCCCTACGAGCCTGGCCGGGTCCCGAACCACCCGCAAACGATTCGGATCTCGCCGAACTGTCTTGCGGCCCGGGCGGTTCCGGGACGACGATCAGCACCGTGCTGCGAATCCTCTTCGGTAGGGAAGACCTGGAACGCCTCCGGGTGGCCGCGCGTCCGGACATGTCGATGGAGCTGTCACTGAGCGTGCACGCCCTGGTCAGCGGGCACCGCGATCCGCGCTTCAAGCCCTGGCGGGACCGGCTGCGGGCCTCCTGGAACCCGCGCACCGCGCTGCTCTTCGACCTCTACACCCGCTCCTCGATCCCGGAGTTCCTCACCGTCCGCCGCGACCCCGGCGCGACCGAGAGCGCCACCGCCGAGGCGCCCGAGGAGCCGCTCCGCGAGCACCTGCGATCGGTCGGCGGGGAACGGCAGTTGAGCGCCTTCGCCCGGGGTGTGGCGGCGGGGGACCGACGGGCCAGGAAGCTGCTCGGCAACGTCACCGCCGAGTACCAGACCCGGGCGATCGACCCCTACCGGCGACAGATCGAGACCATCGTCACCACCGAGCACGGCCTTCGCCGCAGGATCACCGAGCCGGACCAGGTGCTGCGCTCGCTGCACCCGGCGATCTCCTGGCGCAGCCCGGTGCTCACCCTCCCACTGGTCGGCGGCTGTCGGCACGACCTGCGGCTGGACGGTCGCGGACTGCTGCTCCAGCCCTGCGTGTTCGGCGTCCGCCGCCCCGTCATCGCCCGCTTCGAGGACCCGGGGCAGCAGCCCGTCCTCCTGTACCCCGCCAGGATCAACGGCCCCTTGCTCGCCGAAGCCGAACCCACCCCCAGCCGCACCCTCACGGCCCTGCTCGGCCAGACCCGGGCCGCCGCCCTGGAGGCGATCGCCGACCACGGCCCGTGCTCCACCAAGGACTTGGCCGCCCTGCTCGGCATTTCCACCGCCTCCGCGAGCGAACACGCCACGGTCCTCGCCGAATCCGGCCTCACCGCCAAGGAGCGCGACGGCCGCACCGTCACCCACCGGCCCACCCCGCTCGGCCACGCCCTCCTGGCCGGCCGCCTCCCCGCGCCCCCGGCCGCTTCCTAGCACCCCTCGGGCGTTCCGCACCCGCATCCGTACAGGGGTGCACCCGGGTACGCGCTCACCCGCTTACGGTTCACCCGCACAGGTGGCCACCGCGCCGGGGCGGCGGCCTCAGACGTTCGCCGGCAGGTTCGGCGCGACCCGGGGCTGCCGGGGCAGCGGCAGTGTCAGCGCCTCCCGTGAGGTGATCGGCAGCGCCAGCGCCGAGGCGGTCTCGGCCGGGAGGGGGCGCAGGCCCAGTAGCGCGGTGGTCAGGCGCGTGGTGGCGCGGTGCCAGTCGGGAAGGCGCTGGAGCATCGCGTGGCCGCTGCCGGTGACGGTGTAGCCGCAGACGCGGGCGCCGGCGGCGCGGCTGCGGGCGGCGAAGGCGTGGGTGTCGGCGGGCGGGGTGACGGTGTCGCGGTCGCCGTGCAGCAGCAGGACGTCGCGGCCTGCCAGGTGGTCGCAGGGGTCCTCGGCGGGGCACCAGGGGGCGAGGGCGACCAGGCCGGTGACGGAGGGGTGGCCGCCGGCCCGCAGGGCGGCGCGGCCACCCATGGAGTGGCCGATCAGGACGGTCGGCACCGGGCCGAGCAGCGCGGCCGCCTCGTCGAGGGCGGCCAGGGCGTCCCGGGCGGCGTCGGCGCGTTCGCCGTTCCAGCCGCGGTGGCGGTAGCGGACGGTGCCGACGGCGATCCCGGCGCCCGCGGTGTCCCGGCCCAGCGAGCGGAGGAAGCCGCGCATCCGCAGCAGCGGCAGGTTGAGGCGGCCCGGCCGGGCGAGGTTGTGCTCCTCGCCCCCGTGCAGGACGAGAACGGCGGCCCGGGCCCCGGAAGGCCGCACCCGCCATTGCAGCACCCGGTGCGCGGCCACACGGCTGTCCGTACCGCTTCCGATCACCTGCGCACCGTCCCGCCACATGGCCCGTTCCTCCGGACCGTCACTGTACGCGTGCGGACGGCCGGAGCGGTCACCCGACGGAAGCATCCCGGACAACCGGGCGCGCTCAGAACCGGTAGCGGAGCTCAGCCCTCCAGCAGGCCCTGCTCGCGCACCAGCCAGCAGATCGCGGTCAGCCGGGTGACGGCGTAGTCGTAGCCCACCGGCTCCCGCCAGCCGATCTCGGCCAGCGCGTCCAGGAAGCCCAGCGCGTAGTCCGCCAGTTCCGCACGGTTCAGGGGCAGGGGCGCCAGCTCCGGCCCCTGCGCGTACAGCAGCTCCCGCAGCATCGCCGCGTGCTGGTCGACCGCCGCGACGAAGCCGGGCTCGAAGGCGAACTCGGCCAGCCGGGGCGTGAAGGAGGCCACGATGCCGGGAAGCGGGCAGTCGGCCGGCCCGTCGGGGGAGGGCCGGAACGATTCGTCGGGGGTCGCGAACATCCGTCCAAGGTAGGCGAACCGGCGAGTGGGCAAGCCGACCCGTGACGGTTCCGTGCTGAGACCTTGGCCACCTTCGGAACGTTCCGTGCATGGCCGGTTCCCTGCGCTCACGGCCGGGTGGTCTGCACCAGAATGGCCCGCATGGATCTCCGCATCTTCACCGAGCCCCAGCAGGGCGCGAGCTACGACACCCTCCTGAAGGTCGCCCGCACCGCCGAGGACCTCGGCGTCTTCAGCGCCTTCTTCCGCTCCGACCACTACCTGAAGATGGGCGACGCCGACGGCCTGCCCGGCCCCACCGACGCCTGGATCACCCTGGCCGGCCTCGCCCGCGAGACCAGCACCATCCGGCTCGGCACCCTGATGACCGCCGCCACGTTCCGGCTGCCGGGCGTCACCGCGATCCAGGTCGCCCAGGTGGACGCGATGAGCGGTGGCCGGGTCGAGTTCGGCCTCGGCGCCGGCTGGTACGAGGCCGAGCACACCGCCTACGGCATCCCCTTCCCCAAGGAGAAGTTCGGGCGGCTGGAGGAGCAGCTGGAGATCATCACCGGGCTGTGGAAGACCGAGCTCGGCGACACCTTCGACTTCTCCGGCGAGTACTACACCCTCACCGACTCGCCCGCGCTGCCCAAGCCCGCCCAGGAGCGCATCCCGGTGCTGGTCGGCGGTTACGGCCCGAAGCGCACCCCGGCACTGGCCGCCCGCTTCGCCGACGAGTTCAACCTGCCGTTCGCCTCGGTGGAGGACACCGCCGCCCAGTTCGGCCGGGTCCGCGAGGCCGCCGAGCGGGCCGGGCGCCCGGCCGACGAGCTGGTCTACTCCAACGCCCTGGTCGTCTGCGTCGGCCGGGACGACGCCGAGGTGGCCCGCCGGGCCGCCGTGATCGGCCGCGAGGTCGACGAGCTGAAGGCCAACGGCCTGGCCGGCACTCCGGACGAGGTCGCGGAGAAGATCGGCCGGTACGCGGCGGTCGGCAGCGAGCGGGTCTACCTCCAGGTGCTCGACCTGGCCGACCTGGACCACCTGGAGCTGATCGCCTCCCGGGTCGCCCCGCAGCTGGGCTGAGGTACCCCTCTGACCACGGATCTTTACTGGTTCTTGGGAATGCGCCATGCTCCTGGGGAGGAACCAGGAAACGGTGGGGGGAGGGCCGGTGGCCGGGACACGAACAGCGCGGGCGGCGGTGCCCACGGTGCTGCCGCCCCGCACCGCCGACGGCCGGGCGATCCGGGCCGGCCTGCACGAGCTTCGCGGCCCGGGCCCGGCCGCCCTGCACTACCCCGCCGGTGACCTGCTGGTGGTCACCGGACTGCCCGGCAGCGGCAAGAGCACCCTGATGCGCCGCAGCGTCCGCGCCCCGCTGGTCGACTCCCAGCAGGTCCGCGAGGAGTACGCGGCCCGGCTGCCCGGCCGCCTCCCGTACGCGTTCTACCGCCCGCTCGCCCGGCTCGCCCACTACCGGCGACTGCGCCGCGCCGTCCTGGACGGCGGGCCGCTCGCCGTGCACGACTGCGGCACGCTCCCCTTCGTCCGGGCCTGGCTCACCCGTGCCGCCGCCCGGCAGGGCCGCCGGGTGCACCTGCTACTGCTCGACGTCGACCCGGCCGAGGCCCGGGCGGGCCAGCGGCGGCGCGGACGCTGCGTCTCCCGCTACGCCTTCGCCCGGCACCGGGCCGCCGCCGAGCGGCTGCGCCGGCTGCTGCTGGGGGCCGGGCGGCCGCCGGCGGGCTGTGCGTCGGCCGTGGTACTCGACCGGGCCGCCGCGCGCGCCCTGCGGGAGATCGACTTCGCGGCGTCGTAGTCTCGGCGAATCCGCGCCGGGCACCGCCGGTGGGCCTTGTCACCGGCTGCGCCCGGTGGTCGGCGCCCGGTGGTCGGCGGCCGGTCGCCGACGGGCGGGCGCGTGGCGCGGGCGACCCCCGGTCACCTTCCTTTCTCGTCAGGAGCGCTGATGCGCCGTACTGCCCGGGCGCGCTCGCGTGCCCCCCGCCTGTTCCCCTGCGCCGCCGCGCTGGTCGCCGCCGCCGGACTGAGCCAGCTCGCGGCCCCGGCCCCGCACCATGCGGTGGCCGCCGCCGCGGTCTGCGACGGCACCGACGCCGCCGCCCGCAAGCCGGCCGACAGCCGGGCGGGGAAGGACCCGAACGCCGTCAGCGCCGCCGAGGCCCGGGCGATGCAGACGGACCTGGACGACCGGCTCGCCAAGCTCGGCTCCGCCCACGTCCCGCTCGCCGCCGTCCCGACCACCGTCCCGGTGTATGTTCACGTGATCCACGCCGGGGACGCCGGGCGGCTGGACCAGGGCGTCGTCGCCGCCCAGATCGACCACCTCAACGCCACCTACGGCGGCCAGGGCGCGGGCAACACCCCCACCCAGTTCCACTTCGAGCTGGTCGGCACCGACTGGACCGACAACGCCGCCTGGTACAACGGCATGACCCCGGGCGCCGCCACCGAGCAGGCGATGAAGACCGCCCTGCGCAAGGGCGACCAGGGCACCCTCAACCTCTACACCGCCCACCTCGGACAGTCCCTGCTCGGCTGGTCGACCTTCCCGAACGTCTACCGCTCGAACCCCACCGACGACGGCGTGGTCGTCCTCGACGACTCCCTGCCCGGCGGGCCCGCCACCCACTACAACGAGGGCAACACCGCCACCCACGAGACCGGCCACTGGCTCGGCCTCTTCCACACCTTCCAGGGTGGCTGCCTGCCCCCGGGCGACTACGTGGACGACACCCCGCCCGAGCGCACGCCCGGCTACGGCTGCCCCGAGGGCCGCCACAGCTGCCCGGGCTCCGGGCTCGACCCGATCCACAACTTCATGGACTACAGCTACGACTCCTGCATGAGCCAGTTCACCCCGGGCCAGGCCCAGCGGATGGCGAACTCCTGGGCTGTCTACCGCAGTTGAGTCAGCAGAAGGCGTCGAGGTAGAGCGGCGTCCGGCCGCCGGCGGCGCGGAACCCGTACACCCGGTGGTCCTCGGCCGAGGCCCTCCGCCAGGCGGCCGGGCGCTCCTCGGGGGCCGGCAGTACCGGGACCAGGGCGTCCGGGAAGTCCTGGCGCCGGCCGACCCGGTCGCCCGGCGTCATCTCGTCGGCGCCGACCGCCAGCCGCTTGGCCGGCCGGCGCTCCAGCGGGGCGGCTTCCTGGGCGCCGAGGGCTGCTACCGGCGCCTGGCCCGGCCGCATGCGGCGCGGCAACTACCAACCATTTGTCTGATTTGACCTATGTTTGGCTGGTTGGTGCCGAGCAGGAGCAACCGAAGGAGACACGGCATGACTGCCAACCCCCGGATCGTCGTCGGTGTGGACGGCTCGCCCGCCTCGGAGCAGGCGCTGCGCTGGGCGGTCGACTACGCCAAGGCCGTCGGCGGGACCATCGACGCGATCGCCGCCTGGGAGTACCCGGCCTTCTACGGCTGGGGCGGGACGAGCGTGCCGGCCGAGGTCTACAACCCGGAGGAGCTCGCCGGCAAGACCCTCTCCGAGAGCGTCGCCAAGGTGGTCGGCGACGACCCGGGCGTGCGGATCAGCGAGAGGGTGATGCCCGGCAACGCGGCCGGGGCCCTGCTCCAGGCCGCCAAGGGCGCCGCGCTGCTGGTCGTCGGCAGCCGCGGCCTCGGTGGCTTCTCCGGCGTACTGCTCGGCTCGGTCAGCCGCCACCTCACCGAGCACGCACCCTGCCCGGTGGTCGTGGTCCGCGAGGGCCAGGTCGCGGCCGAGTCCGAGTAGCGCCCAGGGCCGGCCGGCAGCCAGGGATGGCACGCCGCCGGGCCGCCACACGGACCAGAATGGAGTCATGCCAGAAGGTGACTCCATCTACCGCGTGGCGGCCCGGCTGCACGAGGCCCTCGCCGGGCAGCTGCTGACCAGCGCCGAGCTGCGGGTGCCCGCGCACGCCACCGCGACCCTCGCCGGCCGTCGGGTGCTGGAGGTCCGCCCGCGCGGCAAACACCTGCTCACCCGCCTCGAAGGCGGCCTCACCCTGCACACCCACCTGCGGATGGACGGCCGCTGGGAGGTCTACCGCCCCGGCGAGCGCTGGACCGGCGGCCCGGCCCGGCAGATCCGCGCCGTGCTCGACACCGAGCGGGGCACCGCCGTCGGCTACCGCCTGCCCGTCGTCGAGCTGCTGCGCACCACCGACGAGCAGCGGGCCGTCGGACACCTCGGCCCCGACCTGCTCGGCCCCGACTGGGATCCGGTCGAGGCCGTCCGCCGACTCCTCGCCCACCCCGGCCGTCCGCTCGTCGAGGCCCTGCTCGACCAGCGCAACCTGGCCGGGATCGGCAACGTCTACGCCAACGAGCTGTGCTTCACGGCCGGCCTGACGCCGTGGACCGCGATCGGCGAACTCCCGCATCCCGACCGGCTGGTGGAACGCGCCCGGCAGATGCTGGAGGCCAACAAGCTGCGCCCCGGCCACATCACCACCGGCGACACCCGGCCCGGCTACCAGCACTGGGTGTACGGCCGGGCCGGACGGCCCTGCCCGCGCTGCGTCACGCCCGTCCGGTCGGGACGTCAGGGCGAACCCCCACGGGACCGGATGGTGTTCTGGTGCCCCTACTGCCAGCGCGGCCCGGCCCCGGCGGGCAGGGCCTGACCGGCGGATCCCCGCCGGGTCCGCGGCGAAATCCGCCGGTCGGGACCTACGGCCGCTCGACCAGGGCGGGGTGTCGCGGGTCGTCCACCCGCACGGTGACGTCGGCGGAGTCGGCGGGCCCGGTCTCCGCCTCGTAGCGGGCGAAGGCGGGCAGCGTCCACTGCTGGTCGGCGGGGGTGCGGCGGGCCAGCGCGGCCGGGGTGAGCGCCAGATGGACGGTCAGCTCCAGCGGCAGCCAGCGGCCGAGCAGCAACGCGCCGTCCAGCACCAGCACGCCTCCGGGCGGGAGTTGGGTGTACGGGGCGCGGGTGGAGCGGTCGGTGACCGGGTCGCGCAGCGAGGGCAGCACCCGGCCGCTGCCGCCCGGCTCCAGCGGGTCCAGCACCTCGCGCAGCAGGGCGCCGTCGTCCAGCCAGAGGTCGTGGAAGGCGTCCGCGTCGTGGTGGCCGTACTCCAGCCGGATCGAGGCCGGGCGCAGGAAGTCCGACGCGGACACGCGCAGCGCGGGGCGGCCGCGCAGCCGCAACGGCTCCACCAGGGCGTCGGCCAGCACCTCGGGCCGGGCGGGCCCGGCGCCGTCCACGGCGACCCGCAGCCAGCGCTCGCCGGCGCCGGGAAGCGCGGTGATGCGGTCGGCGAGCAGTTCGGCCAGCTTGTCGGGGGAGATCGGGCGTACCTGCATCAGGCCATCCTGCCGCGTCGTCCCGTCCGCCGGACAGGCCTTAGGACAGCGGGAGGGCGTGCAGGATGTCGTCGTGGCCGGCGTAGAGGTGGTTTCCGTCGGCGGCGACCGTCCAGACGTCCCGGCCCGGGCCGGAGTCGCGGAAGGTCCACGTCGGCACGCCGGTCGCGGTGTCGATCGCGCTGACCCCACCCGCCGCCGGGCCCGGGACGTACAGCGTGCCGCCGACGACCAGCGGACGGCTGCGTCGGTCCAGCAGGAACGGCAGGCGGTAGGACCAGAGCACCGCGCCGGTGCCCGCGTCGTGGCAGGTGACGAGACCGTTGTCGCGCGGGACGAACACCCGGACGCCGTCCGGGACGGGCGGCAACGCCCGCCAGGACTCGCCCCGGGCGGGGGAGTGGGTCCAGCGCGGCTCGCCGCCGGGGCCCAGCAGGCGCACGCCGCCGTTGCCGTCCGGGACGAGGAAGCCCTCCTCGTCGGCGGCGCACCAGCGCAGGCCTTCGGCGCCTGGGGCGGTCCACAGCTCGCGGCCGGTGGCGGCGTCCCGGACCACCAGCTCGGCGCGGTCGCCCAGGGAGCGGGTGCAGGCCAGCAGGTGGGCAGTGCCCCTGGTGGCGGGGGCGACCGGCTGCTCCTGGTGGTCTCCGGTGACGGACCAGAGCAGGGTGCGTTCTTCGAGCTGAAGGGCGAAGACCCGGCTGCTCGGCACGGTGCCGTCCGCGCCGGGCCAGCCCCAGGCGCAGCCGTAGAGGACGCCGGCGTCCATGCAGCTGAGCAGGAGATCGCCCGGTAGCTCATCGGGCAGCGGGACGCTCCAGTCAGCGGTGGGGTCGGTGAGGTGGTGGGCGTCCAGGTGGCCCCGGGAGGTGGCCGAATAGAGGTATTCGCGCCCGACCGCGACCTTCCCGGCAGGCACGTCGAGGTCGCTCGGCCAGTTCGGGGGCGGCGGCGGGTCGAAGACCAGCAGCCGCCGGGGGCCGCCGTCGGCCGGGTCGAGCACCTGCAGCCCGGCCTTGGACAGGAACACCGGGCGGCCCGGCGGGGTGATCAGCCGTTCGGGGGTCATGGCTTGCGCGCCCCGGTACGTCCACAGCGGGGTCGGCCCGGACAGCGCGGTCGGCGGCGGGTTCGTCGGCTCCGGCGCCGGCCGGTCGGAGCCCGAGCGCGCGAACGCCCACGCCGCCCCGCCGGCCGCCAGCACCCCGGCCCCGAACAGCAGCCCGCGCCGACTCGGCCGGGGCCCGTCCCCGCCCGCGCCGATCACGTCCCCGGGCGCCTCGGCCGCGCCGTCCGCCTCCCCGTCCCACTGCCACGACTGCTCCCGGGCGGCCCCCTCGGACGACGGCGACTGCATCCCGCTCTCGCTTCCACCCCCGGCGGCCTCGGCGCCGCCACTCGCCGGGAGGATATCGAACAGTCCCCGAACCATCCGCGGCAGTGGCGGTGGACGTACTAGCCAGGCTGTGGCACGGCACAGGCCCGCGCGGGAGACCGGGGGAGGTACGCCGTGACGGCCGAGATGATCGCACCCGAGTGGATGCACCGGCAGATCTCCAGTGAGGAGTACGACTCCTGGACCGAGGAACAGTGTGCGGGCGTAGAGATCGTTGACGGGATGGTGGTTGTGAGTCCGAGCGCCTCCATCCTCCACAACCGGCTCGCGCGGTTCCTGGCGAATGCTCTGGACCAGGCGGGCGGCGAGGACTGGAACGCCGACATCGACTTCGACGTGCGGCTGCAGGACGTGCCGCTCGACAACCGTCGGCCCGACGTGGTGGTCTACCGCAGGGACGCCGTCCACGAGAACCCGGCTAGACCGAGCAATGTGCTGCTGTTGGTCGAGGTCGTCTCGCCGGGCTCGGAGAGCACCGACCGGGTGGTCGAGTTCGACCAGTACGCCAAGGCCGGCATCCCCTTCTACTGGCGGGTCGAGCAGGCGGCCGGCCGGGTGCCGATCGTCCACACGTTTGTGCTGGACCCGGGGAGCCGGTCGTAAACGGGCGGGCGAGCTGTTCACCGGGCTGGTCAAGGCCGTGGCGCCGTACCCGGTGGAGGTCGACCTCACCGAGCTGTAGGGCGTCATCCTCCCGGCGAATGGCTCGCGAGGTCGGTGCGGGGCGTCCGGGCCGGTGCGCGTGAGGTCGACGGGCGGCCCGGGGCGGTGGGGGCTCGCCTTGACACGGTTCCGGGGCGGACGTAGCAAGGGAGCATGCGCCATCCGCATGCGACCGGGGCCGCTGAGCCGGTCCGCGAGGCGGTCCCGGAAACCCTGCCGGAACCGGTCCTGGACACGGCTCCGAATGCGGGCTCGGGCGCGGTGCCGGGGGCGGTCCGGGAGTCGGCCCCGGAGGCGGTCCTGGAGTCGGCCCCGGAGGCGGTCCTGGAGTCGGCCCCGGAGGCGGTCCGCGAGCGGGACAAGCTGCTGGCGGAGGCCGTCCGCCGGGTGCTGGGGTCCACCGGGGCGTACGGGGCGATGGCGTACCTGCGTTCGCGGGACCGCCGGTCGCTGGTGCTGTGCACCCTCGCGGGGGTGCCGCTGTCGATCATGAGCTCGTTCCGGCGGGTCGCCGCCGCCGGGCCGCTGCCGGTCGCGGTCTGCTTCCGGACCGGCCGGACCATCGCGTTGGCCGACACCGAGGACACCATGCGGCGCTTCCCGCAGCTCGCGGTCGGCCTGCCGTACGACTTCGTCTCGGCCTGTGTGCCGGTGGGGTACGGCGGGGACCGGTTCGGGGTGCTCAGCGTGCTGTGGCCGGCCTCGGACGAGGGCGTGCCGGAGCAGGCGGCCGGTCAGCTGGACGCCATAGCCTCCCGACTCGCCTCCGGGCTTGCCAAGTTGGCCGGGTCCGGGCAGCCGGTCGAGCCGGCCGGGGACGCCGCCGTGGTGGAGCTTCCGCCACCGGCGGTGCCCAGCACGAGGGTCGGGCTGTTCGACTGGAACACGGCCACCGGCGCGCTCGCCGCCGACGCGGTGTTCCGGGAGATCTTCGGCTTCGCGCCTGGCGAGTTCGACGGCACGGTGAGCTGTCTGACCCGCCGGATCGCCCCCGGGGACCTGCCCGAGCTCCGGACCGCCGCCCGCACCGCCCTGGAGCGCGGCGAGGTGCTGGCCGCCCGGGTGCGGGTGCTCGGGCCGAACGACCGCCCGTACCCGGTGGAGCTGTGGGCCCGGGTGCCCGGCGCGATCGTCGACGGCCGGACCCACCTGGTCGGCGCCGTCCTGGACGTCCGGACCCTCACCGCCGCCGCGGCCGCTGTCGAGCGGCTGCGCGAGGGCGTCTTCTCGCTCGACCCGGACGGCCTGATCACCTACGCCAACCGCGCCAGCGAGCCGCTGCTGCGGGCGAGCCGGGAGGAGCTGGTCGGCCACCACCTCTGGGAGGCGCTGCCCTGGCTCACCGACCCCGTCTACGAGAACCGCTACCGCGCGGCCCTGATCTCCCAGCAGCCCACCGCCTTCCTCGCCGCCCGCCCGCCGGACGGTTGGCTTGCCTTCTCGCTCTACCCCGACACCCACGGCGTCACCGGCCGGGTGGTCGCCGCCGAGGCCCCGCCGGGCGCGGCCGAACCGCCCGCCGCCCCGCCGCCGCCCACGACCACCGTGGGCGGCACCCACCACCTGCTCCAGCTCGCCAGCGCGCTCACCGAGGCGGTCACCGTGCGCGACGTGTGCCGGGCGGTGGCCGAGGAGATCCTCCCGGCCTTCGGCGGCCAGGAGCTCGCCATCTACGGGGTGCGCGAGCAGCGCCTGCACCTGGTCTCCCAGTTCGGCTACCCGGACGGCTTCCTGGACGGCTTCGAGGGCACCCCGCTCGACGCCCGCGTGCCCGGCGCCGAGACGCTCAGCACCGGCACCCCGATCTTCTTCGAGTCGGTGCGCGAACTCGCCACCACCTACCCCGGTCTGGCCCTGGACGAAATGGGCGCCTGGGCCTTCCTGCCGCTGATCGCCTCCGGGCGCCCGGTCGGCAGCTGCATCCTCGGCTTCGACCTTCCGCACCCGTTCACCGCCGAGGAGCGCGGCCTGCTCACCGGCCTCAGCGGCTTCATCGCCCAGGCCCTGGAGCGCGCCCGGCTCTACGACGCCGAGTTCGCCCTGGCCCGCGGCCTGCAGCAGGGCCTGCTGCCGCACCGCCTCCCGCAGGTGCCCGGCATCCGGATCACCGCCCGCTACCTGCCCGGCACCCAGGGCATGGAGATCGGCGGCGACTGGTACGACGCGATCGTCACCGGCGCGGACCTCACCCTGGTGATCGGCGACGTCGAGGGCCACAGCGTCGGGGCCGCCGCCGCGATGGGCCAGCTGCGCAGCGCCGTGCGCGCCTTCGCCAGCGGCGGCGAGCCGCCCGACCAGGTGCTCGCCCGCACCAACCGGCTGCTGCTGGACCTCGACCCCGGGCTGCTCGCCAGCTGCTGCCTGGTCCGCCTCACCCCCGCCGACGGCACCGCCCGGATCGCCCGCGCCGGGCACCTGCCGCCGGTGCTGCGCCACGCGGACGGGCGGGCCGAGGCGCTGTACGTCCCCGGCGGGCCGTTGCTGGGCGTGGACGAGGAGGCGGCGTACCCGGTCAGCGAGTTGCGGCTGCGGCCCGGCTCGCTGCTCGCCCTCTACACGGACGGACTGGTGGAGGACCCGGCGCTGGCGATCGACCAGGGGGTGGACCGGCTGCGCGCCGCACTGGAGCACGGCCGGGCCGGGGAGGAAATGGAGGAGCTGGCCGAGCGGCTGCTGCGCGAGGTCGGCTCGACCGGGCGGGTGGACGACGTGGCGCTGCTGCTCACCGCCTGCGGACCGGCGACTTTCGTCGGTGCGAAGGGCGACGAACGGTGACCGCGGGCGCGGTGACCGCACGGTTAGCCTCGATGGGTGGAAGCAATCGCGCGGGCCTGGTCGAGGGCGGTACGGACGGCGTTGCCCGGGCCCTGGCCCCGGCGGCGGGTGGTGGGCGAGGCGGTGCAGGCCCTGTTCATGGGTGTGGTCGCCGGCCTGCTGGAGGTGGTCAGCCGTACCGGTCTGGCGGTCCCCTTCGGGATCGCCGTCGCGGTGCTGTGGGTGCTGCGGCGGGGGTTCCCGGCCACCGTGCTGGTGCTGGCCGGCGCGATGACCGGCTGGTCGCTCGGGCCCTTGCCGATGCTGGTCTGCGCGGGCTGGGCCGCCGGGGCGCGGATCCGCCGGGTCGGGCGGCTGCTCGGCTCCTTCGTACTGAGCTATCTGCTGTTCACCGTGACCGGGACGCTGAAGGACGGCGCCCTGGCCTCGCCCAAGCTGATCATCGGACTGTCGCTCGGTATGTTCCTGGTCTTCGTCGTCCTGCCCGCGCTCTACGGCCGCTACCGGGCGCAGCGCCGCGCCCTGCTGGACGCGCTGCGCGAGCGCAACGACCAGCTGGTGCGCGAGCGGGTCATGGTGGTGCACCAGGCGCGGCTGCGCGAGCGGCACCGGATCGCCCAGGACATGCACGACAGCCTGGGCCACCAGCTCGCGCTGATCTCCGTGCACTCGGGCGCGCTGGAGGTGGACCGCACCCTCACCGACCGGCAGCGGGAGGCGGTCGGCGTGCTGAGGCAGGCGGCGGTCGCGGCGATGCGCGAACTGCGCGAGGTGGTCGGGGTGTTGCACGACGAGTCGACGGCGGTGCCGCCGACGGTCGGGGCGCAGTGCGCGGCGCCGGTCCGCGGCGGGGTGGACGGGATCGTGGAGCTGGTGGAGTCCTCCCGGGCGGCCGGGACGGAGGTGGGCTACTCGACCGAGGGCGAGCGGCGCCCGCTGGCGGCCGTGGTCGACAACGCGGCGTATCGGATCGTGCAGGAGGCGCTGACCAACGCGCACAAACACGCCCCCGGCGCGCCGATCGCCGTCGCGCTCCGGTACGAGCCGGACGCGCTGGTGGTCGAGGTCACCAACCCCCGCGCGCCGGAGCTCGTCGGCGCGCGCGCCGGCACGGGGTCGGTCGTCAGCGGCGGGCAGGGGCTGACCGGGCTGCGGGAGCGCGCCCGGCTGGTCGGCGGAATGGTGCACGCCGGGACGACGCCCGAGGAAGGCTTCCGCCTGGCGGCCGTCCTCCCGTACGAGGGGGCGGAGAGCGAGGGGGCCGCCGCCCTGGTCGGCGAGGAGGACTGGGTCCTCGACGGCCTGCCGCCGGCCGACGGGACGGGCGACGGGCGGCGCAGCCCGGCGATCGGATGCGCGGCCGGGGTCGGTGCGGTGACGCTGGTCGTGGTGGGCCTGGTGGTCTGGGGCGTGATGGCCTTCGTCCGCGGCACCACCGACTCGACGGTGCAGATGTCGGTCTACGACCAGATCCGGCCGGGTGAGTCGAGGGCCGAGGTGATGCGCCAACTGCCGCCCGGCAACGACTTCTTCACCTCAGGCTTCGAACACGACGGACCGACCCGGCCGGAGGGCTCGCAGTGCCGTTGGTACTCGCTGGCGAAGGGCGACTCGGACGAGTCCTGGTCGGAGAGCCACGTGGCGCGGTTCTGCTTCAAGGGCGGGGTGCTGGTGGACAAGGTGGAGTACGTCAGCAAGAACTGACCGCCTGGCCCCGGGGCCCAGGCGTCCGGCGCCCGGGCGGGGGTCCGGCCGGGGCGGGGCCCGGCTGGGGTGCGCGTTCGACCGGGATGTGAGGATGGTGCCGCAGGCGCAGCACCGTTCGAGGGGAATGACCACCAGTGATCCGAGTCCTCGTCGCCGACGACGAGCCGCTCATCCGGGCCGGGATCAGGATGATCCTGGGTTCGGCCGACGACATCGAGGTGGTCGCGGAGGCCGTCGACGGCCGGGAGGCACTGGAGCTGGCCCGGGCGCACCGGGTGGACGTGGTGCTGCTGGACATCCAGATGCCGGTGATGGACGGGCTGACGGCGCTCGGGGAGCTGGCGAGGGTCGCACCCGGCGCACGGGCGATCATCCTCACCACCTTCGGGGAGCGCGAGAACGTCCTGCGCGCCGTGACCGCGGGCGGCGCCGGATTCCTGCTCAAGGACACCGCCCCGAACGAGCTGATCCAGGCTGTCCGGGCGGCGGCCAGCGGCAACGCCTTCCTCTCCCCGGCGGCCACCCGGCACATCGTCGACTCGCTGGCCTCCGGCCGCAGCGGCTCGGTGGCCGCCCGCAGCGCGCAGGCCCGGCGCCGGCTGGAGGTGCTCACCGAACGCGAGCTGGAGGTGCTGGCGCTGCTCGGCGAGGGCCTGTCCAACGCCGACGCGGGGGCGCGGATCCACATGAGCGAGGCGACGGTGAAGACGTACGTCAGCCGGATCCTGGCCAAGCTGGGCTGCGAGAACCGGGTCCAGGCGGCGCTGCTGGCGCGGGACGCCGAGCTCGACGGTCGCAGCTGAGCGCGTTCGCACGGGTACGACGGGTGACGGGTGTGGCGGATCCCACCCGACCGGGTCGCCGAACGGGGAACTCCGAATTCCTCGGTGACTGCGCGTCAATTCACGATTGCGGTGGGTGGACGGTGTGCCCGAGTTCACGGCTGGACAGATGTGAGTGAGGGCACGGAAATTGATCGTTTCATTCCGAAAATGCGGTCAAACCCGGTCGAGTCGGGCGCAGTTTCTTGATCGATACCGCCGGTAACGGTCAACTGACCTGCGATGACCAAGAATTGCTTGCTGCGCCCCGGACATGCCCCTAGCTTTCTTGGCGGCGCAACGAGCGCCACCCGGGTTCACCCCGACGCACTGCCCGCCGACTGACCCACGGCGCGAGGGCGGTGCCCGCCGACGAGACCGGCTCGAACAGGCCGTCGGCGAGCGGAGGTGGCCGGGGCGGTACGGCACGTCCGACACGTGCTCGGCCGCCCGACGAGTGAGGCAAGCGCGACCGACCGGCCCATGTCCCGGGCCTGGTTCCGGCTGCCCGCCCGGGGCTTGTCGAGAGGAATTTCATGACTTCCCGTCACGAGACCGCCGCTGCCACCGACACCACCGCCAGCACCAAGCGCAACCGCGTACGGATGGCGGTCGTCGCGGGTGCCGCCGTCGCGGCCCTGCCGGTGGCCGGCCTCGTCACGGCCACCTCGGCCTCTGCCGCGACCACCTCCGCCTGGGACGCCGTCGCCCAGTGCGAGAGCGGCGGCAACTGGAGCATCAGCACCGGCAACGGCTTCCACGGCGGACTGCAGTTCACCCCGTCCACCTGGGCCGCGTACGGCGGGACCGCGTACGCCCCCCAGGCCAACCACGCGTCCAAGGCGCAGCAGATCGCCGTCGCCGAGAAGGTGCTCGCCTCGCAGGGGCCGGGCGCCTGGCCCGTCTGCTCGCAGAAGGCGGGCCTGAGCAAGGGTGGCGCCCCGGCGGCCGTCGACACCTCGGCGGACAGCGGCGCCGCCGCAGCCAAGCCCGTCCAGCGGGCCGAGAAGCCCGCCGCGGCCCCGAAGGCCGCCCAGTCGGCCGCGCCCAAGGCCAAGCAGGCGTCGAAGGCCGCCAAGGGCCAGCCGTCCGCCAAGCCGGCCCAGTCCGCGCCGGTCGCGGAGAAGAACACCTCCGGTGGCAGCTACACCGTTCGCAGCGGTGACACGCTGAGCGACATCGCCGCCAAGTTCGGCGTCGACACCGACGGCCTGTACAGCAAGAACGCCCGCACCATCGGCGGCGACCCGGACCTGATCTTCCCGGGGCAGACCCTGACCGTCTGACGCCCTCCCGCGTCCTGACGCCGCCTGAGCGGCCACCCCTGCGCGGGGTGGCCGCTCGGCGCGTTCGCGGCTTCCGCGCGCCGGGTCCGTGCGTCGGGCTCCCCGTCGTGGGATCCCGTCGTGGGTTGCCGCGTCGGACTTCTCGGGCCGGATTCCCGCGCCGGTGGGGTCGAATGATGGTTCGACTCATCAGCGACAGTGAGCTCACGGCCAGCACCGTGGTGGCCGCGCTGCGGGCGGCCGGGTTCGAGTACCGGGCGCGGCGACACCTGCTGCTCCCCGACGGCGGGCGGCCGGTCGAACCGTCCTTCGACCATGCGGGCGCCGACCCGTCGGCCGGGCCGAACCGGACCGGGCGGCCGGCGGTCGGATCGTACTACCGGGGGCGCACGGAATCGTAGTTGAACGTTTAACGCAACGTCTGAATACCGCCGGAGTCGGGCTGGGCTTCGGTCCAGGATTGCTTCATGTCCGAGACCGGAACAAGGAGTTCTGTAGATATGACGATGAACGGTACGGCGGCGCTCGACGGCAAGGTGGCCCTGGTGACCGGCGGCAGCCGGGGGATCGGAGCGGCGGTCGCGCTGCGGCTGGCCGAGGACGGTGCCGACGTGGCGCTGACCTACCAGGGCGCGGCCGACCGGGCCGAGGAGGTGGTCGCGAAGATCAGTGCGATGGGCCGGACCGGATGGGCCGTCCGGGCGGACAGCGCCGACCCGGAGGCGGTGCGTGCCGCGGTGGCGGCGGTCGCCGAGCGGTTCGGCCGGCTTGACATCCTGGTGAACAACGCGGGCGTCGGCGCCGGAGGGCCGATCGAGGAGATGACGCTGGACGAGATCGACCGGGTGCTGGACGTGAACGTCCGGGCGCCCTACCTGTTCGCGCAGGCGGCGGCCGCCCACCTGGCGGACGGGGGACGGATCGTCGGCATCGGCAGCTGCATCGCGCAGCGCGTCGCCTTCTCTGGCAGCACGCTCTACGCGACTAGCAAGGCCGCGCTGATCGGTCTCACCAAGGCGCTGGCCAGGGAACTCGGTCCGCGCGGGATCACCGCCAACCTGGTCCACCCGGGCCCGATCGACACCGACATGAACCCGGCCGACGGCGAGTCCGCCGACTTCCAGCGCGGCTTCACCGCGCTCGGCCGCTACGGCACGGCGGCGGAGGTGGCGGCCGCCGTCGCCTACCTGGTCGGCGACGAGGGCCGGTACGTCAGCGGCGCGGAGCTCGCGGTGGACGGCGGGTTCGCGGCCTGACGGTCGGTCGGGGTCGGTCAGGGTCGGTCAGGGTCGCTGAGGGGACCGGTCAGGGGCCGGTGTCGTGCCGGGCGGTCGTCGGCGCACGCGCTTACGATCACCCGGCACGACCACCCGTGCCCCCTTCCCGACCGAGAGGTGTGCCATGACCGCCGTGGACGACCCGATCGAGCTGCTCGCCCGGGCCCTCGCGCAGACCGCCGGTCTGATCGACGGCGCCGGCGTCGAGCTGGCCGGGCACCCGACCCCCTGCCGCTCCTGGGATGTCGGCGACCTGATCAGCCATCTGCTGTTCGACCTGCGGCAGTTCACCGTCCGGGCGCAGGGCGGGCAGCCGGACTGGTCGCAGCCGTTCGAACGGGTGGAAGAGGACTGGCTGCACGCCTTCGAGGCCGGCGCGGAGCGGCTGGTCGAGGCCTGGCGCGCGGCCGGCGACCTCACCGGGACGGTTGAGGTCCCCGGCGTCGGCGCCCTCCCGGCGCGCTTCCCGGTGGACCAGCAGGTCGCCGAATTCGCGGTCCACGCCTGGGACTTGGCCAGAGCCACCGGCCAGTCCACGGACGGTCTGGACCACGAGGTCTCGGCTGCCGCCCTCACCTGGGCCCGCGGCGCGCTCAAACCCGAGTACCGCGGAGAGGAGTCCGACCACCAGCCCTTCGGCCCCGAGGTCCCCGCCCCCGCGGACGCCCCGCCGTACGACCGGCTCGCCGCCTTCTTCGGCCGCGGCCCCTGGGCGGGCTCCGGTTCGTGACGGCCGGCCGCGACCCCGGGTCAGTGCAGGACGGCCAGGACGGCGCCCCACTGGGAGGTGGTTCGGCCGGCGGCGATGCAGTGCTCGGCGTCGGCCGCGATCCGGTGCGCGGTGGTGAGGCGGTAGGACGAGAGCTGGAGGACCGGCAGGGTGGTCCAGCCGGTGCCGAACTCGGGGGCGGTGCCGGTGTTGCTGCCGACCGTGCTCACCAGGAGGTCGCCCGGGTCGCAGGTGGTGGCGGTTGCCGTGGTGGTGAAGGTGGTGCCACCGGCGTCGCCGGAGGCGCGGGTGACGGCCCGGACGGTGGTGACGCCCCGGAACTCGTCCACGGTCACGTGGTACTCGCCGGCGCGCGGGTAGTCGGCGCGGATCGAGTCGGCCGTGGTCAGCGCGGTGGCGCCGAAGGCGGCGAGGACGAGCACCCGGTGGCGCAGCGAGTCGGTCACGTCTCCGAGGATCTGGAATCGGTCGCCGCGACTGTCGGTGACCTTGACCGGGCCGGGGCAGGTGCCGGTGAGCATCATCGCGACGACCAGGGTGTCCCCCGGGGTGACCGCGACGCGTACGGGGAGCGCGAGTCGCGCACTGGAGACGGCCTGTTGGTCGTAGGCGGTCCGGGCGATCCAGGACCGGGTCTCGGTGCTCGGGGTCGCGCCGTCCGGTGCGGGCGTCGGCTGCGGGTCGGGGGTGTCCGGCTCGGCGGACGGACAGTTCTGCGCGTCGGGCTGGGCGGCGGGCGCGCGGATCGCGAGCAGGCCCAGCGTGCCGAGGACGCCGAGCAGCAGGCCGACCAGCAGGCTGAGCGCGTGGGTCCAGATCCGACGGCGGTGCGGGTGCGGTACGGCCGGCGGTAACGAGGGCACGGACGGTACCGACGGCACCGACGGCATGGCCGGCATGGCCGGGGGACGGGACGGCGTCGGTTCCGGGTTCGACGTCACCGCAGGTACGGGCAGCACGGGGTCGGTGGGCGGCTCCCCGCTGACCGCCGCGCTCCAACGGCGCTGCCACTCCTCCTCGTTGCCGCCGCAGGCCTGGACGAAGGCCCTGGTGGTGGCCCAGGACGGGAGCCGTGAGCCGCAGGCGGCCTCGTAGAGCGTGGTGTGCGAGATCGAGCCGGCCCTCTTGGCCATGGTGCGGAACGAGGGCTGGCCGGCGTCCAGCCGGAGGGTGCGCAGCTCGCCCGCGAAGCTCTCGGCGGCGGTGGGTGAGGCTGCCCTTTGCCCGGGTCGCGGGTCACGTTCGTGCTCCGCCATGACGCCCCCTGCTGTCAGATGTCAGATCCCTTGGTGGCGCTGCTTGCTTGTTGCGTACGGATCATAGCGGCGCATGACAGCGACGATCAGAGGTCTGGCAACTTTCCTTGGGGGATGGCGCGTTCGGGGTGGCCAGCCGCCCGTGGCAGCTGTTGTCAGATCTCGGCGGCCCGTATCGAACACCACCGCCCGTGAGGTCAGCTGGCACCGCCGTCGACGTCACGCGGCGGGACGGCGCAACGGTTCGACAGGAAGGGAGAATCGACATGGTCAAGAGCCTGTTCGGCAGGATCGGACGGCGCGGGGCGACCGTGGTGACCACGGTGGCGCTGGCGGCGGCCGGGGTCGGCCTCTCGGCGGGCGAGGCGTCCGCCTATGGGTGGGTCACCATCGGCGGCCCGGTCATCGGCCAGGCGGTGGGCGTCTACGCGCAGCCGACCACCAAGTCGTGGAAGGTCACGGGAGACCTGCACTACGGGGACTCCGTCGACGTGGTCTGCTGGACCACGGGTGAGGACATCAACAACCAGGGCAACGTGTGGTACCGGGTGGATGCCGCGCACTACGCCTACACCGGCCAAACCTGGTTCGGGAACGGCTACGTCTACGCCTCCTCCGTGGACGGTGGCCTCATGTGGCACCAGGGCGTTGTTCCGCAGTGCTGAGGTCCCGCTGAACCGCAAGTGCCCCCGTCCGCCGGACGGGGGCACTTCGCGTTGTCGGCCGTCAGAAGGCCGTTCGGGGCGCTCGGCCGACGGTGTCAGCTGTTGTCAGTTCCTGTCAGGAGGTACCGAACACCGGGGGTGATCGGGTCAGATGGCTCCGCCGTCGAGGTCAACGGGACGGCACCGAAGCGGTTCGACCCGACAGGAGAATCGGCATGGTCAAGGGCATCCTCAAGAAGATCGGGCGCCGGGGCGGCACCGCGGTGGCCGCGGTGGCGCTGGCGGCGGCCGGGGTCGGCCTGTCGGCGGGCGATGCCAACGCCGTCGGCTGGTACTACCTCAACAACCACCCGACCGGTCACGGCGTGGGCGTCTACTCGCAGCCGTACTCGTGGTCGGGCAAGGTGGCCGGTGACCTGTACTCGTACTCGTGGTCGGGCGACGCGGTCAACATGGTGTGTTGGACCACGGGCGAGAACATCAACAACCAGGGCGACGTCTGGTACCGGGTGGTCCAGGTCTACTCCGCCGGCTACGGCTACTGGCCGTCGTCGGGCACCTCGGTGGCCTACACGTACGGTGCCTACACCGACGGCAACTGGAACTTCCACATGGGCTACGTGCCCCATTGCTGATCTGCGCTGACCCGGTGTGCCCCGCCCGTCCGTCGGGCGGGGCACACCCGCGTCAGCGCGTCTGCTGGGCCGCCGCCGCGCGCTTGATCGCCTCGCGGATGCGCGGGTAGCTGCCGCAGCGGCAGATGTTCTGGATCTGGTCGATGTCCGCGTCGGTGGGGTTGGGCGTGCGGCGCAGCAGGGCGACCGCCGTCATGATCTGGCCGGGCTGGCAGAAGCCGCACTGGGCGACGTCGCATTCGATCCAGGCCTCCTGGACCGGGTGCAGGGTGTCGCCGTCGGCGAGGCCCTCGATGGTGGTGACGGTGTGGCCCTCGCAGTCCTTGACGGAGCGGGTGCAGGGCTGGAACTCCTGGCCGTCGAGGTGGCTGGTGCAAGCCCGGCAGACGCCCACCCCGCAGCCGTACTTGGGGCCGGTGACGCCGAGCTTGTCGCGCAGCACCCAGAGCAGCGGCATGTCGTCCGGGGCCTCGACGGTGACGGGCTGCCCGTTGAGGACGAAGGTGTGGGTGGGCATGGGGAGTTGTGATCCTCGGGCTCTGGGTGATCAGAAGTTGATGGGGAAGGAGCGCGGGCTGGTGCCGGTCGCGCGCGCGTAGGCGTTGGCGACGGCGGCCGAGGCCGCCGGGACGCCCAACTCGCCCGCGCCGCCCGGGGCTCCGCTCGGCGGCATCAGGTGGATCTCGACCACGGGCGGGGTGTTCCGCTGTCGGGCGTAGTGGAAGTCGGCGTAACTGCCCTCCCGTACCGCGCCGTTGTCGATGTGGTTGCCCGCCTGCAGGATGACCGAGATGCCGTCGATCAGCGCGCCGTTCAACTGGGCTTCCAGGCCACGGGGGTTGATGACCTGGCCGACGTCGGCGGCGACCACCGCCTTGGTGACGCGGGGGTTGGCCCGGTCGGAGGCGTCCAGTTCGACCAGGTAGGCGACCCGGCCGCCGTTCTCGTCGTGGTAGCCGACGCCTTGGGCCTGGCCGGCCGGCATCGGGCGGCCCCAGTTGCCGGCCTTGGCGACGGTGTCCAGGACGGCCTGTCCGGCGGCGTCGCGCACCCGGGCTCGGCGGAAGGCGACCTCGTCCTGGCCCATCCGGCGGGCGAGTTCGTCCATCATGATCTCGTCGGCGACCCGGACCATGCCGGAGTAGACCGAGCGCCAGCTGCCGGTGTGCATGGCCAGCGGCAGTTCGGCGAGCAGCTGGGTGGGGATGCCGACGTTGTACGGGTTCTTCTCGGTGAGCAGGAAGAAGGCCTGGGCGAGGCTGAGCCCGGCCAGCGAGAGGTTGAAACCGGCCCCGGTGAGCGCCTCGCCGAGGCCGTGCGAGAGGTCGGTGCGGACGGTGGCGGCGCGGTGCTCCCAGGTGAGCACCTGGCCGAGGCCGTAGGTGGCGCGGATCCGGTGGTGGCTGGCGGGGCGCATCCGGCCGTGGCGCATGTCGTCGTTGCGGGTCCACATCAGCTTGACCGGGCGGCCGGCGGCCTTGGAGATCTGGGCTGCCTCCAGGGCGGCGTCGAAGAACAGCCGGCGCCCGAAGGAGCCGCCGCCGCGCACCACGTGGACGGTGACGGCGTTCTGTGGCAGGCCGAGTTCGGCGGCGATGGTCTGCTGGGCGATGATCGGGCTCTGCGCGGCGAACCACAGCTCCGCGCGGCCCGGCCGCACGTCGGCGACGGCGGTCAGCACCTCCATCGGGGCGTGGTTGACGAAGGCGAAGTCGAACTCGCCGTCCAGGTACGGGGTGAGCAGCGGCGGCAGCAGGAACGGCGCGTGCGCGGCGCGTAGTCGGGCCTGGATGTCGGCGGTGGACAGGTCGGCGACCGGACCCGGGTTCCAGGTGGTGCGCAGGGCGTCGCGGGCCTTGAGCGCCTGGTCGAAGGTCTCGGCGAGGACGGCGACGCCGCTGGGGATCTGCACCACGGCGAGCACCCCGGGCATGGCGCGGGCGACCGAGGCGTCCAGGGACTTGAGGGTGCCGTTGATGGTGGTCGGGCGGGCGACCACGGTCGGCGCGGCGCCCGGGATCTGAAGGTCTCCGGCGTACTTGGCGCGTCCGGTGACAATGTCGCGGGCGTCGATCCGTCCGGTGGGCGTGCCGACCAGGCGCCGCTGGTCGGCTGGCTTGGGCGTGCCGGGCACGGCGGGCAGCACCACCGCGGCGGCGTCGGCGGCGAGTTCGCCGTAGCCGAGGCGGCGGCCGTCGGGGGCGAGGACGGCGGAGTCGGCGGTGCGCAGGGTGGTCGCCGGAACGTTCCAGCGGTTGGCGGCGGCGGTCACCAGCCGGGCGCGGGCGGCGGCCGCCGCGGCGCGCACCGGGTCGTACAGCGATCGCACCGAGTTGGAGCCGCCGGTCAGCTGGTTGAAGAGCAGTTCGGGGCGGCCGTCGGAGAGCGGGACGTCCACGTCGGTGAGCTCGGCGTCGAGTTCCTCGGCGACCAGCATGGCGATCGCGGTGGTGAGGCCCTGGCCGACCTCCAGGCGCGGCAGGTGGAGCGCGGCACGCCCGGCGGGAGTGATTTCGAGCACCAGCAGGTGCGAGGTGGGCAGCCCGGCGAGGATCATCGCGTCACCGAGATCGAGGACGTCCGGGATGCCCGGCAGGCCGAGCAACTGCGGCGGCGCGGCGGCGTCCTGGGCGGCCGCGGCGGCCTGTACGGCGGCCTGGGCGGAGGCGGGTGCGGTGGCGTCCAGGCCGAGCCGGGCGGCGACGGTGAGGGTCGGCGCGGCCAGCAGGTAGGTGAGGAATCGGCGCCGACCGGTGGCCTCGGCGGCGGCCGGTTCGGCTGCCTCGCCAGGGTTGGCGGAGTCCGAGGGCGCGATGGAGGTGCTGATGGGAGGAAACCCTTCGAGCGGGAGACGGCGCCGGATCGGGCGGGCACGGACGTCCCCGGCCCCGGTGCCGGATCGCGAACGCCGTTGAGCATAGGAGGGCCTTACTGACGGGTCAACACGGCCAATCTTGTCCCTCCGGTCGGGTGGTGGAGGTGCTCCGTCCGCTTGGGGCGGGGGAGTCGGAGCGGGTACGGACGGCGCTTCGGCCGCGCGGGCGGGCCCGGGCGCGGCGCGGTTGAAGCGCCTGTCAGTGTCAACAGGTCGCTGTCGTACGGGAGTTCACCGCTCGCCCGATGGTGCGGCGAAGCGCGCAATTGGACCAGGAAAATTCAAGATCAATGGACCTGTCGGACGGTCCACTTGTTTCCTAGGCTGGGCGGTGCCCCGCTGAGAGGCGCCCCGAGCGGATGTGAACGTCCGGCCCGCGCGCCATCCGTCCGACAGGAGAGAAGTGCCGAATCAGAGCGTCGCCAGGTCCGCCCTGCTGCCCCCCGCCGGGCCCCAGCGCACCCTTGCCGCCGCCCAGTTGGCGAGCGCGGTGGGCGACGGCGCCTACTACACCTGCTCCGCGCTCTACTTCACCCGCGTCGTCGGCATGTCGGCGACGGCCCTCGGCATCGGCCTCGCCGTCGGCTGGGCGATCGGCTCGGTGGCGGGCGTCCCGCTCGGGCACGTCGCCGACCGTCGGGGCCCGCGCCGCACGGCGGTGGCGCTCGCGCTCGGCGCGGCGGCCGTGGTCGCCGCCTTCCTGGCGATCCGCTCCTACCTGCCGTTCCTGCTCGCCGTCTGTCTGTACGCCACCGCTCAGTCCGGACTCACCGCCGCCCGGCAGGCGCTGGTCGCCGGCCTGGTGCCGCGCGCCGAACGGACCGGACTGCTCGCCCACCTCCAGTCAACCCTCAACGGCGGACTGGCGGTTGGCGCCGCCATCGGCGGTATCGCGCTCACCCTCGGCACCCGGACCGCCTACCTCGGCGCCTTCGTCGTCACCGTGCTCGGTCTCCTGGCCGGTGCGCTGCTGCTCCGCCGGCTGCCCGAAGTCCCGCCCGCGGAAGCGGAGTCGGGCACCGGCCCGCGCCTGGCTGTGCTGCACGACCGCCGCTACGCCGCCGTCGCCCTGGTCAACACCGTGCTGCTGCTCCGGATGCCGCTGCTCAGCCTGATCCTCCCGCTGTGGATTGCCCAGCGGGCCCCCGGGCTGGGCTGGCTCGGCTCGGGTCTGTTCGTGCTCAACACCGGGGCGGTGCTGTTCTTCCAGGTCCGGGCGGCGCGCGACGTCACCGGGCTGGACTCGGCGGTGCGAGCCGTCCGGGCGGCCGGAGTGCTGCTGCTCCTGTCCTGCGTGGTCTGTGGGCTGTCCGCGCTGGACGTCCCGGTGTGGGCGGTCGGCGCGCTGTTGGTGGGCGGGGCCGTGCTGCAGGTGGCCGGCGAGATGCGGCAGTCGGCCGGCTCCTGGCAGCTCGGCTTCGACCTCGCGCCGCCGGAGCGGATCGGCCAGTACCAGGGCTTCTTCGGCACCGGCGTCGCCGTCTCCCGCACCCTCGGACCGCTGCTGCTCACCACCCTGCTGCTGGACGGCGGGCTCGCGGGCTGGCTGGTCTTCGGCGGGGTGTTCCTCGCCGCCGGCTACGCGATGGGCCCGGTCGCCCGCTGGGCGGCGAGCGACCGTCGGCCCGTGGCCGCCCCGACGCTCGCGGCCACGCAGGGGTAGCCGGAGGACGGGGCGCCCGGAGAACGGCCGGGCGCCCGGAAACCGCTGGCCCCCGCCCACCGCGCGCTGGCATGCTGGCCGCGTGGACAAGCCCCAGATCTGGCTCGACTTCGCCCCTGAGCTGCGCCTCTTCGTCTCCGCGCCCCGGCGGGCCGGCCGCACCGCGCTGCGCACCGACGGCACCTCCACCCTCGGCCACGTGGTCGAGTCCCTGGGCATCCCGCGCACCGAGGTAGGCGCCCTGCTGGTGGACGGACGGCCCGTCCCCGACTCGTACGTCCCAGCCGACGCCGAGCACGTCACCGTCGAAGCCGTGACCAGGCCGCAGCCCTCGCCCACCCCGCCGCGCTTCCTGCTGGACGTCCACCTCGGCACCCTCGCCCGCCGACTGCGCCTGCTCGGCGTCGACGCCGCCTACGAGAACCCGGACATCGGCGACGCCGCCCTGGCCGCCCGCTCCGCCGCCGAGCAGCGCGTCATGCTCTCCCGCGACCGCGGCCTGCTGCACCGCCGCGAACTCTGGGCCGGCGCCTACGTCTACAGCCACCGCCCCGCCGAGCAGCTGCGCGACGTGCTCTCCCGCTTCGCCCCGCCGCTCGCCCCCTGGAGCCGCTGCACCACCTGCAACGGCACGCTGCGCACGGTCACCAAGACCTCGGTGCGCGAGCAGCTCCGGGACGGCACCGAGCGCTCCTACGACGCCTTCGCCCAGTGCGAGGACTGCGGACAGGCCTACTGGCGCGGCGCCCACCACGCCCGGCTGGAGGCCATCGTCACCGACGCCGTGCAGGAGTTCGGGGGCGTCCCGGGGTAGCGACCTGGGGTCCCCGCAGGGGCGGGTACGCGCCAGTGGGTATGGCGGGCCCTCGGACGGCCGTGGTCTCATCGGTGGTGGGGGACGAGCCCAGGGACTCTGGCACGAGGAGAGAGGCCGGGTCGTCGGATGAGCGATCAGCCAGTGCACCAACCCTTCGAGGCCGCCGAGGTCGATGATGTCCCCGTGGTGACGGCCCCGGACGGGGCCGAGGTCCGCCCGCTGCTGGTCCTGGACGGGCAGGGCAGCCTCGCGGTCTTCGCACTCGCCCCCGGACAGGTCAGCCAAGCGGTGTCGCACGCGACCGTGCAGGAGCTGTGGCAGGTCACCGCGGGCAGCGGCGAGCTGTGGCGGCGCCAGGACGGCCGGGAGGAGACCGTCCGGCTCGCGCCCGGGACGGCGGTGTCGATCCCGCTGGGCACCTCCTTCCAGTTCCGGGCCGACGCGGACGGCGACGGTCCGCTGCGGATCACGGCCGTCACCATGCCACCGTGGCCGGGCACGGACACCGAGGCGCGGCCCGAGGAAGGCCCTTGGAAGGCGACGGGCCGGTGAGGCGGGGCCGCTGAGCCGGGCAACGCCGGGCCGGGGAACGCCGGGCCGGGCAGGGCCGACGCCAACGGACCCGGCCGGTGGTGTCGACGCAGCCGATCCCGCCGTCCCGGCCCTGACGTCGGACAATCTCTCCAGGATCAGAGGAGGAGGCGACGGTGGAGTTCGCGGAGTTCGAGGTCGTGATCGAGATCCCCCAGGGGTCCCGGAACAAGTACGTGATGGACTTCGACGCGGGCCGCATCCGCCTCGACCGCACCCTGTTCACCGCCACCCGGTACCCCACCGACTTCGGCTACGTCGAGAGCACCCTCGGCGGCGACGGCGAACCGCTGGACGCCGTGGTCCTTGGCGGCGAGCCGGCCGTCCCCGGCTGTGTGCTCACCTGCCGGGCGGTCGGCATGTCGGTGATGCGGGACGAACGCGGCCCGGACCAGAAGGTGCTCTGCGTCCCGGCCCGCGACCCGCGCTACGCCGACCTGCGGGACGTCGACGACCTGACGGAGTTCGACCTGCTGGAGATCGCCCACTTCTTCCGGGTGTACAAGGACCTCGAACACGGCAAGTCGGTCGAGGGCTCGCACTGGGCCGGGCGCGAGGCGGCGTACGGGGAGATCGCACAGTCGGTCGCCCGGGCGGCGGGGACACGCTTCACCTACCCGGCGTGTCGCCGGTGAACGACGGGCCGGGCTGCCAGCCGGACCCGACCAGTACGCGGCCGTCCCGTGTGATGCGGTGGGTCTTGCCGTCGTACCCGGCCGGCCGGCAGTGGCCCGACGCGTCCGCAGGCTCGCCGCAGCCGCGCGGCGGGTGCGGCCGGTGCCGTGGTGTCGTATGCGAGGCCCCGTACGCGACGCGCCCCGCCCGGCCCGCCGCGATCCGGCGGGCCGGGCGGGGCGGGAACCGGGAGCCTCGGAGCCGGGTACGCTCCCGCCGCGCCGCCGCTCCTCAGAGCCGGGCGCTGCGCAGGATCGCCTCGACCTGGTCGGAGATCGCCGCCTCGTTCCGCTCGAACTCCGGCGAGGTGACCTGCGCCTGGTCCGCCGGGAGTCCGGTGAGGACCGGGGTGTGCAGGTGGCCGCCGGGGAGGTCGGGGGCGAGGTCGAGGCGGAGGCGGTTGGAGCGGTAGGCGACCTCGTTGGAGAGGTAGCCTCCACCGCCTCCGGCGACGGCGCGGGAGCCGGGGGTGGGGCCGTCGGGGCGGGTGACGGGGGTGGTGGCGCCCTCGGGGATCTCGGTGACGGGGGTGTTGAGCAGGACCGGGTAGGGCTGCTGGACGGCCGTCATGGCGTCGGTGGGCAGGGTGGTGTGGATGAACTGGGGGCCGTCGGCCAGGCCCGGGGCGTCGACCGGGTGGTCGCTGGTGCCGCCGGAGAGGGCGCCCACGTTGTCGGTGGCCGGGTCGGCGGAGCGGGCGCGGCCGGCCCAGGCCTCCAGGGTGAACTTGCCGGGGTAGCCCTGGCTGATGCTGGTGATCAGGTCGGCTGACTGGGCGCCGGGCACCAGGTGCGGGCCGAATGCGCGTTCCACGATGCCGTCGTCGAAGTCGTCGTAGCGCACCGGCAGGACGACGGCCCGGACCTCGGCGGTGCTGCCGTCGGCGAGGGTGATCCGCTGTCCGTGCAGGTGCAGGACGGCCGCGCCGGAGGGGTTGGCGCGGCGCGGTTCGGTGTCCAGGCCGTACGGGTCGAAGCCGCTGACGAAGATCCGCCGGATGCCGGGGTCGCTGCTGAAGCCGTCGTCCAGGCCGCGCGAGGCGTCCTCGAAGCGGGCCCGCAGGTCGGCGTGGTCGATGTCGAACTTCGGTTGCCAGCGCGTGAGTTGGACGGTCATGGCGAGCCTGGTCCAGTACAGCGGCCGGTCGTCGCGGGCGGGCAGTGCGCCGCCCGGCCGGCGGCCCTGGGCGCGGTCGACGCCGGCCTGCCAGAGCGCCCGGCCCCAGGCGTCCACCACCCGCTCGGCGCGGTGGGCGTTCCGGGCGGCGCAGAGCGCGGCGGGGAAGCCGGCGAGCAGCTCGTCGAAGCCGGAGTGCTCGGTGAAGGCGGCGGTCCGGGCGTCCTGGAGGCGGGCCTGTTCGGCGTCCACGGGCGCGGTGGCGACGGACCGGCAGCCGGCCCGTTCGGCGTGGGCGGTGGCCGGAGCCAGGAGGGCGGCGAGCGTCCCGGCGAGGGCGGCGGTCAGGGTGGCGGCACGGCCGACGGCGCGTCCGGCACGGTCGGCGTAGCAGCCGGCGGTACGTCTGGTGGCACGGCGAAGCTGTGTCATGTCCACCGACAATAAGTGCCGGGCTGACGCCCCGCCAGAGCGCCTGTCCGGTACCCGTAGGCTGGGCGGGTGACACCCCTCGACCCGACCGTGAAGTCCCTGATCGCCGATCCGTACGGCGCCTACGTCAAGCTGCGCGCCGAGGCGCCCGTCCGACGGATCGTCGGTCCGGACGGGCTGCCCGTCTGGCTGGTGACCCGCTACCCGGACGTCCGCCAGGCGCTCGCCGACCCCAGGCTCGCCCTCGACAAGGCGCACGCCGCGCCCGGGAACTACAAGGGCTTCTCGTTGCCGCCCGCGCTGGACGCCAACCTGCTCAACATGGACCCGCCGGACCACACCCGGATCCGCCGCCTGGTCTCGCGGGCCTTCACCCCGCGCCGGGTCAGCGCCCTGCACGCGCCGATCGAGCGGGTCGCCGAGCAGCTCCTCGACACCATCGAGCCGTTGGGTCGCACCGACCTGCTGGCCAACTACGCCGCGCCGCTGCCGATCACGGTCATCTGCGACCTGCTCGGCGTCCCCGAGGACGACCGGCTCGACTTCCGTTCCTGGACCGACACCCTGATCACCCCGGACCCGGCCCGCCCCGAGCAGGCCCGGACCGCCGTGAAGTCGATGCTCGGCTTCTTCACCGGTCTGATCGAGCGCAAGCGCACCGAACCGGCCGACGACCTGCTCTCGGACCTGATCGCGGTCCGCGACGAACAGGACCGCCTGAGCGAGGACGAGCTGACCTCGCTCGCCTTCCTGATCCTCTTCGCCGGCTACGAGAACACCGTCCACCTGATCGCCAACGCCGTCCTCGCCCTGCTCACCCACCCCGAGCAGCTCGCCGCCCTGCGCGCCGAGCCCGAGCTGATCGCCAGCGCCGTCGAGGAGTTCGCCCGCTTCGACGGCCCCGCCCCGCTGTCCATCCGCCGCTTCCCGCGCGAGGACGTCACCATCGGCGACGTCACCGTCCCGGCCGGGGAGACCGTGCTGCTCTCGCTCGCCTCCGCCAACCGCGACCCCGAGCAGTTCACCGACCCCGACCGGCTCGACCTGCGCCGCCGGGAGAACGGCCACCTCGCCCTCGGCCACGGCATCCACTACTGCCTGGGCGCCCCGCTGGCCCGGATGGAGACCTCCCTCGCGCTGACCGCGCTGCTGCGCCGCTTCCCCGACCTCGCCCTGGACGTCCCGGTCGGGCAGCTGCGCCACCGGCCCACCATGCGGGCCCGTGGCCTGCTGGAGCTCCCGGTGCGGTACTGACCGCGGCACCGGCGGGTACCGGCTCGGCGCTGACACGGCCTTGACGCGACGGCCGGGAACCGGCTCGATCTCTACAGCGTTGTCGTGGTCGAACAGCGTGTTTCGGACGGTGGCGGAGGAAACCCCATGAGTGTGGCCCTGACGAAGGGCGGCAACGTCTCCCTGGGCAAGCAGGCCCCCGGGCTGCGGGTGGTCCGGGTGGGCCTCGGCTGGACGGCCGGCGGCGGGTACGACCTGGACGCCAGCGCGCTGCTCTGCGGGGCGTCCGGGAAGGTCCTCACGGACCAGCACTTCGTCTTCTTCAACAACCTGCAGAGCCCGGACGGATCGGTCCGCCACCAGGGCGGTGCCGGCGGCGGTGACGACCGCGAGCGGATCGAGGTCCGGCTCGCCGAGGTCGCCGCTGACGTGGAGAAGATCGTCTTCTCGGTGGCGATCTACGACGCGGCGCAGCGGCGGCAGACCTTCGGGCAGGTCCGCGGTGCGTACATCCGGCTCAGCGACGCGGACGGCGGCACCGAGGTGGCCCGCTACGACGTGCGGCCGGAGGCGGGCAGCGAGACGGCGATGGTGTTCGGCGAGCTCTACCGGCACGGCGCGGACTGGAAGTTCCGCGCCGTCGGGCAGGGGTACGCCGCGGGGCTCGCGGGCATCGCCACGGACTTCGGCGTCGACGTGCTCCAGCCCGCACCCGCCGCCGTGCCGACGCCCGCCCCGGCTCCCGTCCCTGCCGTCCCCGCCGTGGCGCCCGCCGTTCCGAAGACCCAGCCAGCAACAGGGAGTTCCCCGGTGACGTGTTTCTTCGACCCCTCGCACGGCTACGGCTCGACCGCCGTGCTGTGGCAGCCGCAGTGGGGCGTGCCGCGCCAGGTCGAGGCCTGCGCCGCCTGCGCCCAGCGGGTGCAGACCACCGTCCCGCCCTTCTACACCCCGCCGCAGGCCGGCTACCCGCAGCAGGTCCAGCAGGTCCAGCCCGCGCAGCAGGGCCACCCGCAGGTGCCCGGCCAGCAGGACCAGGGCCGGCGCTTCGGCACCGGTGCGATGATCGGCGCGGGCGCGGCCGGCCTGGTCGGCGGCATGCTGCTCAACGAGGCGCTGAGCGACGACGAGCCCCACGTGGTCGTCAACAACTACTACGAGGACGATGACGACTCGTTCTTCTAGGAGATCGTTCTCCCGGACGATCGTCCTCCGACCGGCCGGAACCGCTGTGTCGGTTCCGGCCGGCTCCTCCCGTCGTAGGCGCCCTGGCCGTCCCGTCCGTCCTGTCCGTTCCGGAGGAGCTGACCCGGTGACACCTGCTCTCGGTGCGGTGCGCTTGAATGGGGCCCTTGCGCCGCTCTGACCGGGGGAGATGTACCGATGACCGCGACCGACGCGACCGCCGCCACCGATGCCGGGGACGTGGCCGACGGGCCGCACGCCGAGCTGCTGGCCGCCGCGAGGAACCCCACGGCGGCCTGGCTGGAGTCCTGCTTCGGCGAGGGCACGCTGTGGCGGCCCGAGACGCTGCCCGAGGGGCTGGAGTCGGGTGCGGCCCGGGCGTTCCTGGCAGAGGTCGGCATCCCGGCCGTCGAGCTGGACTTCGTCGGCTACGACTCGGCGGACCTGCCCGAGCGCGGCATGTGGGAGGCGGACACCGGCGAGTTGTACGCCCGCGACCCCGAGGACGACTCCCCGGCGGGCCTGGCCTACTGCGTCGGCAAGTTCGACGACTGGCACCTGATGGTCGACGCCGAGTGCGGCGTCGTCGAGATCTACAACTCGGACGGCTGGACCACCGGGCGGGGCCACGGCGGCTGGGCGGCCGACTCGCTGCCCGAGGTGATCGGCGCGCTGGGGCTGCTGGCCGGCTTCGAGGAGCGGATCGTCAACGGCGACGCGCAGGCGGCGCTGGACGAATTCGAGGCACTGGTGGCGCAGTTGGGCCAGGGCCCGGACAAGTCGGACCTCTGGGTGGGGCTGCTGGAGAACCTGCGCGAGGAGTACGAGGAGTTCGACGAGGACTGACCGGTCCCGGGCCCGAACGGCCGCACGACGCAAGCGCGTCGTGCGGCCGTCGGCGTTCCCGGGGATCCCCGGCGTTCCAGGATGTTCCCGGGTGCCTCAGCCGCCCTGCCGCCGGTACGCCCCGGCCCGGGAGGCGGCCTCGGCGGCGGCCGCGGCGCGGTCGGCGGCGGACTCGTCGAGCGGCTCGGCGGTGGTGAGCATCCGGTAGTAGAGCGGTGCCGAGACGGCCCGGATCACCTCCAACGGATCGGTGTCCGGCGGGAGTTCGCCGCGTTCGACGGCCTCGGTGACACACGGCGCCCACTCCTCGACCCGCCGCCGGTAGAACAGCTGCAGGGCCTCGGCCGTCCCCGGGTCGCCGTTCGCCGCCACGATCACCGCGCGGAACAGCGCGCCCTGCCGGGGGTCGGCCAGGGTGCGCTGGACCAGGCGCGCGTTGGCCCGCAGGTCCTCGGCGAGCGTGCCGCTGCGGGTGCGCGGCAGCGACTGCTCGGCCATGCCGGCGAGCAGGTCGGCGACCAGGGCGGTGGTGCTGCCCCAGCGGCGGTAGACGGTGGTGCGGCCGACCTCGGCCCGCTGGGCGATGTCGCCGAGGTCGAGGCCGGCGAAGCCGTGCTCGACCAGGGCGTCCTCGGCGGCCCGCAGGACGGCGGCGCGCACCCGGGCGGTCCGGCCGCCGGGGCGGAGCGTGCCGGGTGTGGAGGACTCGACGGGGTCGACGGGTTCGGCAGCCATTAACGGGATTCCTGTTCCATTAGCTGGGTGGAGTCTGCTAGCTTCGAGGCATCCTAACGGAACGGTAGTCCCATTAGGGGCTTCGAGGGGAGTACTGTCATGGCAAGCGTGAACACGGCCGGCACGGAAGCGGCCACCACCGGCATGGGCGGCAGCACCGACATGGAGTGGCGCCGGCTCGGCGCGTCCGGACTCAAGGTCCCCGCGCTCAGCCTCGGCACCGGAACCTTCGGCGGTCGCGGCCCGCTGTTCGGGGCCTGGGGCACCACCGACGTCCAGGAAGCCCGCCGCCTGCTCGACATCGCCATCGACGCCGGGGTCACCCTCTTCGACACCGCCGACGTCTACTCGGACGGCGCCTCCGAGGAGGTGCTCGGCCGGGCCGTCCGCGGCCGCCGCGACCAGGTACTGATCTCCACCAAGGCCGGACTGCCGCTCGGCGACGGCCCACAGGACGCCGGCACCTCCCGCGCCCGGCTCACCCGGTCCGTGGACGACGCGCTGCGCCGCCTCCGCACCGACTACCTGGACCTCTTCCAGCTGCACGCCTACGACGCCGGCACCCCGATCGAGGAGGTGCTGGCCGCCCTGGAGGATCTGGTCCGCGCGGGCAAGATCCGCTACACCGGCGTCTCCAACTTCTCCGGCTGGCAGCTGATGAAGTCCCTCGCCCTCGCGGACCGGTACGGCCGCCCCCGCTACGCCGCCCACCAGGTCTACTACTCCCTGGTCGGCCGCGACTACGAATGGGAGCTGATGCCGCTCGCCCAGGAGGAGGGCGTCGGCGCCCTGGTCTGGAGCCCGCTCGGCTGGGGCCGCCTCACCGGCCGGATCCGCCGCGGACATCCCCTCCCGGCCGGCAGCCGGCTGCACGGCACCGCCGACTACGGCCCGCCGGTCGAGGACGAACTGCTCTACCGGGTGGTCGACGCGCTCGTCGAGGTCGCCGCCGAGACTGGCCGCACCGTCCCGCAGGTCGCGATCAACTGGCTGTTGCGCCGCCCGACCGTGTCCTCCGTCATCATCGGCGCCCGCAACGAGGAGCAGCTGCGGCAGAACCTCGGCGCGGTCGGCTGGTCGCTGACGTCGGAGCAGGTCGCCCGGCTGGACGCGGCGAGCGCCCGCACCGCGCCGTACCCGTACTTTCCGTACCGCCGTCAAGAGGGCTTCGCCCGGCTGAATCCGCCGATGGCTGGCTGACCTGCGAAAATCTGGTCAGTCGGCGTGAGCCGTAGAGCAGTTCACGCTTGAGCGTCGCGAAGCTGGATGGACGTGAGCCGGAGCGGCTCACGTCCGGACGATCGAGCCCGCCCAGGCGCGGTTCCCGAGGAGGGTCTTGATGTCCGAGGCGAGCCCGTTGTCGGGGTTCACCAGGTAGCCGAGCTCGTAGAGGGTGTTCTTGTCCCAGTTGGTGGTGAGGAGCCGGACCGGGACGTCGCCGGGGTGGGCCCGGAGGGCGAGTTTGAGTTCGGCGACCGTCTCGGGGGTGATCCGGGAGGCCGGGACGGTGATCTGGACCGGTGGTTTGGTGCCGAGTTCGGCGGAGGAGACGTCGAGGGTGGTGATCTCCTGGCCGAAGACGCTCAGCGAGCCGTCGCGTTCGTTGAGACGGCCGCGGACCGAGATCACGTTGTCCTCGATCATCTGCTCGGCCATCAGGTTGTAGGTCGCGGGGAAGAACAGCACCTCGACCGAGCCGTCGCGGTCGGCGAGGGTGATGATCGCCCAGGCGTTGCCGGCCTTGTTGATGCGCCGGTCGACGCCGGTGATCAGGCCGGAGAGGCGGACCTCGCCCTCGGAGCGGCCGGAGCCGAGGAGCTCGGCGATCGAGGTATCGCGGTTCTGGGAGAGGATGTGTTCGGCGCCGTCGAGCGGGTGGCTGGAGACGTAGAGGCCGAGCATCTCGCGTTCCAGGGCGAGGAGTTGGCGGCGGGGCCACTCCTGGTCGGTGAGCTGGAAGTCCAGCCCGATGCCGGGGCCGCCGTCGTCGCCCGTGTCGAGGGCGCCGAACAGGTCGTCCTGGCCGATGGCTTGCTGCTTCTTCACCCCGGTGACGGCGTCGATGGCGCTCTCGTGCACGGTGCTCAGGGAGAGCCGGGTGTGGCCGAGCGAGTCGAAGGCGCCCGCCTTGACCAGCGAGTCGACGGTGCGCTTGTTGCAGACGACCAGCTCGACCTTGTCGAGGAAGTCGGCGAAGGAGGTGTACTTGCCCTTCTCCGCGCGGGTCTTCACCAGCGACTCGATGACGGGGACGCCGACGTTGCGCACGGCCTTGAGGCCGAAGCGGACGTCGCTGCCGACGGCGGTGAAGTCGACGACCGACTCGTTGACGTCGGGGGAGAGGATGCGGATGCCCATCTGGCGGCACTCGGCCAGGTAGACCGCCATCTTGTCCTTGTCGTCGGCCACTGAGGTGAGCAGTGCGGCCATGTACTCGGCGGGGTAGTTGGCCTTCAGGTAAGCGGTTTGGTAGGAGACCAGGCCGTAGGCCGCGGAGTGCGATTTGTTGAAGGCGTAGCCGGCGAAGGGCACCAGGACGTCCCAGACCGCCTGGATTGCCTCGTCGGAGTAGCCGCGCTCCTTGCAGCCCGCGTGGAAGGGGACGAACTCCTTCTCCAGGACTTCCTTCTTCTTCTTGCCCATGGCGCGGCGGAGCAGGTCGGCCTGGCCGAGCGAGTAGCCGGCGAGTACCTGGGCGGCTCGCTGGACCTGCTCCTGGTAGACGATCAGGCCGTAGGTGGGGCCGAGGACGTCGGCGAGCGGGGTCTCCAGTTCGGGGTGGATCGGGACGATCTCCTGCTGACCGTTCTTGCGCAGGGCGTAGTTGGTGTGGGAGTTCATGCCCATCGGGCCGGGTCGGTAGAGCGCGGAGACGGCGGAGATGTCGGCGAACTCGGTGGGCTTCATCAGCCGGAGCAGGGCGCGCATGGGCCCGCCGTCGAGCTGGAAGACGCCCAGGGTGTCGCCGCGGGCGAGGAGTTGGTAGGTGGTGGGGTCGTCGAGCGGGATGTTCTCGATGTCGACGTCGACGCCCCGGTTGGCTTTGACGATCTTGATGCAGTGGTCGATGATGCCCAGGTTCCGCAGGCCCAGGAAGTCCATCTTGATCAGGCCCATGGCTTCGCAGGACGGGTAGTCGAAGCCGGTGATGATCACGCCGTCCTTGTCCCGCATGTGCAGCGGGATCAGGTCGAGCAGCGGCGTGGAGGAGAGGATGACCGCGGCGGCGTGCACGCCGGTGCCGCGGATCAGGCCCTCGATGCCCCGGCCGGTGTCGATGATCTTGCGGACGTCGGGTTCGGTCTCGTAGAGCCCGCGGATCTCGGTGCCCTCGTTGTAGCGGGGGTGCTTCTCGTCGAACAGGTCGGCCAGCGGCACACCCTTGCCCATGACGTCCGGCGGCATCGCCTTGGTGATCCGGTCGCCCATCGAGAACGGGTAGCCGAGGATGCGGTTGGCGTCCTTGACGGCGGCCTTGGCCTTGATCGTGCCGAAGGTGTTCACCTGGGCCGTGTAGGCGGCGCCGTACTTTTCGGTCACGTAGCGGACCATCTGGTCGCGCTGGCGGTCGTCGAAGTCGATGTCGACGTCCGGGGGGTTGATCCGCTCGGGGTTGAGGAACCGCTCGAACAGCAGGTCGTGCTCCAGCGGGTCCAGCTGGGTGATCCCGGTCAGGTACGCGACCATCGAGCCGGCCGCCGAACCGCGGCCCGGGCCGACCGGGATGCCGTTGTCCCGGCCGTACTGGCAGATGTCGGCGACCACGAGGAAGTAGGCGTCGAACCCCATCGGGGTGATCACGCCCATCTCCAGCTCGATCCGGTCCAGCACCTCCTGGCTCGGGTTGTCCCCGTACCGCGCCTTCAGGCCGATCTCGATCTTCTTGCGCAGGTACGAGGCCTGGGTCTCGCCCTCGGGCACGTCGAACTGCGGCATCCGGTCGACGTAGGTGAACACCTCCTCGTACGACTCGACCCGCTCGGCGATCGCCAGCGTGTTGTCGCAGGCCTGCGGCAGCTCACGGAACAGCTTGCGCATCTCGGCGGCGGTCTTCACGTAGTAGCCGGTGCCCTGGAACTTGAACCGGTTCGGGTCGTCCTTGTTCTTTCCCACGCCGACGCAGAGCAGGCTGTCGTGGGCGTCGGCCTGGTCGGCGGTCACGTAGTGGGAGTCGTTGGTGGCCAGCAGCGGGATGTTCAGCTGCTTCGCGAGCCGGAGCAGGTCGGCGCGGACCTCGCGCTCGATGTCCAGGCCGTGGTCCATCAGCTCCAGGAAGTAGTTGTCCTTCCCGAAGATGTCCTGGTAGGCGCCGGCCGCCTTGACCGCCTCGTCGTACTGGCCGAGCCGCAGCCTTGTCTGCACCTCGCCGGAGGGGCAGCCGGTGGTGGCGATGATGCCGTCCGCGTGCGCGGCGATCAGCTCGCGGTCCATCCGGGGCTTCATGTAGTAGCCCTCCATCGACGCGAGCGAGGAGAGCCGGAAGAGGTTCCGCAGACCGGTCGGGTTCCGCGCCCACATCGTCATGTGGGTGTAGCGGCCACCGCCGGAGACGTCCTTGCCGCCCTCGCCGTCGGCGCCGGTCGGGCGCTGGCCTCCGGGCGACCAGAACACCTGCTTCTTCTCGAAGCGCGAGCCCGGCGCGACGTACGCCTCGATGCCGATGATCGGCTTCACGCCGGTCTTCGCGGCCGCGTGGAAGAACTCGTACGCGCCGAACATGTTGCCGTGGTCGCTCATCGCGATGGCGGGCATGCCCTGTCTCTCCGCCTCGGCGAACAGCTTGCCGTTCTTCGCCGCCCCGTCCAGCATCGAGTACTCGGTGTGGACGTGCAGGTGCGTGAAGCTGGCGGACACGGGACTGCGCTCCTCGGACGGGTCTCGGGAAAGGAAGCCGCCCACACTAGCGGGTCGGCGCGGACGACGCGCCGTGCCGGGCGCCTGCGGTCGCGACCTTGATGTGTTCTTCCCGGCTCCTTGACGGAGCGTTGATTCCGGGGGCGACACGCGCCGGGTGGCTGCCTGCCGGCCGCTGGACCAACCGGGCGTACCCACGTGGGCGGTTGCCGGGAGCGGAGCTGCCGGTCGCATAGCCTTTCGCCCTGCCGCCGCCTCGGTGGCGCCGGAATCGGGGACGTGGACAGGGGCGCAGGGTGAGTTCGTCGGGTGTGGCTTCGTCGACGCGGCGGGCTTCCTGTTCGGCCGGGGCGAGGTCGCCCCGGTCACCCGGGAGGTGCTGCGCGGGGCGGAGCCGGACCGCTCCCGGTGCCCACGCGTCCACGTCGGGTAGGGCCTGTCTTCCAGAAGGGCGGAGCATGGACGTGGAAACGGAGGAGGTGGCCAGGCGGGTGTGACCGGGAAGCTGCGGGTGTTCCTGGGGGCGGCACCGGGGGTGGGGAAGACGTACGCCATGCTCCGGGAGGGCCGCCGGCTGCGCGGCGAGGGGCTGGACGTGGTGGTCGGCCTGGTGGAGACGTACGGGCGGCACGGCACGGAGGAGCAGCTGGGGGACCTGCCGGTGCTGCCCCGGCGGTCGGTGCCCTATCGGGGGACGGAGCTGACAGAGCTGGACGTGGACGCGCTGCTGGCGCGCCGCCCGGCCCTGGCGCTGGTGGACGAGCTCGCGCACACCGACGTGCCCGGCGGGCGGAACGCGAAGCGTTGGCAGGACGTGCGGGAGCTGCTGGACGCCGGGATCGACGTCGCGACGACGCTCAACATCCAGCACCTGGAGAGCCTCAACGACGTCGTCGAGCAGATCACCGGCGTCGCCCAGCGCGAGACGATCCCCGACGAGGTGGTCCGGGCCGCCGACCGGATCGAGCTGGTCGACCTGAGCCCGGAGGCGCTGCGCACCCGGATGGCGCAGGGGGAGATCTACGCGCCGGACCGGATCGACGTGGCGCTGGACCACTACTTCCGGGCCGGCAACCTGGGCGCCCTGCGGGAGCTGGCGCTGCTCTGGCTCGCGGACCGGGTGGAGGAGGAGCTGGCCGACTACCGGGCCCGGCACGGCATCCGGGCTCCCTGGGAGACCAAGGAACGGATCGTCGTCGCGCTGAACGGCGCCCCGCAGGGCGAGCATCTGATCCGCCGGGGCGCCCGCACCGCGGCCCGGGTGCACGGGGACCTGGTCGGCGTGCACGTCCGGCTGGACGACGGTACGGCGGAGCGCGAGCCGCCGGGCCTGGCGGCGCAGCGGGCGCTGCTGCGGGAGCTGCGCGGCAGCTTCGTAGAGGTGAGCGGCGGCGACGTGGCCCGGACGTTGGTGGACTTCGCCCGGACGGAGAGCGCCACCCAGATCCTGCTGGGGCCGACGAGCCGCAGCCGGCTGCGCGAGCTGCTCTCCGGCTCGGTCATCAACCGGGTGATCCGCCTGGCCGGCCCGATCGACGTGCGGGTGCTGCCGCCGCCGGAGCCTGGGCTGCTGACGGTGCCGCCCGCGCCCCGGCGCCGACGCCCGGCGCTGGTCCCGGTCCGGCGGCGCCGGTTGGGGTGGCTGCTCGGGCCGGCCGGGGCGGTCGCGCTGGCCTGGGTGCTGTCGCCGCTGCGCGATTCGCTGGCGCTGTCCGGCGTGCTGCTGTGCCTGCTGCTGGTGGTGGCGGGGACGGCCCGGCTGGGCGGGCTGCTTCCGGCGGCCGGCAGTACGGCGGCCGGGGCGCTGGCGGCGGACTACTTCTTCACCACGCCGTGGCACAGCCTGACGGTGGAGCGGGGTGCGGACGTCGCGGCGCTGGTGGTGTTCCTCGCGGTGGCCGGGGTGATCTCGCATCTGATCGACGGGCTGACGCGGCGCTCGCAGCAGGCGGGCCGGGCGCGCGCGGAGGCGGCGGTGCTGACCCGGCTCGCGGGGGAGACGGTGGAGTCCGGGGCGAGGGTGCTGCCCGATCTGGTGGCGGAGCTGCGGCAGGTGTTCGGACTGGACGGTGCTGCCGTGCTGGTTCGTACGGGTGGGCTCTGGCGGCCGGCGGCCGCGGCAGGCGCGTCGGTGCCGCTGCGACCCGACGAGGGGTCCTTCTCCGTCGACCTGGGCGAGGACGCGGTGCTGGTCCTGCGCGGCGCGCCGCTGACCGAGGAGGACGCCCGGCTGCTCGGGCCGTACGTCACCCAGGTGAAGCTGGCCCGGGAGCGGGAGCGGCTGGCCGCGCAGGCGTCGGCGGCGAAGGTGCTCGCGCACACCGACGCGCTGCACACCGCGCTGCTGGAGGCCGTCGGGAAGGACCTGCGGGCGCCGCTGGCGGTGGTGCGCCGGGAGGCCGGTCGGATGCCGGGCCCGGGTGGGCAGCGGGTCGGCGCGGAGGTGGAGCGGATGGAGCGGCTGGTCGCCAACCTGCTGGACCTGAGCCGGCTGCGGGCCGGGGTGATGCCGGTGGTGCTGCGGCCGACCGTGGTGGCGGAGACGCTGCGGGCAGCTGCCGAGGGGCTGGGCGGCGTCCGTATCGACGTCGGGCCGGAACTGCCTCGGGTGCTGGCCGATCCCGGGCTGCTGGAACGGGCGTTCGCGGACGTCATGGCCGCAGGGCGGACAGGAGCGGGGCCGGTGGTGGTCGACGCCGGTGCGGTGGCCGGGCGGGTGGATGTTCGGGTGACCGTCCGCGAGGCTCCCGTCGGGGAGCCTGCGGGCTTGGCGGTGGCGCGGGGCTTCGTGGAGGCGATGAACGGCGAACTGGCCGTCGAGGAGGCGCCCGGTGGCGGTACCGCGTACGTGATCAGCCTCGTCCGCGCGGTGGCCTGATGCCGTGGCTGGTGGTCGCGAAGAGCAACTCCTTCGGCTCGGCGATCGCCCTCAGCCGGGCGCGCGCGGTGGCGTACGACCTCAACGCCGACGAGACCCGTCGGCCTTCGGCCGGAGAGGTTCAGCGATGACGTCGAGGTGGGAGCAGCGCGGTGAGCGTCGCACACACGGCGGCCCCGAACAGGAGCCCGCCCCACGGCACCACACCAGCAGGCCGTGGTGTCACCGTCCCGCAGACGAGGAGCGCGGTCCCACCGCACACGAGGAAGAGAACGAAGGCGCGAAGCGCGGACCGCCACCTGTGGCGGGCTGTTCCTGAGGTCACGGAAGGGATTATCCACATAACAGGCAGGTGTCGGAACCGGTCCCTGTCGGAGGGCGCCGGTGCGTTCGTCCCCGGCCGTGGCAGCGCGTCAGCCGACCGCCCGGCATCGGTGGATGAACGCGACGGCCATGGCGCGCTCGCCGACGCCGGACGCGACGCGCTTGATCCGCGGCAGCGATCGAGCAGGCTCTGAGCGGTGTGCCCTCTCCGTGTCCCGGGGCACCCAGGTAGCCACAGAAGCACAGGTGGGGGAACAGTGCGCCACTGCCTCCCGTACCGCCGTCAGGAGGGCTTCGCCCGGCTGAATCCGCCTATGGCTGACCGACCTGCGAAAACCGTGCTCACTGGCTTTCACCGGCTGCTGAGATGTCCGTCCGGCGGCGCGGGGATACGCTGAAGAAGGCCCTGCGTAAAGCCAACACACGTCGGGTGGGCATCATGACTGAGATATCACGCAGGAATACCAAGAGCAGCGACAATGCGCGCCGTCGAATCGCGAGACCCCTGGTGGCCGCTGTGGTCGCCGCGGGGCTCGGCGCGCTCGGCGCCGGGGGCCCGGCGGCCGCACAATCGCACGGGGTCGCCGCGTCCGCGGTGTCGCAGACGGTCCTGACGGCCGTGCCCAAGGCCCCGGCCGCCGGAGCACAGCAAGTCACCATAGCGAACTACGCGTTCTCGCCCAGCACGCTCACGGTCAGCACGGGCACCACTGTCACCTGGACCAACAACGACAGCGACGCTCACACGGTGACCAGCACCGGTTCCGGCCCGCTCGCCTCCGCGGCGCTGAACCAGGGCGCCTCGTACAGCTACACCTTCACCACGCCCGGGACATACGCGTACATCTGCTCGATCCACCCCTTCATGCACGGCACGGTTGTGGTGCAGTAGTTCATGACGAAGGAGGCCGGCTGAGTGGAATGCCGCGCACCGCGGCTACGTGTTGATGCCGTTGGAGGCATTCCGCCATGTCCGTCGAGCTGAACCACACCATCGTCTTCGCCCGTGACCGCCAGGTGTCCGCCGAGTTCGTGGCCGGCATCCTGGGCCTCGAACTCGGAGCAGCCTGGGGCCCGTTCCTGCCACTTGCCACTGCGAACGGAGTCACCCTCGACTTCGCCACCGCCGATCCCGAGCACCTCACCCCGCAGCACTACGCCTTCCTGGTCTCGGAGGAGGAGTTCGACGGTATCTTCGCCCGGATCCAGCAGGGCGGCATCGAGTTCTACGCCGACCCGCGCATGCAGCGGGTCGGCGAGATCAACCACAACGACGGCGGCCGCGGCGTCTACTTCCGGGATCCGTCCGGCCACGGCCTGGAAGTCATCACCAGGCCCTATGGCAGCGGCTCCTGACGTCGCGTCGGATAGCTGGAGGTCGAGCGGTCGCAGCGCAGGCCTACCGGGCGGCGGCTCTGGAGCGTGAGGTCTCGATCTCGGCGTAGGCGTCGGCCTTGTTCGCCCAGTGGGAGCCCTCGACGGACTTTCCGGGTTCGAGATCCTTGTAGACCTCGAAGAAGTGGGTGATCTCCTGCAGGTCGTGCGGGGGCATGTCGTCGATGTCCTGCAGACGGGCGAAGCGGGGGTCGTGGGCGGGCACGCAGAGGATCTTCTCGTCCGGCCCCTTCTCATCGGTCATGACGAACATGCCGATGGCGCGGCAGGTGATGCCGCATCCCGGAAAGGTGGGCTCGTCGACGAGGATGAGGGCATCGAGGGGGTCGCCGTCTCCGCCGAGGGTGTCCTCGATGAACCCGTAGTCCGCCGGATAGCGGGTGGCCGTGAACAGCATCCGGTCCAGGCGGATCCGTCCGGTGGCATGGTCCATCTCGTATTTGTTCCGTGATCCCTGCGGGATCTCGACGATCACCTCGAAGTCCACCTCGAAGTCCATGTCGCTCTCCTTCGCGATCCGTGGCGTCCGACGGCGTCGGCAGCACCATCTTCGAGGGGATCACCCGCCGCCGCATGCCGGGCACGCGATTGCCCTAACCCCCGTGGAGACCTCCAGCCCCCGGGGTTAGCCTCGGTCTGACAGTTCCCGGGCGGCGAATTCGCGCACCTGGCGCCCCAGACACGACGTCAAGGAGGACGGAATGGCTGGGATCTTTCCTGCGGGCGCGTCCGTTGCGGCCGCGCCCGTGTTGACCGGGTCGGGCCGAACGCTGCTGGTGATCGCCGCGGTGATCGGGGCGGGAGCCCTGATGGTGGCCGGGGCGTTTGCCCGCCAGGTCCTGGCAGCGGACGAGGGCACCGAGACGATGCGGCGGATCGCCGGGGCGGTTCAGGAGGGTGCGAACGCCTACCTGAGGCGCCAGTTCCGCACCCTGGGCGTCTTCGCAGGGGTGGTGCCCTTCGTGCTTCTGCTGCTGCCGGCGGACAACTGGGGGCAGCGGATCGGGCGTTCGGTGTTCTTCCTGGTCGGGGCGGCCTTCTCGGCGACGACGGGGTACGTCGGGATGCGGCTCGCGGTGCGCAGCAATGTTCGGGTGGCGGCGGCGGCCCGCGCGGGGACGGCGCCGGTCCCGGCCGTCGAGTCCTGGGAGGGACCGACGGCGGCATCGATCGTGCGAAGGGTGTCGCACCGGGCGATGCGGATCGCCTTCCGCACCGGTGGGGTGGTGGGGATGTTCACCGTGGGGCTGGGCCTCATGGGGGCGGCGACGGTGGTGCTGATCTACCAGGCGAACGCGCCGAAGGTGCTGGAGGGCTTCGGCTTCGGTGCGGCGTTGCTGGCGATGTTCATGCGGGTGGGCGGTGGGATCTTCACCAAGGCCGCGGACGTGGGCGCGGACCTGGTGGGCAAGGTCGAGCAGGGGATCCCCGAGGACGATCCCCGCAACGCGGCGACGATCGCCGACAACGTGGGTGACAACGTGGGCGACTGCGCGGGGATGGCGGCCGACCTGTTCGAGTCCTACGCCGTGACCCTGGTCGCCGCGCTGATTCTGGGCAGAGCCGCCTTCGGTGACAACGGGCTGACCTTCCCTCTGGTGGTGCCCGCCATCGGGGTGCTCACGGCGGTCCTGGGCATCGAGATGGTCTCCCCGCGGCCCACGGACCGCAGCGGGATGACCGCCATCAACCGCGGCTTCTTCGCCTCCGCCGTGGTGTCCCTCGCCCTGGTGGCCGGCGCGGTCTTCGCGTTCCTCCCGGCCCGCTTCTCCGGTCTGCACGGGGTGTCTGCCGAGATCACCCGGCACGCCGGCAGCCCGCGGGTGTTCGCCCTGGCCGCGGTGGCCATCGGGATCGTGCTGGCCGCCGTCATCCAGCAACTGACCGGCTACTTCACCGAGACCACCCGCCGCCCGGTACGGGACGTGGGCAAGACCTCGCTGACCGGGCCGGCCACCGTGGTGCTCTCCGGCGTCGCGCTCGGCCTGGAAGCGGCCGTCTACTCCGCCGTGGCCATCGGAGCCGCCGTCTACGGCGCCTTCCTGCTCGGCGGCGGCTCGCTGATCCTGTCCCTGTTCGCGGTCGCGCTGGCCGGGACCGGACTACTGACCACCGTCGGTGTGATCGTCGCGATGGACACCTTCGGCCCGGTCTCCGACAACGCCCAGGGCATCGCGGAGATGTCCGGGGACGTCACCGGCGCCGGCGCCCAGGTGCTCACCGAACTGGACGCCGTCGGCAACACCACCAAGGCGATCACCAAGGGCATCGCCATCGCCACCGCGGTGCTCGCCGCCACCGCGCTGTTCGGCTCCTACACCGACACCATCGCGACCGCCGAGGCACAGATCGGCCCGGCCGCCCACGGTTCGAGCCTGAGCCTGGCCATCGACCAGCCCAACAACCTGGTCGGCCTGCTGGCCGGTGCCGCCGTCGTCTTCCTCTTCTCCGGTCTGGCGATCAACGCCGTCTCGCGCTCCGCCGGCGCGGTCGTCTTCGAGGTCCGGCGCCAGTTCCGGACCCGGCCCGGCATCATGGACGGCACCGAGCGGCCCGAGTACGGCCGGGTGGTGGACATCTGCACCCGCGACGCGCTGCGCGAACTGGTCACCCCGGGCCTGCTCGCCGTGCTGACCCCGATCGCCCTCGGTTTCCTGCTCGGCGTCGGCCCGCTGGGCTCCTACCTGGCCGGAGCGATCGGCGCGGGCACCCTAATGGCCGTCTTCCTGGCCACCTCGGGCGGCGCCTGGGACAACGCCAAGAAGCTGGTCGAGGACGGTCACCACGGCGGCAAGGGCAGCCCCGCGCACGAAGCCACCGTCATCGGCGACACGGTGGGCGATCCCTTCAAGGACACCGCCGGACCGGCCATCAACCCGCTTCTGAAGGTGATGAACCTGGTCTCCCTCTTGGTGGCGCCGGCGATCGTCGAACTCAGCTTCGGCCCGCATGCCAACCTGGGACTCCGGCTGGCCATCGCCTTGCTGGCCCTGGCCGTCGTCGTCCTCGCCGTGTGGATCTCCAAGCGCCGGGGCATCACCGTCGGCGCCGACGAAACGCCCACCGGCACCCGCGCGCCGGAGGAGCCCGCACCCGTCCGGTGAGGCGCCCGACCGCACCGGACGTGCCTCAGCTGGCGACAGTCATGCCGCCAGCCTCCGGAGGTACGGGCCGGTTGGTACGGGCCGGGTGTGATCCGGTTCGGCCGTGCGGGTGGGTGGAGGCCCGCGCCCGGGCCCGGGTGGCGGCGCGGTGCGGGCCGGGCGACGATGGGCCGAGCCTGATCCCCCCGGACACCGGGAAGGGGCTCCCATGATCGCCCAGTCCTCCCGCAACGCCGCGAACCCCGAGCCGCCCGGCGCATCCGCCGCCGGTGGGCGGGCCGAGGCACGGCGCTGGCGGGCGCTCACGGTCTGCCTGGTCGCCGGGTTCATGACCCTGTTGGACGTCAGCATCGTGAACGTCGCCCTGCCGACCGTGCGGGCCGGGCTGCACATGTCCGACAGCGGCCTGCAGTGGGTGCTCAGCGGCTACGCGCTCGCCTTCGGCCTGGTGCTCGTCCCGGCCGGGCGGCTCGGCGACGCCCGCAGCCGACGGGCCGTCTTCCTGGCCGGGCTCGCCCTGTTCACCGCGGCCAGTGTGCTGGCCGGGGCGGCGCAGAACCAGGAGTGGCTGGTGCTGGCCAGGCTGTTCCAGGGCGCGGCCGGCGGTGTGCTGGTGCCGCAGGTGTCCGGCTTCATCCAGACCCTGTTCCAGGGCGCCGAGCGCGGTCGGGCCTTCGGTGCGCTCGGCGCGACCATCGGGCTGTCCACCGCCGTCGGACCGCTGCTCGGCGGTCTGCTGATCCACCTGTTCGGCCCGCAGGACGGCTGGCGCTGGGTGTTCCTGGTCAACCTGCCGATCGGCGCCGCCGCGCTGCCGATCGGCTACCGGCTGCTCCCGGCGCCCCGCCCGACCGCAGGACGGGCCGGGCACCGCGACTTCGACCCGGTCGGCGTGCTGCTGCTCGGCGCCGGGACGGTCGCGCTGCTGCTGCCCTTCGTCCAGGCGCAGCAGTGGCACGGCTCGGCGCGCTGGCTGCTGCTGCCGCTGGCGGCGGTGCTGCTGGCGGTTTTCGTCGGCTGGGAGCGGCACTACGCACGGCGACGCGAGCCCTTGGTGAGCATGGCGCTGTTCGCGGTGCGCCCGTACGCGGCGGGGGTGCTGCTGTCGCTGGTGTACTTCGCCGGGTTCACCGCGATCTTCTTCATCTTCACGCTCTACCTCCAGGTGGGCCTGCACTACTCGGCGCTGACGGCGGGCCTGGCGGTCACCCCCTTCGCGGTCGGCTCGGGGGTGGCGGCGGCGGTCGGCGGCCGGCTGGTGAGCCGGCTCGGGCGGCGGCTGGTGGTGGCGGGGCTGCTGCTGGTGCTGCTCGGCCTGCTGGCCTCGGCCCTGGCGGTGCAGCTGTGGTCGGGCCCCCTGGTGGCCTGGACGACGCTCGGCCCGCTGCTGGTCGCCGGGGTGGGCAGTGGCCTGGTGATCTCTCCGAACCAGACCCTCACCCTCCAGTACGTCCCGCTCGCCCGCGCGGGCAGCGCGGGCGGTGTGCTGCAGACCGCCCAGCGGGTCGGCTCGGCGGTCGGCATCGCGGTGGTCGGCTCGGTCTTCTTCGCCCACGCCGGCGGCCGCCACCCGGACTGGGCGCTGGCCTTCCAACTGGGCGTCGCGGTGGCGGGGGGCCTGGTCCTGGTGGCGCTGCTGGTGGCGCTGGCGGACGAGGTGGCGGGCCGGCGGGCGTAGGGCGGTCCCGGCTGTTGTGACGGCGAGGTTTGACCGGGCGGCGACCGCGCTGTCAGTGGTCCCGGCGCTGGATCACCACCGCCGCGATGACCACCGAGGCGAGCGACCACACCGCGTAGGTGGTCCAGGAGCCCGCGACCGTGGCCGGGTACTCGGTGGGCCGCAGGCCCGTCAGCGTGGTGCGGGCCAGGCGCTGCCAGGCGGGGAAGGGCAGGGCGTGCAGCACGTCGGCAGTCCAGCGGTAGCGCTCGGTGACGAAGGACGGCAGGAAGAACAGCACCACCACGGTGCCCACCACCGCGCCCGCGCTGTGCCGCAGCAGTGTGCCGAGACAGAGCCCGACCAGCCCGCACACCGGAGCGAACAGCGCGGCCGCCGCCACGTACCGCAGGGCCGCAGGGTCGCCGATCGACTGGCCGATGCCCCGGTCGGCCAGCATCGCCTGGGTGAGGCCGAAGGAGACGCCCGCGCTGACCACTCCGAAGCCGAGCAGCACCGCGGTCAGCACGCCCGCCTTGGCGAGCAGCACCGCCCGGCGGTCGGGCACGGCGGCCAGCGTCGTGCGGATCAGGCCGGTCGCGTACTCGCCGGCGATGACGATGGTGCCGAGGCCGCCCGCGAGCAGCATCAGGATGTCGGCGGAGGCGGTGTCGAAGGAGTCGTTCAGTGCGACCTGCGTCATCACCGCCGGATCGCCCTCGCCGGGCGCGTAGTGGTCGTGGGTGTACTGGGCGGACTTGAGGTTGGCGGCGATGACGACCAGCGTGCCGACACCGAGCACCCAGGGGATCGAGCGCAGCGACCAGAACTTGAGCCACTCGGCGGCGAGCAGGTCGCCGAAGCGGTTACGGGGGCGGGGAGTTGTGGTGTTCAACGGGGCTCTCCGGCGAGGTATTCGACGCTGTCGGCGGTCAGTTCCATGAAGGCCTCCTCCAGGGAGGCGCCGCGATCGGTCAGGGCGTTCAGCAACAGCCGTTGCTCCAGGGCGAGTTCGCCGATCCGGCCGGCGGCCAGGCCGGTCACGTCCAGGGCGCCGTCCGGGCCGGGCCGTACGGTGGCGCCGGCGGCGCGCAACACGGCGGCCAGCCGGTCGGGTTCGGCGGCGCGGACGGTGACTGCGGCCCGGTCGGCGCGGGCGGCGAACTCGGTGAGGCTCTCGTCAGCGATCAGCCGTCCGCGTCCGATCACCACCAGGTGGTCGGCGGTGTGCTCCATCTCGGCCATCATGTGGCTGGAGACGAACACCGTGCGCCCCTCGGCCGCGAGCCGGCGGAACAGCCGCCGCACCCAGAGCACGCCCTCCGGGTCGAGTCCGTTGAGCGGCTCGTCGAAGAGCAGCACGGGCGGGTCTCCGAGCAGCGCGCCGGCGATGCCGAGGCGCTGCTTCATGCCCAGCGAGTAGCCGCCGATCCGCCGCCCGGCGGCATCGGAGAGCCCGACCTCGGCCAGCACCTCGTCCACCCGCCCGCGCGGGATCGCGTTGCCGCGGGCCAGTGCCCGCAGCTGGGCCGCGCCGGTGCGCCCGCCGTGCACGTCGCCGGCGTCCAGCAGCGCGCCGACCTCGCGCAGGCCGCGCGGCAGGCCGCGGAACGCCCGGCCGTCGACGGTGGCGGTGCCTCCGGTCGGGTCGTTCAGGCCGAGGATCAGTCGCAGGGTGGTGGACTTGCCCGCGCCGTTGGGGCCGAGGAAGCCGGTGACCCGGCCGGGGCGGACGGTGAAGGTGAGGCGGTCGACGGCGGTCCGGCGGCCGTAGCGCTTCGTCAGCTCGGTGACTTCGATCATGGGCACCACGGTGCCGGGGGAGGCCCCGCCGCCACATCGGACCGGTGTCGACACCGCAGGTCACCCCCGGCCGTACAACCACGGTTGGATGACGGCGCCCGCCCGCCTGGCTACGATCTCGATCATGCCCGCGACGCCCCCGCCCCCGCTGTTCCGGCGTATCCCGCCCGAGGTCTGGGTCGCCCTCGCCTGGTGCGTGGCTGCCGCCTACCCCGCCGTCCTGCTCGGCGGCGGCGCGCGGCTGCACCGGGGCGCCGCCGAGCACGGCGGCCTGGCGTTCACCCTGGCCGACACGGCGGTGGCCTTCCTCGGCGCCGCGCTGGTGCGCCGACTACCGGTGCTCTCGGTCACCCTGCTGCTGATCGCCACCTGGACCGAGACCGACGGCTGGGCCGCCAACACCCAGGTGTCCCCGGCGGCGCTGCTCGCCGTGGACGTCGCGCTCTTCCTGATCACCGCCACCCGCCCGCGCCGCAGCTCCCGCACGGCCTTCACCCTGGTGGCGGTCTTCCTGGTGCTGCACATCGGCCTGGTGCGCGGCAGCACCGTCGGCGTCTTCACCGGCACCCACATCGGCTCGGCCGACGGCGCCGCGCTGCTCGCCCTGGTCGCCTGGCTGGCCGGGCGCTCGCTCCGGCAGAACCGGGAGCACGCCGAGGCGCTGAGCAGCCGGGCCGCCACCGAGGCGGTCACCGCCGAACGGCTGCGGATCGCCCGCGAGATGCACGACACCGTCGCGCACAGCATCGGCATCGTCGCCCTGCAGGCCGGCGCCGCCCGCCGGGTCATCGACAGTCGGCCCGAGCGGGCCAAGCAGGCCCTCGGCGAGATCGAGGCCGCCGGGCGGGAGACCCTGGCAGCCCTGCGCCGCATGGTGGTCGCGCTGCGTCAGGCCGACGGCGAGGCGTCGGACACCGCCCCGCAGGGCCTGGCCGACCTCGACCGGCTGGCCGAGACGACCACCGCCGCGGGCCTGCGGGTCACGGTGCGGCGTGCGGGTGAACAGGGGCCGCTGCCACCGGAGATCGACCTCTCGGCGTACCGGATCATCCAGGAGTCCGTCACCAACGTCGTCCGGCACGCGGACGCCCGGGACTGCCTGGTGACCGTGGACCGCAGCAGGGAGGGCGAGTTGGCGGTCGAGATCACCGACCAGGGCCGGGGCAGGGGTCGCGGCTCCGTGCCCGGCAGCGGCTTCGGCCTGGCCGGGCTGCGCGAGCGGGTCGCGCTGCTGCACGGCGAGTTCGAGGCCGGGCCGGGCCCGGACGGCGGCTTCCGGGTCGCGGCCCGGCTGCCCATCCCCGAGAAGGTGAGCGCATGATCCGCGTCGTCCTGGCCGACGACCAGCCGCTGGTGCGGGCCGCGCTGGAGATGGTCATCACCGAGACCGCGGACGTCGAGGTGGTCGGCGAGGCCGGCGACGGCGCCGAGGCCGTCCGGCTGGCCGCCGAACTGCGGCCGGACGTCGTGGTGATGGACATCCGGATGCCCGGTACGGACGGCATCGAGGCGACCCGGCTGGTGACCGCCGCCGGCGGGCCGACCCGGGTGATCGTGCTCACCACCTTCGACGAGGACGAGCACGTGTACGCGGCGCTGAGCGCCGGGGCGTCCGGCTTCCTGGTCAAGGACATGGCGCTGGACGACATCCTCGCCGCCGTCCGGGTGGTCGCCGCCGGGGACGCGCTGATCGCACCGAGCGTCACCCGGCGGCTGATCGGAGCGTTCGCCGGGCAGCGGCCGCTGCTGCAACGGGCGCGGGCGGCGCCGGCGTCCCACCGGCTGGACGTGATCACCGACCGGGAGCGGGAGATCCTCACCCTGGTCGGCCGGGGTCTGTCCAACACCGAGATCGCCGCCGAGCTGGTGCTCAGCATCGCCACCGTGAAGACCTACATGACCCGGTTGCTGGCCAAGTTGGACGCCCGCGACCGCGTGCAGCTGGTCATCCTGGCGTACGAGGCGGGCCTGGTCTCCGTGCCCGGCTGACCAGGCCCGCCTGCGTCAGTGGCGAACCCTCAGGTCCGGGCGTCCGGACTCCGTGCCTCGATCCCGACCGCCTGATGGGGGAGCGCCCCGGACCCGGCCCGCCCGCGGTGCCCCGCCGCGAGCTCCACCGCCGCGCCGATCCAGGCCGCGCCGAAGGCCCAGGTCGCCACCCACTCGCACAGGTACATCGGCCGCACCGTCCAGTCCGCCCCGAACCCGGACAGCCCGCAGACGGCCGCGGCCAGCAGCGCGACCAGGATCAGCACCCCCGCCGCCAGGTAGGCCGCGCCGACCCGGGCCGGCTGCGCCGAGCGCGGATTGCGGAAGGAGTAGAGGCAGAACAGCGCCAGCATCACGAACAGCAGCGCGGCGAAGACCAGATGGAACACCCCGACCACCCGCTGCACCTCCGTCGGGTCCCCCGGCGCCGTCGGGCACATCGCGACCCCGAGGGCGAACACCCCGGCCGCCGTGCTCCACCGGTCGTCCCGCCGGTCGAAGCGGTAGCAGATCAGGAACACCCCGAGCGCGCACAGCGCCCCGACGAGGACGTTCCGCGTCCCGGTGTAGTACGCGGCGCTCATCGAGGCCGGCCAGGAGCCGTCCGTGCCGCGCACCATGACCTCGTCCGCCAACCAGTTGCCGACCGGCAGCGCCGGCGGCAGCAGAACGCCGATCGCCCCGACGCCGAAGCGCAGGAAGCTGACCGTCCGTTCGTCCTGGAGGCTCTCTCGCTGTGGGGGGTCGGGAGTTCTCTCGCTGCGCAGGTCGTCACTCACGGACGCCTCCTCGCCTACCGTACGGGCAGCCGTGGCCCGCGGATCGTCCGGCCGCTGGGGAATCACGTGGGGCGGTGTCGACGGTCTCCGCCGCACCGAAGCGGCCGTCAACTGGTGTACCCGTAAAGCAGACCGGCGCACCACTGGATCAGGTGGTTTGCGGCGGCGCCGACTTGACGCGACGCCGCTACAGCGCGGCCTCGGCGCCGGGTTCGAGCACGAACTCGGCGTCGTCCGCTTCGTAGTCGTGCAGCTCGCCGTAGTCGACCACCTCGGCGACGATCGAGGCGTTCCAGGCGCCGCCGGCCGCCATTCGCAGCAGTCGCTCGCCGCCCTGGGGCCGACCGCACCGGCCTGACCGCGTACCAGCCTGACCGCAGACGGACGGGCCCGCCGCCGGAGGCGGTCCTACGGGTGCCTCCGGTGGCGGGGTCCAGAAGGGTTCGGGCGGGGCGGACCGGCCGCGCCGTCAGCGGGTCGGGCTGCCGGTGCGGGCGATCAGCGCGTTCAACAGGGCGGCCCCGCGGTCGGCGTCGTCGACGCTGATCGCGAAGTCCTTCCCGCGCTCGGTGCGGACCACCAGGCACTCGCCCCGGCGAAGGAACACGGTGGTGCCCTGGCGGTTGGCGCGGTAGCCCCAGCCGCCGGCCCCGTGGGCGGTGAGCCGCTCGACCCGGGCCGAGACGAGCTCGGCGGGGGACAGCTTCCGGGCGGGCCAGCCGAACGGGCCGAAGCCGACGCGCAGTCCCGCGTCGGTCACCCGGACCCGTACCGAGGAGCAGAGCAGGAGGACGACGGAGGAGAGGGCGAGGATGACGACGGTCGCCCAGTCGGGCTCCGCCAGCCCGCCCACGGCGACCAGCACGGCCGTCACCGGGATCAGCGCCGTGACGGCGGCGAGCAGCTGCAGCCACGGGTTGGCGGCCTGGGAGAGCCAGACCGTTCGCTCGTCGGCCCTCAGTTCCAGCACCGGCGTGCCGGGCCGGGCCGGGGCGGTGGCGCCCGGGCGGGTGGCCAGCCAGGACAGCACACCGGCCAGGCCCGCCGCCACGACGATCAGGACCACCTCGATGCCCATCGGCGCGGCGTCCTGCCAGCGGGCACGGTCCAGGTTGGCGCGCACGATGGAGGTCTGCGCGCCCGTCAGCAGTACCCCGGTGGCCGCCAGCACCGGGGCGGCCCAGTGGCGGGCCGAGTCGGTCCGGTACCGGAGGGCGACGGCGACGCCGAGCGCCACCAGGAGCCAGACGCCGGCCGGGAAGAGTGCCGCCGCCGTCACCGACATCGAATCGTCCGGGTCGCGCCCGCTCCAGTGGGTCGCCACCTGGGCCGGCAGCCGGTCGCGTGCGGCCAGCGGCAGCACGATCAGCAGCGCCAGCACGCCGAGCGTCCAGGCCACCGCCCCCAAGAGCGCCCCCCGGCGTACCGGCCGGCTTGGGACAGGCTCTCCTACGGGCTCTTCGTTCCTCACGACATCCCCCTGATCAGATCCACGAGATCGTTCCTGCTGTAGCCGGCCCGGGCCGCGTCGGCGATCAACTGCCGTACCCGGTCAATCAGTTCGGCGCGCGTTCCGGCGTCCGCGGCAACCGTGATGCCACGGCCCCGGCGGAACTCCAGCACCCCCTCGTCGCGCAGGGCGCGCAGCCCGCGCAGCACGGTGTTGGTGTTGACGCCGAGGGCCCGGGAGAGCTCCCGGGCGGGCGGCAGTCTGTCGCCGGGGGCGCACTCGCCCTCCGCGACGGCCCGTCGGATCGCGCCCGCCACCTGCTCGTGCAGCGGGCGGGCGTCGCCAAGGTCCAGCTTCAGCAACATGGTGCTACTGACGATAGCACCATCAAGATCTGGTGCGCACGGGCGATCCACGGCCGACCATGGACCTGGAGGCGGTGCGGTGAGCGGACGGCTGCGGGTGTTCCTGGGGGCGGCGCCGGGGGTCGGGAAGACGTACGCCATGCTCGCCGAGGGGCGGCGGCTGCGCGACGACGAGGGCCTGGACGTCGTGGTCGGCCTGGTCGAGACGTACGGCCGCCGGGGCACCGAACAGCAGCTCGGCGACCTGCCGGTGCTGCCCCGCCGGACCGTCCACTACCGGGGCGCCCGGTTCACCGAACTCGACACGGCCGCCCTGCTCGCCCGCCGCCCCGCACTCGCCCTGGTCGACGAACTCGCCCACAGCAACGCCCCCGGCAGCGGCCACCCCAAGCGCTGGCAGGACGTCCGCCAGCTCCTCGACGCCGGCATCGACGTCGCCACCACCGTCAACATCCAGCACCTGGAGAGCCTCAACGACGTCGTCGAGCAGATCACCGGCGTCGCCCAGCGTGAACGGATCCCCGACCAGGTCGTCCGCGCCGCCGACCGGATCGAACTGGTCGACCTCAGCCCCGAGGCCCTGCGCACCCGGATGGCCCAGGGCGGGATCTACCCGCCCGACCGGGTCGACATCGCCCTCGACCACTACTTCCGGGCCGGCAACCTCGGCGCCCTGCGCGAACTCGCCCTGCTCTGGCTGGCCGACCGGGTCGAGGAGGAACTCGCCGACTACCGCGCCCGGCACGGCATCCACGCCCCCTGGGAGACCAAGGAACGCATCGTCGTAGCCCTCAACGGCGCCCCGCAGGGCGAGCACCTGATCCGCCGCGGCGCCCGCACCGCCACCCGGGTGCACGGCGACCTGATCGGCGTCCACATCCGCCCCGACGACGGCACCGCCGCCCGCGAGCCGCCCGGCCTGGCCGCACAGCGCGCCCTGCTGCACGAACTCCACGGCAGCTACGTCGAGGTCAACGCCGGGGACGTCGCCCGCGCCCTGGTGGACTTCGCCCACGCCGAGAGCGCCACCCAGATCCTGCTCGGCCCCACCAGCCGCAGCCGGCCGCGCGAACTGCTCTCCGGCTCGGTCATCAACCGGGTGATCCGTCTGGCCGGCCCGATCGACGTCCGGGTGGTGCCCCCGCCCGAACCCGGCCTGCTGGCCGTCCCACCCGCCCCCAGACGCCGCCGCCCGGCCGCCGTATCGCTGCCCCGGCGCCGGCTCGCCTGGGTGCTCGGCCCGGCCACCGCCGTCGCCCTCGCCTGGGCGCTCTCCCCGCTGCGCGGCTCGCTCGCGCTCGGCGGCGTGCTGCTCTGCCTGCTGCTCGCCGTCGCCGCCACCGCCCGGCTCGGCGGCCTGCTGCCCGCCGCCGGCACCACCGTCGCCGGGGCGCTCGCCGCCGACTGGTTCTTCACCACGCCCTGGCACAGCCTCACCGTCCGACGCGGCGCCGACCTCGCCGTGCCCCTGCTCTTCCTCGCCGTCGCCGGGATCATCGCCCACCTGATCGACGGCCTCGCCCGCCGCTCCCAACAGGCCGACCGGGCCCGCGCCGAGGCCGCCTGCCTCGCCCACCTCGCGGGCGAGACCGTCGAATCCGGCGCCCGGGCGCTGCCCGACCTGGTCGCCGAACTGCGCCAGGTCTTCGGCCTGGACGGCGCCGTCGTGCTGGTCCGCACCGGGCAGCTCTGGCAGCCCGCCGCCGCCTCCGGCGCCGGCTACCCGCTGCGTCCCGACGAGGCCTCACTCGCCGTCGAGCTCGGCCCCGACACCGTCCTCGCGCTGCGCGGACCGGCCCTCAGCGAGGAGGACACCCGGCTGCTGGGCCCGTACGTCACCCAGCTGCGGCTGGCCCGCGACCGCGAGCGGCTCGCCGCCCAGGCCGCCGCGGCCGAGACCCTCGCCCACACCGACGCCCTGCACACCGCCCTGCTGGAGGCCGTCGGCCAGGACCTGCGCGCCCCGCTGGCCGTGCTGCGCCGGGACGCCGCCGAACTGCCGGCCCCGCAGCGGCGGCGGATCGACGCCGGGGTGCGGCGGATGGAGCGGCTGGTCGCCAACCTGCTGGACCTCAGCCGGCTGCGGGCCGGGGAGATCCCGGTGGTACTGCGGCCCACCGCGCTGCGCCCGGTGGTGGCGGCCGCGCTCTCCGGCGCGGGCTTGCACGGGAACGGCGAGGTCCGGCTCGCCCTGGGCGACGGGCTGCCGCCGGTGCTCGCCGACCCGGGCCTGCTGGAGCGCGCCGTCGCCGACGTGCTGGCGGCGGCCGGGCGCCCGGCCGCGGTGGACGCGGGCACCGTGGCGGGCCGCGTCCACCTGCGGGTGAGCGCCCCGGGCGAGGCCGAGCCGGTCGGGCTGACCGTCGCCCGGGGCTTCGTGGAGGCGATGAACGGCGAGCTCACCGTCGAACCGGCCCCGGGCGGCGGGATGGCCTACCTGCTCGATCTCCCGTGCGCGGCCTAGCTGCATCGGCCGCGAGCGCTGCCGGTCGTCGAGTTCGGCGCCGTCGCGCAGCCGGGCGGTGGCGGCGAGGAGCCTGCGCACGTCGTAGGCCGAGTCGAAGACCTGGGGCACGCCGCGCTCCACGCCCCCGCACGGCCTCGAAGGTCCGATATCGAACAGCCCGTGGGGCATACCGGTCCGCATGGGCGCTGCCAGGCACCCGTCCGGAGGTGATCCTCGCCCGCCGGGTAGGCCGAACGGGTGAGGGCGGGCCGGGATCCGTCCGCGTATGGAGTGCGTTGGGAATGGCGTCCAGGCCGTCAGGAAGCCGTCAAGAGCGGCTGGTCGGCGCCCGGGCGGCGGTTGGGTGGAGAGCGACGGACGACGCGACCAGACGAGGACGGATCATGCACGGCAACGGTCGGCACCAGGACAGCGCGGGCCCCAGGGTGGTGGTCGGCGTCAGCGGGTCGCTCGGAAGCCTCGCGGCACTGCACCGCGGCGTCGCCGAGGCCCGCGAGCGCGGCGCCGTCCTGGTGCCGGTACTCGCCTGGGAGCCGCCCGGCGGCGAGCTCGGCTACCGCCGCTCGCCCTGCCCGCCGCTGCTGGCCGCCGTACGGGACGCCGCCGAGCAGCGGCTGAACGAGGCGCTGGACGCGGCCTTCGGCGGGGCCGACCCGGGGGTGCCGATCCGGCCGGTGGTGATCCGCGGCGAGTCCGGGCCTGCCCTGGTGCACGTCGCCGGCCGGGCCGACGACCTGCTGGTGCTCGGGCGGAGCGGCGGCCTGCTGCGCCGACGGCTGCGGCGCTCGGTGTCCGCGTACTGCGCCAAGGAGGCCGGCTGCCCGGTGCTGACCGTCCCGGTGCCCGAGCTGCTGCACGACCTGGAGGCCCTCCACCGCCGCACCCGCTGGCACCTGCCGGTCGGCCCCGCGCCCGAACTTGTCGCGGCGAAGGGGTAGTCCGCGGTGCGGATGTACTCGGCGCGCCCCGGCGGCACCCGCTACCACCCGGTGCTGGACCGCCTCTCGACGGGCACCTCGGGCGCCGTCGCCCTGCTCGGTGGCGGCCTGCTCGCCCTCGGCTTGCGCGGGCTCGGCGAACTGCACTCCGGCTGGCTCGCCCTCGTCGCGTACCTGGCGCTGTGCGGCCTGGTCGGCGGCTTCGGCCGACCGCACGCCGCGCCGCTGATCGGCCTGGCCGCCTGGGTGTGCTGCAATGCCTTCGCCGAACACCGGCACGCCGAACTCGGCTGGTCCGGGCCCTGGCCGGAGGCCTGGCACTTCGCGGTGTTCACCGCCACCGCGCTGCTGGTCTCCCTGCCCACGGCCCTGCCCCGCCGGAGGGTGCGGGCGACGCTGGTGCGCCTGGACCGTCCGGCCTGAGGCGCCCTCCCGAGGACGGTCCGCCCGCGCGGGCGGACCGCGCCGGACCCCGGGGCTCCGGCCGGTACTCCGGAGCCCTCGGCGACCGGTGCAGAACAGGTGAGGCGCCCCCGGCGCCTCCCGGTGGGGTGGCCGCCGTTCGGACAGCGGGTCCGCCGCCCGCAGCGGCCACTCCATCAACCGTCAGGCCTTCCGGCGGCGGGGGAGCGGGAGCGCCGCCCCGAGCGCCCCGCAGGCGAGCCCACCCGGCAGGAAGGCGGCCGTGTGCCAACCGCCGTACGCGAGCGCGCCGTTGCGGCTCAGCAGCATCGCACCCCAGAGCATCGGGGTGGTCACGCCCGCACCGGCCGGCCCGGCGAGTGCGCCGCTCCCTCGCGCAGCAGGTCGAGCGACTGCGCCGCCCCGGCGGCCAGGCCGGGCCAGACCGCCCGACTCCACTCAGCCCATCGCTGCCGCCGAACTGATGAAGCACACCGGCCAGTTGCTCCGCGGCCTGCCACAACTGCCGCTGCAGCCCGGGGTCATGGGACAGCGGGCTGGAGCCGCGGCGGACCGGGTGGACCGGGTGGACCCTGAACTCGGCCAGGCCGCCGGGCGCGTAGTGCTCCGCCCCGGTCGCGCCCGGGTCGGTGGCGGCCCGCAGCAGGGGCAGCGCGCCGTGGACCTGCCCGACGTCAAGGCATTGATGTCCGCGCGCCCCACCCGGGAGTCCGCCGGGCCCGACGAGCGCGCCCGGGGGCCGGCTGCTCGCGGTTCTCCGTCAGGGGTTGTGCCCGGCAGGCGAGTTGGAGGCCCCGCAGGGGCGGCCGGGATAAGGACGCGCAGAATGTCCGTATGCGGATGACGAACATGCCGAACACGCCGAACACGCCGAACACGCCGAATGCGCGAAACACGCCGATCACGCCGATCGTGCCGAGGACGGCGACGGTCGAGGACGCCGGGCCGATGGCCGAACTACTGGCGCGGGCCTTCGGGGACGACCCGATGATGTGCTGGTTCTTCCCCGAGGGCGCCACCCGCCCGGCCGCGCTGGGCGGTTACTTCACCACGCTGCTCACCCGGCAGTACCTGCCGCACGGGGTGTGCGAGCGCACCGAGAACGCCGCCGCGTTCTGGGTGCCACCGGAGGCGCAGGACAAGGCCGTCCCGGACGCGGAGACGATTCGCGAGCTGACCGGCCTGCTCGGCGATCAGGCCGAGCCGTTCCGGCGCTCCGTCGAAGCGGCCGCCGCGAACGCGCCGCAGGAACCGCACTGGTACCTGGCGGTGCTCGGCGCCGACCCGGTCGCCCAGGGGCGGGGGCAGGGATCCGCGCTGCTGCGCTCCGGGCTGGCCCGGGCCGACGAGGCGGGGCTGCCGGTCTACCTGGAGTCCTCCAAGGAGGCGAACCTCGCCGTGTACGGGCACTTCGGCTTCGAGGTGCTGGAGGAGATCCGGCTGCCGGGGAACGGGCCGACGCTGTGGGCGATGCGACGCGCTCCGCGCGAGCCGGCGGACGCGTAGCCTCGATGTCAGTCGTCGGCGGGGAGTTCGGGCGCCGTACGCCCGGCACCGAGCACGTCCTGCTCGCGCTGCCGGCCGTCCATGAAGTGGCCCGCCGTGAGCCCCAGTCGGACGTGGACCGCGCCGACGGCGAACTGCTCGCCGGCCTCGGCCTCGACTGCGCCCGCCTCCACGCCGTCCTCGACACCGGTGAGAGGCCGATGCCGTGGCACGGCGTCCCCGGCGGGACGGGCCCCTAGACCTCGCCGAGCGGGACGCCCGGGTCGGCCAGCCGGTCGGCGTCCACCACCCGCCCCGAGCGGACCAGTTCGCGGATCGGGTCGGTGACGTCCCAGACGTTGACGTTCATCCCCGCGAGCACCCGGCCGCCGGACAGCCAGAACGCGATGAACTCGCGGGTGGCCGGGTCGCCGCGGAACACCACCCGGTCGTAGCCGCCCGGCTCGACGTAGCCGACGTACTCCATGCCCAGGTCGTACTGGTCGGTGAAGAAGTACGGCACCTGGTCGTAGACCGCGTCCGACCGCCCGACCATCGCCCGGGCGGCGGTCTGTGGCTGCTTGAGGGCGTTGGCCCAGTGCTCGACCCGGATGTGCCGCTCGAACAGCGGGTGGAAGGCGTTGGCGACGTCGCCGGCCGCGTAGACGTCCGGGTCGGAGGTGCGCAGGTGCTGATCGGTCTTGATGCCGTTGTCGACCTCCAGCCCGGCCGCCTCTGCGAGCCCGGCGGCGGGGGCGATGCCGATGCCGATCACCACCGCGTCGGCTGCCACCTCGGCGCCGTCGCCGAGCTTCACGCCGCTCACCGTGCCGTCGGCACCGGTCAGTTCGGTGACCTGGACGCCGAAGCGCAGGTCCACGCCGTGGTCGCGGTGCAGGTCGGCGAAGACCTGGGCGACCTCCCGGCCCAGCACCCGCAGCAGCGGCAGCTCCATCGCCTCCAGGACGGTCACCTCGGCGCCCGCCGTGCGGGCGGCGGCCGCCACCTCCAGGCCGATCCAGCCCGCGCCGATCACCGCGATCCGGGCGCCCGGGCGCAGCGCCTCCTTGATCCGGTCGCTGTCCTCGACCCGGCGCAGGTAGAGCACGCCCTCCTGGTCCGCGCCGGGCACCGGCAGCCGGCGCGGCACCGAGCCGGTGGTCAGCAGCAGCTTGGCGTACTCCACCCGGCCGTCGTCGGTGAGCGTCACGGTGTGTCCGGCCGGGTCGATCGCGGCCACCGCCATGCCCAGGCGCAGCGTGACGTCGTGCTCGGCGTACCACTGCGGCGGGTGGACGTAGATCTTCTCCCGGGACTCCTTGCCGAGCAGGTAGCCCTTGGACAGTGGCGGCCGCTCGTACGGGCGCTCGTGCTCCTCTCCGATCAGGACGATGCCGCCCCGGTACCCGGCCTCGCGCAGTGCCTCGGCCGCCTTGGCGCCGCCCAGGGACGCCCCGACGATCACGATCGGACGCTCCCGCCCCTGTCCCGCTTCGGTTTCCGTGCCCGCCATGCTCAACTCCTCGCTCTCGCCGCAGATCAGGCCCCAGCGTGTCGCCGTACGGGTGGCGTGTCGAGACCGCGACGGGCGCGCCGCGCCACGCTCGCCCGTTCGGGTGAATGCGCGGTGCTGCGGCCGAACGTGCGGTCCTGGCGGCCGAACGCGCCGCGCTACGGCGTCATCGCCTCCCGGACCAACGCGGTGTCGGTGAACTGCTCGAACCGGACGATCCGGCCGCCGCGCACGGTGAAGTGGTGGGCCACCCGGACCGCGAGCGGCTTTCCGGTGGCCTTGTGGACGGCCGTGTAGCGGGCCAGGACCACCACGTTCTCGCCGTCCACCACATAGGTGTCGTCGTGCGCCGTCCAGTCGTCCCAATCGGCGGACAGGCGCTCCATGACGTGGGCGGTGACGCTCTTCGGGGTGCGGTAGGTGCCGGCCAGCGGGAAGCCGGCCATCTCGGTCCACTCGACGTCGTCGGCGAGGGTGGCGCGCAGCGCGGACAGGTCGCCCCGGGCGGAGGCCAGGTACTGGCGGCGGACCACGTCGGCGGGGGCGGCGGACTCGGCGAAGGTGGCGACGTCCCGGGGGATCTCGATCATCGCGCGCTCAACCCCAGGCCATCTCGCCCATGGCGACCTTCGTGCCGATGTCGACCGCGATCCTCAGCCCGAGCTGCGGGAAGCGCCGCTCCAGCGCCTCCTTGGCGGCGGCCGCGTCCGCCGCCCGGCCGAGCTCGGTCTCGAAGGCGCGCAGGTAGGCGCGGGTGTGGTCGATGGCGTTCAGGTCAGTGGGCGCGTCGGCGACCCGGTGGCCGGCCGCCACCCAGGTCGGGTGGAGCGCCTCGATGCCGTCCACCAGGTCGATCCAGGCGGCGCGCTGGGCGGGAGTGGGGGTGTCGGCCGTCCACACGTGCAGGCCCTCGAAGAGCAGCACCCCGCCGAGCACCGCGCGGTGGTGGTGCTGCCACAGGTAGTGCCGGTCGGGCAGGTGGAAGTCGGCACCGCGCACCTCGAACCGGTGCCCCTCGAAGACGAGTTCGTCCCCGGGCAGCACCTCCGGCCGGACCAGCCTGGTGGGCAGCTCGGGGCCGAGGCGGGACCAGGCGCGCAGCTTGGCGTCGAAGGTCTCCTGGATGTGCTCCACGGTCGAGGCGGTGGCCAGGAAGCGGGCCTGCGGGAAGGCGTCCTGGACCTCCTGGGCGCCGAAGTAGAAGTCCGGGTCGCCGTGGCTGATGAAGACGGTGGTCAGCCGCTTGCCGCTGGCACGCACCCGCTCGACCAGGCGGCGCCCGTCGGAGCGGGTGAACCCGGCGTCCACCAGCAGGGCGTTGTTCGGGCCGGTGACCAGGACGGAGGTCTTGTTGAGCGAGCTGTCGGGGCTGTCGATGACCTCGAAGCCGAGAGCACTCATGCGCCCACCTCGCTTCGCTCGGCGTGCGCTTCGCGCAACGCGCACCTTTCGATGATTCGCTCATTTCGTGCGCTCATGCGGGTCAGTCCTTCCTCTGGCCGGGCACGCCTCGCCGCCAGCATCCGTGCTGGCGGCGGCGTCCGCATCCGGAAGGTCAGTGCCGGGTCCAGAGCGCGAGGTCGCTGCTGGTGGCCACGGCGAGGGTGCGGCCGGTGGGGGAGAACCCGGCGGCGCGGAACTCGGACCAGCCGGCGTGGAAGACGTGCCACCAGGCCGTGCCGTGCTCGCCGCTCCAGGGCCCGGCCGTCAGCAGGACGCGGTGGCTCGGCCACTCCGGGGAGATCACCTCGATTCCCCAGCCGCCCGCCGCACGGTTGTGCAGGCCGCCGCCCCACATCCCGGCCACCGGGATCCGGACGTCCGCGACCGGGCCGATGCCGGGGCAGGAGAGGTCCGCGCCGTCAGGGTCCTCCTCCGGGTCGTACTCGCGCTCCAGCTTCTCGCCCGTCACCGCATCGAACAGGCCGTGCCCGCTGCTGGAGACACTCAGCACCAGGTCGTGCCCGGTTTCCGGGTGGACGGCGAAGCCGATGCCCTGCAGCGCGCCGACCGGGATCAGGCCCCGGCCGACGGGCCGCCAGGGCCTCGGCGGGGCCGTCACCTCGGTGGCGGCGGTGACCCGGTCGTGGAGCTGCTGCTGGAAGGGGGTCAGGGCCATACCGATGATCATCCCATCCGGCCCGGGCTACTCGGACTCGGCCGGCGCGAGCCGCAGCACCGCCAGCGCCCCGACCGCCGTGGTCGTCGCCAGGCGGACCCACAGCAACCCGGGCCCGGCGGCCGTCAGCGCCGTCAGCGCCGTCAGCGCCCGCCCGAGCACGTGCGGCGGCGCGGACGCCGTCACCAGGGCCGTACCCGAGCCGGTGTAGAGGATCTCGCCCAGCGTGTACAGCACCGCTACCGCCGCGATGCCCATCGCGCCCGAGGTGCCGCCCAGCGACCCGGCCCCCGGCAGGCCGCGTTCGCCGACCGGCTGCTCGCCGACCCGTCCGCCGTCCGGGCGCTGGTGCGCAGGATGCTGGAGGACTGCCAGTCCGCGTTCTTCGCAACTTCCTCGCCCGCACCATCGCACGCGGCCCGCACACCACCGGCGAACTGGCCGCCTCCTGGCAGCTCAGCGCCGCCGAGGTGTCCCGCCACCTGGCCGTGCTGCGCAAGGCCGGGCTGCTGATCACCGAGCGGCGCGGGCGGTACATGCTCTACCACCTGGACCTGTCGTCCAGCGCCCGGCTCGGCTCGGACTTCCTGGAGGCGATGCTGCGGTGACGGCGATGCTGTGGTGACCGGGAACGGTAGCCGGCCGGAACACGTTCGTCCGGTCATGACCGACGACGCTGCCGCTGTTGCCCCGCCCGAGATCCTCCGTTACGCCGCCTTCTCCACCCGCCCCGAGGGCGGCAACCCGGCCGGCGTGGTGCTCGACGCCACCGGGCTGACCGACGAGCGGATGCTCGCCGTCGCCGCCGAGGTCGGGTACTCCGAGACCGCCTTCCTGACCGCTGGTCCTCTCCAAGGTTCTTACGCCGTACGGTACTTCAGCCCGCTTGCCGAGGTTCCCTTCTGCGGGCACGCGACCGTCGCCGCCGCCGTGGCACTGGCCGAGCGCACCGGGCCCGGGCGGTACGTGTTCGGCACGGCGGCCGGTGACGTCCCGGTCGAGGTCGAGCGCGGAACCGACGGTGTGCTGCGGGCGACCCTCACCAGCGTCGAGCCGAAGACCGAGGAGGTGCCGGAGACCGACGTCGCCGAGGCGCTCGCCCTGCTCGGCTGGTCCGCCGCAGACCTGGACCAGGCCCTGCCCCCGCGCATCGCCTACGCGGGCGCCCGCCACCTGGTGCTCGCCGCCGGCACCCGCTCGCGCCTCGCCCGCCTCGACTACGACTTCGACGGGCTCGCCGCCTACATGCGCGCCCGCGACCTGACCACCCTTCAGCTCGTCTGGCGCGAGGCCGCCGAGGTCTTCCACGTCCGCGACCCCTTCCCGGTCGGCGGCGTCGTCGAGGACCCGGCCACCGGCGCCGCCGCCGCTGCCTTCGGCGCCTACCTGCGCGAGCTGGGCGCGGTGACGGCCCCGGTGGTGCTGACGCTGCACCAGGGCGAGGACCTCGGCCGCCCCGGCGTGCTGCGGGTCGAACTGCGCGCGGAGGACACCCGGGTGCGGGTCTCCGGTGCGGCGGTGGCGATCCCGTAGGGCGCGGCTTCGCGTTAGCCTCCGGCCGGTGACCACGCTGTTGGACTCGATGCCGTCCTTCGCGATCACCGGCCGGATCGGCCGCTTCGTGCGGGCGCGGGTGGCCCAGCTGCCGGCTTCGGCGGTGCTCAGCAGGAGGGGGTCGCGGTCCCGGAGCCGTGAAGCGTCGCTCCGGCGATGAACAGATCGGCGTCTGCGGTCAGTTGGACCAGTTCCTCGGCCGGTCCGGCGTCACCGCTGTAGGCGAGGGTGAGGCCGGGCGCGGTCAACCGGACGCCCGCGTGCGGGACATGATGCGGAAGCAGCGCGGAGTCCAGCCGGAACGGCCCGACTTGGCGGCCCTCCGAGGGGAGCGGATGCACCTCGAAGACGTCGAGCAGATCCTCGGTCGGCTCCATCGCCTGGACCCGGGCGACCACCCCGGGCGGGCAGTACAGCGGCAGACGGGCGCCGCGCCGCTCGGCGAAGTAGCGGGCGCGGCGCAGCGCGCTGAGGTCCGCGCAGTGGTCGGGGTGCTCATGGGTGATCACCACGGCATCCAACTGCCCGGCACCGCAGTGCTCCTGCAACCGGGGGAAGGACGCGTAACCGAGGTCCAGCACCAGCCGGTACCCGTCGTACTCCAGCAGGAAGCCACTGGCACCCCGCCCGGCCTCCGGCCAGGCCCCGCACGTCCCCAGTACCGTCAGTCCGCGCACCGGCCGGTGATCTCATGTGCCCGCAGTCGTCGGTCGCTCCGGAAAACCGTTCGCGTTCGGTTGCCCCGGCGGGTGAAGCTGCCCGCATGCAGCGAGCGAACAGCCGGACCGTGACCGTCGATCTCACCTACGGGAACGAGTACTTCGGGCAGGTGGGCCCCTTCGAGGTGGAACTCGGCTGGTGGTCCTCCGTCGACGGGGTGATCGCTCGGGCGACCGAGTTGGCCGGGGTGCCGGTGCTCGTGGCTCGGCTGGTCGACGGGCGCAGCGAGGATCCCGGCCACGGCGGCCGGGTCCGGTACCACGCGGAGACGCTGCGGCGGCCGACGGCGCTCAACTCCCGCCCACTGGAAGGCGAAACGGCCGCACTGCTCGCCCCCGCCCCGCTGCGGGCCGCCTGGGCGACTCCGGAGGGCCTGCGGGAGGCCCTGGGCTGGGCGGAACAGGAGCTCCTGGCAATCGGTCGCCCAAGTGCCGCGCCCGCGCGGCAGATTCGCACCTGGAACCTCTCCGGCCTCCTCCGCCTCCCGACGGCCACCGGCGCCGACGCCTGGCTCAAGACCACCACCCCCGCCTTCAACGCCCGTGAGGGCGAGGTCATCGCGCTGCTCGGCGGCGTCGACCCGACCCTCGTCCCGACCGTCCTCGCCGCCGACCCGGCGGGCGGGCGGCTGCTGCTCGACCACGTCCCCGGCGCGGACTGCTGGAGCCCCTCCGCCGGGACCGTCGCCGACGTCGTCCCGCGCCTGGTGGCCGCCCAGGCGGCGCTGGCGGAACGCCGGACCGCCCTTGCCGGCCTGCGGGACCGGACGCCCGGCACGCTGCTCGCCCAGCTGAGGGCGCTGCTGGACCGGATACCCGCCGAGACCGACCTGACGCCCGAGGAGCTGGACCGCCTCCTGGCCTTCGCCGTCGACCTCCCCGAGCTGCTGGACCAGCTGGCTGCCTGCGGCCTCCCCGAGACCCTGGTGCACGGCGACTTCCACCCCGGCAACTGGCGCTCCGACGGCGCGAGTTCGGTGGTCGTCGACTACGCCGACGCCTGCCTCGGCCACCCCGCCCTGGACGGCCTGCGCCCCCGCGCCTACCTCACCCCGGAGGCCTGGCGGCACCACGCCCAGGTCTGGACGGATGCCTGGCGGCAGCACGCCCCCGGCTCGGACCCCCACCGGGCACTGGACATCGCCGAGCCGCTCTACCACCTGTCCTACGCGCTGCGCTACCAGGAGTTCCTGGACCACATCGAGCCCAGCGAACGCCCGTACCACGAGGGCGATCCGGCCGTGGAGCTGCGCGCCGTCCTGGCGTGGGCGCGGCGCGGCTAGGTTCCTCCGGATCGGCGGGCGGGCCGGAAGACGATGCCCACGATGTGGAGTCCGGCTCGGAAGACGGTGGTGGTCTTCACCTGGCGGGTGGCCAGGCCGCGCGGGTTCTTCAGGCGGTTTCGAACGCGGGCGCCCGATGGCGTGGTGGTCGGGCCCGTCGGCCGGGCCCCTCTTGCCGGGCCCCGGCCGCGTTCTGGTGCGAGCGCACGATCGTGGAGTCGACCGCGAGGTTCCGGTCCGGGTCGCCCTCGGCGTCCGGTCCGGCAACAACGGCTCTGTCCGCGCCCACTGCGCGTCAGCCAACGGCACGACCAGATCAACGATCCGGTGATCGAAGAGAAGTGCCCTGGACGGGGGCCGGTCCTCCGGGACGTGGAAGCGGTCGCGGAACGCCTGCGGCCGGGTTCCGTCAGTGCCGGGGCGCGGCCCGTGCCGATTCTGGTGGCGGTGGTTGCCGCACTTCGCTGCAGCACTCAGCCGCGACCGATCGACTACCGGGGCTCGTGCTCGTCGTGTGGCAGTGCTTGCTGCGTTTGATGGTGGTGGGGTCGATGGCGGTGCGGGTGGCGGTGTCGCCGCCTCCTGTGACGGTGGCGGTGTCGGTGACCTCGTGGGCTGTGTCGCGGTCGCAGGAGACCTTGACCTTGAGGGTGATGGTGTAGGTCCCCCGCTTACCCTGGACGAACCACTCCGGTGGGAGGGTGCTGTGGGGCGTGATGTCTGACCACTGATGTCTCCTGACGTCCTGGCTTGAGGTGAGGCCGCTGTCCACCGGGCGGCAGCGCGGCAGGCCACACTCCAGGATGAAGGCGGGAGAGGCTCGGACCTGGTGACGTGTCATCCAGGACCGGGGTTCGAGCTGGCCTCGGGCTCCGTCGAACGGCTGACGCCGTTCAGGCGGTCGGCCGCCGGGAGATGCCGAGTTCGGCCTCAGGAGGCCGGGCCCGCTGGCGGTGCGCCGGTGGTTGCGGCGTCGTACAGGGTTTGGGTGGCGGGACCGAAGTAGGCGCTGTAGGAAATCTGTGGGGTGTTGCCGCCGGTGTGGTAGCCGCCGATGACCCCGATCACCGCCCAGCCGTGCGGCCGCGGCACCAGCATGGGCCCGCCCGAGGTCCCGCCCACGAAGCCGTCGCAGGCGATGCGTTCGAAGGTGCCCGGATCCGCGGGGTCGTCGCTGACCCACCTGGTGGTCCAGCTCAAGCACTCCAGCGGCTTCTGCGCGCTGCCCGGGTACCCGATCATTCGTACCGGAGCGTGGGAGTAGCCGGTGCCGGTGAGCAGCTGGACCGCGCCCACCGCGTCCTCCAGCCGGTGGCCGTCCTGGTTGGGCTCGGTCACCGCGAACCCGAAGTCGTACGCGGCCCCCGCGTGCTCACCCCTGTCGTAGTACTCCTGCGCGACGTAGACGCCGTCGTCCTTGACCGGGAAGATGCCGAACGGCTTGAGTCCGTCGTGGTACTGCGGAACGAACCCCAGGTTCCGCTTGGGAGAGGTGCCGGAGTACCCCTTGAGACAGTGTCCCGCGCTCAGCGCCAGGTTGTGGTCGGGACTGTGCACCACGGAGGCGCTGCACGTGCGGCCCGTGCCGTCGGCATCGGTCCAGAAGAACGCGCCCGCCTGCGGGATGCCGTCGAAGCTCTTGCTCGGCGGGATGAACTCGCCGGGCCGGGGCCCGTCCGCCGCGGCCGGTGCGGTGTCGTCGGGCAGTGCGGTGTCGTCGGGCAGTGCGGCCGCCATGCGGGCCGCCGTCCAGTACGTGCTGAGCCGCTCTGCGGCCGGATTGCCCGCGTTCGGCGTTGCGGCGGAGGCGACCGGGGCAAGCCCGGCGCCCAGCAGCAGCGCGGCTGTGGCCGCTGCGGCATTCCTGAGGGCTGTGGCCCTACGTACCATCATCTGCCCCTTTGTTCATGGTTGATGACCATATTGCCGTTGCGGCCGGACCTCGCCGAACCGCTCTACCACCTGGCCTGCGCGCTGCACAGCGCGGTCAGGGCCTACCCGGCAGGCCGCGCAGTTCCCCGATGCGCAGGAGTCGTGCGAAGAGGAGGAACAGCAGCGCCATCGCGATGCCGCCTGCGGTCAGCGGGACGGCAGGCATCCAGGAGGCCGGTGCGAGGCCGGGGCCGCAGGTGCGGGCGATGAGCCAGCCGGCGGCGCCGGCGCCGCCGGCGGCGGCGGTCAACTTGGCGTAGGTGCGGCAGATTCGCCGGCCGTCGAGGAGTCCGCCGGTACGGCGCCGCAGCCGCAGGGCCGTGAGCAGCAGGCCGATGGCGTAGGACAGGGCGTAGGCGGCGGCCATTCCGGTGACCGCCCACCGGGGGGACAGCAGCAGGTGGCAGGCCACGGCCAGGGCGATGTTGATACCGCTGATCCACAGCGCCATGCGGAACGGCGTGCGGGTGTCCTCGAAGGCGTAGAAGCCGCGCAGCAGGAGGTACTGGGCGGAGAACGGGATCAGCCCCAGGCCGAAGGCCTGCAGCATGTGGCCCAGCGGGACGGTCGCCGCGGCGTCGGCGGCTCCGTGGGCGAACAGCAGCTGCGCGATCTGCGGGCCGAAGGCGGCGAAGAAGAACGCCGCCGGGACGATGACGACGCCGCTGACCCGCAGCGCGCGGGAGAGGTCGGCGCGAAGGTCGTCCAGGCGGTGCTCAGTTGCCGCCCGGCTCATCCGCGGGAGGAGCACGGTGATGAGGGAGACCGTGACGATCGACTGGGGGAGCATCCAGATCTGCTGGGCGTAGCTGTAGGCGGTGTAGCCGACCCCGTCGCTGGGCAGGGTCGCGTCCGCAGCGGACGCCAGACGGGTGACCACGGTGCTCGCCACGAGGTTGGCCAGGACGAACAGCAGGGTCCAGCGCGCCGCGCTCACGCTCTTGCGCAGGCCGGTGCCCCGCCAGTCGAAACGCGGTCGCAGCCGGAAGCCGGCCGCGCGGGCGTACGGGATCAGGGCGAGTGCCTGGAGGGCCAGGGCGAGGGTGGTTCCGATGCCGAGCAGCCTGACCTGGGCACCGGTGATGTCCGCGACCTTCGGCGGGGCCGTCATCATGCCGAGGTACAGGCCGAACATCGTGATCAGCACGGTGTTGTTCAGGACCGGGGTCCACATCATCGCGCCGAACCGGTTCCGGGCGTTGAGGGTCTGTCCGAAGATGCTGAACACGCCGTAGAAGAAGATCTGCGGGAGCAGGAAGCGGGCGAAGGCCACGGTCAGCTCGAACGCGTCGTGGGTGGCGGGCGTGTCGTGTTGGTAGATGCGGATGATCTCGGGAGCGGCCAAGGTGGCCAGTGCGCTGCCGGCGCCCAGAACGCACAGCACCAGGGTGACCAGGCGCTGTTCGAAGGCGACCCCGCCGTCGGGGTCCTCCGCCCGGGCCCGGACCAGTTGGGGGACCAGGACGGAGTTCAGCGCGCCGCCGATCAGCAGGAAGTACAGGCTGGTGGGCACTGTGTTGGCCTGGTTGTAGGTGGTGGCCAGCAGCCCGACGCCTAATGCCGCGGCCTGCAGTCCCTGGCGGATCAGTCCGGTGGCGCGCGAGACCACGGTTCCGGCGGCCATCAGCGCGGACGACCGCAGCACGCCACCGGCCGCGGCCCGCTTGGGGGCGGCATGCCGCCTGCGTGGCAGTGTCGATCGCGCTGACTTCTCGGGCGATGTCTCCTCGATCATGGGCACAATCTACGATCCGACACCCCGTCGGCTCACGGGGCTCTCTGACTTCGATGGACTTCGGCGTACTTCGGGGTACGGGCTCCGGCGGGTCGGGGCTTCGGGAGTCCGTGGTCGTCCCGGCATAGACCACCGAGGTGGAGCGTTCGTCCCCCGGGCCCGGTGTGGTGCTGCCGGAGCTGCCGTTGCAGGAGCTGGAGTGTTTCGCCGTCCTCGCGCACCAGTTGCACTTCGGGCGGACGGCGGAGCTGCTCGGGGTGTCGCAGGGGCGGGTGTCGCAGCTGGTCAAGCCCCGGTGCCGCCTGCCGCCTGCTGCCGCAGTCGCAGCAGGCGGCACCGGGCGGCACCGGGTGGTCCGTCAGTCCGCCGGGGCGATCCGGTACCCGCCGCGCGCCGAGTGGAGGGCGAGTGCCTCGACCGGGCAGAACTCGACCGCCTCGGCCAGTCCGTCCGTCAACTCCGCGCCGCCGTCGGCGTATTCGGCCACCGGCTGGGCCCGTCCGTCGGCGTCCAGGGCCAGCGAGCCGGGGGCGCTCAGCGCGCACATCCCGGAGCCGATGCAGCGCTCCCGGTCCACCCGGACCACCACGGCCTCGGTCTCGGCGGAGCCCGTCACCAGGAGACCTGCAGCGCGTTGGGGCTGCGGGTGAGCAGCCCGCGCCGCCAGTCGATGCCGTCGACCGGGCCGGCCATCCGCAGCGCGGGCAGGCGGCGGGCCAGCCGGTGCAGGGCGAGTTCGAGCTCCATCCGGGCCAGCCAGGCGCCCAGGCAGTGGTGCGGACCGGCGCCGAAGGTGAGCATCGGCGCGGCCAGCGGGGAGAACAGCTCGGTGCTGAGGTCCCCGGTGTAGACCGACGGGTCCCGGTTGGCGGCGTTGGCGTCGGCGGCCACCACGCTGCCGGCCGGGATCACCACCCCGCCGATCTCCACGTCCTCCACCGTGCGGCGCAGCAGTCCGGGCATGCACTCCTGGACGTCGCCGAGCGGGACGGCGCGCAGGATCTGCTCGGTCGCGGCGGCGGCGCTGGCCTCGTCGGAGGCGAGCCGCTGCCAGGACTCCCGGCCGTCTTCCAGCAGGTAGACCAGGGCGTTGCCGAGGCTGGTCATGGTGGTCTCGTGCCCGGCCACCACCAGGCCGATGACCAGCGCGATCAGCTGCCCCTCGGTGATCGAGCCGTCCTCGGCGGCGGCCGCGAGCAGAGCGCTGACCAGGTCCTCGCCGGGGGCGGCGCGGCGTTCGGTGATCACCTCGGCGCCGAAGGCGGCGAACTCGGTCATCGCGGTGCCGATCGCCTCGGCGGTGTAGGCGGTGGTGGACAGCGCGTGGTCGCTCCAGTGCGCCAGCCGCTTGCTGTCGAGGTTGTCCAGGCCCAGCAGACGGCTGATCACCGCGACCGGCAGCGGACGGGTGTAGGCGGCGACGATGTCGGCGGGGGAGCCGTGGTCGATCAGCTCGTCGATCAGCGACTCGACCACCGAGGCCACCCAGGGCTTCCAGCGGGCGATCGCGCGCGGGGTGAACGCCCGCTGCACGGTGCGGCGCAGCCGCTGGTGCTCGGTGCCGTCGATGTTCAGCATGCTCTGCGGGTCGTCCAGGATGTTCGGCGTGACCGTGACCGGCGGCGCGTCCGGCGCGTAGAGCGGGGCGCGGCCCAGGCGCGGGTCGGTGAGCACCTGTCGCACGTCGGCGTGCCGACTGACCAGCCAGACCGGGGTGCCGGTGGGCAGCGCGGCGAGCCGCGGCGGGCCGGGTTCCACGTGGCGCAGGCAGTGCAGCGGGGGGAGCGGGGCGGTGCCGGTGCCGGCACCGGTCGCACTGTTCTCGGTGGACATCCGTACTCCAGACTCCAGGTCAGCGGGCCGCGCGGGGCGGTCCGACGGGGGGTGATCCGGGATCGTGCGGGGACGGGCGGTTCGGCCGGGCGGCTCGACTCAGGGCCGGGGTTCGGGTGGACCGGGGTGCGGGTGGGCCGGGAAACGCGGCTCGCGCAGGGGCGCGGGCCCGTGCGCGGGATGGCGCGAAACGTGCGGGGGCGTACGGTCGGTACGTACCCGGCACGGGCGGCGCGCGGTGGCGTGCCGTCAGGTGGGGCGGGTGTGCTGAGCGTGGTCGCGTGGACCGCCTCTGCTACGACCGTACGTGGACGGCGGGGCAGCCGTCTGCGGCACTTCCAGCCAACGGCGGTGCTTTCCGGGCAGTTCGTGGCACGCTGACGGGCGCTCAGCGCCACCCACGCGCCCCTGGTGCCGAGCCGCGCCGGGGCGGGCGCCGCGTGAGACGCGGTCAGGCGGCGGATATGCGCCTGGCACGTGCGGTGAGCGGGATCACCCGACCCGCTCCGACGGCGGCCGACCGGCCGGGCGCTACGCTTCGTAGGCAGAGCCACCGGAGTCCCTCTACAGTTCCTCTGCAGTCGTTCGTCGCAGGTCACGCCGGTGCGGAGCAGTACCGGCCGACGGAGGTGGAATCGGATGCCCCAGCAGGTCAAGGCAGTCATCGCGCGCGCCAAGGGCGCGCCCGTGGAGGTGACCACGATCGTGGTGCCGGACCCGGGGCCGGGCGAGGCAGTGGTCCGGATCCAGGCTTGCGGCGTCTGCCACACCGACCTCCACTACCGCGAGGGCGGCATCAACGACGAGTTCCCGTTCCTGCTCGGCCACGAGGCCGCGGGCATCGTGGAGTCGGTCGGCGAGGGCGTCACCGAGGTCGAGCCCGGCGACTTCGTCGTCCTCAACTGGCGCGCGGTGTGCGGCCAGTGCCGCGCCTGCAAGCGCGGCCGCCCGCAGTACTGCTTCAGCACCCACAACGCCAAGCAGAAGATGACGCTGCTGGACGGCACCGAGCTGTCCCCGGCCCTGGGCATCGGCGCCTTCGCCGAGAAGACCCTGGTCGCGGCCGGCCAGTGCACCAAGGTCGACCCGACCGCCGATCCGGCCGTCGCGGGCCTGCTGGGCTGCGGCGTGATGGCGGGCCTGGGCGCCGCGATCAACACCGGCAACGTCAGCCGGGGCGACTCGGTCGCCGTGATCGGCTGCGGCGGCGTCGGCGGCGCGGCCGTGATGGGCTCCCGGCTGGCGGGCGCGGCGAAGATCATCGCCGTCGACATCGACGACCGCAAGCTGGAGACGGCCCGTACGCTCGGGGCCACCCACACCGTCAACTCCCGTACCACCGACCCGGTCGAGGCGATTCGCGAACTCACCGGAGGCAACGGCGCGGACGTCGTGGTGGAGGCCGTCGGCCGCCCCGAGACGTACCGGCAGGCCTTCTACGCCCGCGACCTCGCCGGCACCGTGGTCCTGGTCGGCGTCCCGACCCCGGAGATGACCCTGGAACTGCCGCTGCTCGACGTCTTCGGCCGCGGCGGCGCCCTCAAGTCCTCCTGGTACGGCGACTGCCTGCCGTCCCGCGACTTCCCGATGCTGATCGACCTCTACCTCCAGGGCCGCCTGGACCTCCGCGCCTTCGTCACCGAGACCATCGAACTCGACGCGGTGGAGCAGGCCTTCGAGCGCATGCACCGGGGCGACGTCCTCCGCTCGGTGGTGGTGCTGTGACCTCCGCCCGTATCGACCGGCTGGTCACCGCCGGGACCTTCGAGCTGGACGGCGGCAGCTGGGAGGTGGAGAACAACGTCTGGATCGTCGGCGACGACCGGGAGGCGGTGGTGATCGACGCCGCGCACGACGCGACGGCGATCGAGGCGGCGCTCGGTGGGCGGCGGCTGGTGGCGATCGTGTCCACCCACGCGCACAACGACCACATCGACGCCGCCCCGACCCTCGCCGAGCGCACCGGGGCGCCGATCCTGCTGCACCCGGACGACCTCCCGCTGTGGAAGCTCACCCACCCCGAGCGGCTCCCGGACGGCGAACTCGCCGACGGGCAGCGGATCGAGGTGGCCGGCACCGGGCTGACCGTGCTGCACACCCCGGGGCACGCGCCGGGTGCGGTCTGCCTGTACGCGCCGGAGCTGGGCACCGTGTTCACCGGGGACACCCTGTTCCAGGGCGGTCCGGGTGCGACGGGGCGCTCGTTCTCGCACTTCCCGACCATCATCGAGTCGATCCGCGAGCGGCTGCTCTCGCTCCCGGCCGAGACGGTGGTGCGCACCGGCCACGGTGAGCCGACCACGATCGGCGCCGAGGCCCCGGCCCTGCCGGAGTGGATCGCGCGCGGGCACTGAGCCGTAGGTCCTGATGGGGCCGGTCCTGATGGGGCCACGGCCCTGATCCACATGCCGCTACGGCCCCCGGGACGTTGATCGTCTCCCGGGGGCCGTACGATCCCGATCATGGCCCACGACCCGCGCGACCTCGACGAAGCCTTCCTCGCCTTCTGGCGCGAGCGGCACATCTCCACCCTGACCACCACCCGCCCGGACGGCTCGCCGCACGTGGTGCCGGTCGGCGTGACCTTCGAGCCGAAGACGGGCACCGCCAGGGTGATCACCAGCCGCACCAGCCGCAAGGCGCGCAATGTCGCGGCGGCCGGGGCGGAGGGCCTGCGGGTCGCGGTCTGTCAGGTGGACCGGGCCCGCTGGTCCACCCTGGAGGGCGTCGCGGTGGTGCGCGACGAGCCCGAGCAGGTCGCCGACGCGGAGCGGCGCTACGCCGAGCGCTACCGCACGCCCCGGGAGAACCCGGACCGGGTGGTTATCGAGATCGCCGTGGAGCGCGTCCTCGGCCGCGCCTGAGGCAGGGTCCCAGCCTATTCCGCGAGCGCCGGGGCGATCCGGCGCAGCACCGACGGCCAGCCCTGCGCCATGCCCTGGTGGGCCTGCCGGCCCATCGGGGTGTCCAGGTCGAAGCCCGCGTGCTCCAGCAGCAGCCGCGTTCCGTGCCCCTCGGGCACCAGCCGCCAGGTGACGGTGGTGTCCAGCGACCCCTCGGCGAAGCTGTACTTCAGCAGCCGCTCCACCTCTACCTCGACCACCTCGCAGGGCTGCTGCCCCCACGGACCCATGTCCAGCGTGAACCGGTGCCCCACCACCGCCTTCACGTCCCCGGCGGCCCACCACCGCGCGTGCAGCTCCGGATCGGTCAGCGCCTCCCACACCCGCGCCGGCGGGTACGGCAGGAACTCGTCACGGTTGATCGCGGCCTTCTCGGTCATGAACTCTCCTCGTCCAGGAGCTCGCGCAGCGAACGCATCCGCGCCCGCCAGTAGTGCTCGAAGGGGTGGAGCCACGCCTCGACCTCGGCGAGCGGGGCGGGCTCCAGGTGGTAGTAGCGATGCCGCCCCCTCGGTTCCTCGCGCACCAGTCGGGCATTCCGGAGCACCGCGAGGTGCTCGGAGACGGCCGGCCGACTGAGCTCGAATTCCCCGGCCAGCTCGCCCGCCGCCCGGGGCCCCTCCCGCAGGCTCTCCAACAGCTTCCGCCGTACGGGGTTGGCCAGCGCGCTGAAGACATCGACATCCGCCATGGCCCCACTATGTGTCGGAGATCCCCGACATGTCAACTTCTTCCGACGCGTAGCTCGACTCCTGCGTGCCGGGATCCCCGATCGAGCGGCCCGTCTGTCCACGGGGCCCCGCTCGTGCGTCGAGGCGCGGTTCCGTCGGGGTGTGGGAGCGGAACCGCCAGGGCCGCAGCCCGCGTCCCGTGACTGCCGGGGTTCACCAAAAAGCCCAGGCCCCTTGCCAGTTCGTTCGACGTGCCATCACATATCTTCCATGCACACTGCCGGCCGCCGCCGCCGGCGTGCCGGCCGGCGTCGGACGCCGGTCGGCGGAGTGCCGGTGACCCGCAACGAAACCATCGGAGGACACCTGATGCGGCTTCGCGGAACCACGGCATTACTCGCCCTCACCACCCTGGTGGCGGTGGCCCTCACGGCGGGCGGACCTGCCCGGCCGGCCGCCACGCGGACCACCGCGGCCACCGGCCCGCTGTCCTCACCCCCGCCCAGCCTCGCGGCCGACACCGCTTCCGCCTCGGACCCGTCCTGCAAGGCGAGCAGGTACCCCCCGAAGAAGGATCCCTCCGGGCCGACCATCAAGGCGATCCAGGCCCGCGGGACGATCAACATCGGCGTGGACCTGAACGACTACGACTGGGGATTCCTGGGCCCGGGCGGCGCCACACCCCAGGGATTCGACATCGACCTCGCGAAGGCGATCGTCGCTTCGCTGGGAAACCCGAAGGTCAACTGGGTCGCACTCGACGACGCCCAACGCCAGCCGCGCCTCAAGGCCACCGGCGACCAGCACGTCGATCTGGTCGTTCACACCATGACGATCACCTGCAAGCGGAGCCAGGACGTGGCCATGTCCACTGTCTACTTCGAAGCCGGACAGCGGGTCCTGATGCCGGCCGCGAAGGCCGGACAGGGTGAAAGCGGGCCCGACGCGATGAAGGGCAGGCGTGTGTGCGTCGCCGCCGGCTCCACCGCCGAGACCCTGCTGGAACCGGACACCACGCTGCCGGCGGCCCAGCAGAAGTACAAGGTGGCCGAACTCGACAAGCGGGACCAGGAGTTGGACTGCCTGGTCCAGCTCGAACTCGGCAACGACGACGCGATCCTCACCGACGACGCCATCGCCTACGGCCTGGCCGCCCAGGACCCGCAAACCACCGTGGTCGGCGACCAGCTCTCCGACGAGCCCTACGGCGTCGCCATCTCACCCGGCGAACCGGACCTCGCCTCCTGGGTCAACCAGGTCCTGGAGGACTACCGCACGAGCGGCGCCTGGCGGCAGAGCTACGACCATTGGATCAAGCCCAACGTCCCCGGCCACCCCGAATTGCAGCCACCCGCGGCGCAGTACGTCAACTCATGACCGCAGAAAGGAACAGGGGGCCTCTTGGCGTCGTCATCGAAGCCGTTGGGGGTCTGTACGGTCTTCGGCGCTGTCCCGATCACGGGACAGGGCCCATGCAGCTGGACCGCGGAACCACCGCTCGCTCAGCCCGGCAACAGACCTGGTTGCGACTGCAGGGCGGGGGTGTTCCTGATGAAGCTGTCGAACCCCAGCGGGGGGCGCCCGAGCAGCTCGGTGACGTCGTTCGTGGCCCGGTCGTACCGATTCTCGCGGTGCAGCCGCGCCATCGTGGCGATGTGCTCGAAGACGTGGGGCGGCAGGTCCTGCTCCTTGAGGTCGCGTTCCAGCCACTCCTCGTACGGCACATCGACGTAGGTCACGGTCCGGCCCAGGCCGGCGGAGAACTCGGCCGCGATGGCTGCCATGTCACGGGAGCGCGCTCCGGTCAGTTCGTAGACGCGGCCGGACTGCGGAGCCGGGTCGCGCAGGAGGCGTGCGATGACCTCCGCCACATCGGCTGCGGCGACCGGCGAAGTCCGCGCGGAGCCGAACGGGAGGCGGATCGTGCGGTCTCGCAGGATCGAGGCGACAGCGACCTGGGCGAAGAGCGGATTCTCCATGAACACCGTGGGCCGGACATGGACGACCGGCACCCCCGACCAGTCGAGGACGTGCTCGGCCAGCCAGTGCAGCCGCTGCTGCCGGGATTCGGCATCGCTGGTGAGGTCCATCTGAGAGACCGTCATCTGCGAGATGCTCACCAGCAGTTCGAGGCCGCCGCCTTCCCGGGCGGCTGCAGCGACCGTCGTCGCGGCCTCCAGGTACGCGGGTGACACGCTCATCCCGAAGTAGGCCCGGCGGCAGCCCGCCAGCGCCTCCACCACGTCGGCGCCACGTGTGAGATCGCCGACCACCACGTCCACGCCGGCCATGGCCCGCAGAGCCGAGGCCCGTTCGTCGTCGTGGTGTACAAGAGCCCGGACGGGCACGCCCTCGGCATACAACCGGTCGAGGACCGTTCGTCCGACTCCGCCGACGCCGCCACCGACGCCAGTGACAAGCACGGGCTGGGAACGCATCGTCGATCGCCTCCTGTCTTCCGGACCGGGTGTCCGGTCCGCTCAGGGCGGCTCTGCGGGCTGTTGAGCGTGCCGTGGAAGACGTCCCTCGTCATGCGCCACCGGCACCGTCGTCGACCTCGGCGGCGACACGGGCCAGGCCGCCGCCTCCTTCACCGTACCCGTGGCAGCAGTACGCCGCAGGCGCGTCGGTGATCGTGGCGGTCGGTTCACGGGCACCCGGTCACCGGCAAGGGACCCGCACCGGCGTCGGTGCTTACGCGGTTGCCGGGTGCGGGGGCATTGCGCCGCCGATTAGGCTGATCAACTGAGCGAGCAGGGCATCGAGTTCGCGACCGACGGCCGTGGTCGGTCGTGGACCACACTCCTCCGGTGGTGTGTACCTCCACCGAGGTTGACCGAAGCGTCCTCTGCCGGCGCGCTCGGGCGGTAGGGAGAGGCGCAGCGGGACCACGACGTCGAAACCGGACCGCCCGGTCGCGGGCTCACCTGAGCCGGCGACCGGGCGGTCCGGGTGCGTCGGGGCGTGCGGAGGTTCGGGCCGAGGGGTCAGACGGTGACCTGTTCGGACCGCTCCGCCTGGAGGTCGGCGGGGTGCTCGGCGGGGTGCTCGGCGGTGGCGGAGGTGTTCTCCCGGGGCGCGGGGAGCACGGCCATGATCACGCCGGAGATCACGATGGTCGCCGCCCAGGCCAGCCCGTACTTGCCGACGGGGGTGCCGGAGAGCGGGCCGGCGAACCAGTCGCACTTGGTGAAGGCGAGCCCGATCAGCAGTGCGAGCACCCAGGCCACCATCGCCTGCCAGCAGAAGCCGCCCGCGTACCAGTACCGGCTGCCCCTGCTGGTGTCCATCAGCGCGGCGGCGTCGTAGCGCACCGCGCGCGACCGGCGCCGGAACATGTCCACCGCGTAGACACCGATCCAGGCCGAGAAGGAGACGGCGAGCAGGATGAGGAAGGTGATGAAGGAGCCCAGGAAGCTCTTGGCGACCAGCATCAGCAGCAGGCCGCCGACCAGCGAGATCACGGCGTTGATGCTGACGGCCAGGGCGCGCGGCAGCCTGACACCCATGGTCTGCGCGGTGAAGCCGGCCGAGTACATGGAGAGGCTGTTGATCAGCAGCATGCCCACGATCGCGGTCAGCAGGTAGGGCACGGCCAGCCAGGTCGGCAGCAGGTCACCGAGGAAGGAGACCGGGTCCGCGGCCTGCGCCAGGCCGGGCGAGGCCACCGCCATCACGGCACCCATCAGCACCATCGGCACCATCACCAGGCCGGCACCGGAAACCGTCACGCCGACGATCTTCCTGCCGGAGGCGGCGTGCGGCAGGTAGCGGGCGAAGTCCGGGCCGGTGGGGACCCAGCTGATGCCACCGGCGGCGATGGTCCCGATGCCGGCGATCATCATCGCCGTGGTGCCGGCGGGCTTGGCGAAGACCTCGCTCCAGTGCATGGTCGCGATCAGGTAGCCCAGCACCAGCACGCTGAAGATGCCGAAGAGGTACGTCGACCAGGTGTTGCAGACGTTCAGTGCCTTCCGGCCCATGCCGGAGACCACGAAGGTGCAGGCGACGAAGGCGAAGAGCGTGATCACGATCAGCGCGGTGTTGCTCTTGACGCCGAAGAGCAGGTCGAGGACGGTCAGCACGGCGTAGGCACCGGTGACGGCGTTGATCGTCTCCCAGCCGAACCGGGCGATCCAGAGGATCGCGCCGGGGAAGAGGTTCCCGCGCACCCCGAAGGTGGCCCGCGAGAGGGTCGCGCCCGGCGCCCCGCCCCACTTCCCGGAGACCGACAGCACGCCGACCATGCCGAACGAGACGAGGGCGGCGCACGCCGCGACGATCAGGACTTGCCAGAAGTTCAACTGGTTGAACACCACCAGGGCGGCACCCATGGTGAGCAGCAGGACGCTGATGTTCGCCGCGACCCAGGTCGGGAAGAGCTCGCGGACTCTGCCCCGGCGCTCGTGGTCGGGGACGGGTTCGATGCCGCGTGTCTCTATCGCGCCGTCGGTGTCAGCGGCGGACGGGTTGTCCATGAGGGTGGCTCCGTGCGTGTGAAGCGGGGGAGATAATTCGGGCAAATGACTTATTTATGGAACTCTTCGCGCGTAGCGCGGGAGTTGAGTCATCCTACTGTGTTTGAGATGTGACCCGATTGATGTGGTTGTTCGCCGGCGGTGGCAGGCGGTCGCGGGGCGGGGCGGGGCGGGGCGGGATCGCGGGTGTGGGTCAGAAGGTGACGGTCTCCAGGTGGTCGAGCCGGATGAGGCGGGTCTCGGGGCTGGACCGGTGGACGGCGGCCTGGAGGGCGGGGAGGCCGCCCCAGTCGTGGGCGGGTTCGGTGAGCGGGTGGTCGAAGTCGTCCCAGTGGGTGGGGATGACGTACGGGGGGTGGTCGAGGACGTCGAGGAGGCGGGGGACGTAGTCCGGGACGGAGGCTCCGCCGGGCTGGACGAGGAGGACCTCCGGGGCGAGGCCGGCGAGGTGGCGGGCGTCGTAGTTGGCGCCGCCGCTGTCGAGGATGCTCAGCTGGTCGCCGATGGTGATCAGGTAGGCGGGCGTGCCGCCTTCGACGAGGTCCGAGATGACCTCCGGTCGGGGCGGCGGCGAGCCGGGGCGGGTGCCGGGGAAGCCGGACGGCGGTATCGAGCGCCGACCGGTCCCGGAAGGGCTGCGGCAGCGCCCGCCATGGTGATCAGCCGGCTCGCGGCGGCCCGTCGCGCGGGCCCGTCGGCGGGTTCTAGGCTGGACGGCATGGGTGTGCCCGCGACGACTCTCAGCGGTACGGCGGCCGATGCGGTCGGCCTGGAGGCGCTGGTGCGGCTGCTGGCCGCGCGGGGCGTCGTGGTGATCAGCGGTGCGGGGCTGTCGACGGAGTCGGGCATTCCGGACTACCGGGGCGAGACGGGCACGCGGAGGCGCGGGTCGCCGATGACGTACCAGGAGTTCACGGGCGGCGACGCGGCCCGGCGCCGGTACTGGGCGCGCAGCCACGCCGGGTGGCGCACGATCGCGCGGGCCGAGCCGAATGCCGGGCACCGCGCGGTGGAGCAGCTGCGGCGCTCGGGTCATGTGGCGGCGGTGATCACCCAGAACGTGGACGGTCTGCACCGGGCGGCCGGTACGCGTGCGGCGGTGGAGCTGCACGGCGGGCTGCACCGGGTGGTGTGCCTGGAGTGCCGGCGCACCAGCTCGCGGGAGGAGCTGGACGGGCGGCTGGAGGCGCTGAACGCCGACTTCCGGGCGGGATCGGCCCGGGTCAACCCCGACGGCGACGCCGAGCTGCCACAGGAGCTGGTGGACGGGTTCCGGGTCGCCCCCTGCGCGGCGTGCGGGGGAGTGCTCAAGCCGGACGTGGTCTTCTTCGGTGAGGCCGTACCCAAGCCGCGGGTCCAGCGCTGCTTCGAACTCGTCGACGCGGCACAGGCGTTGGTGGTGCTCGGTTCCTCGCTCACGGTCATGTCGGGCCTGCGCCTCGTCCGGCACGCCGCGCGTGCGGGCACCCCGGTCGCGATCGTCAACCAGGGCGCGACCCGGGGTGACGGCCTGGCCGTCGCCCGGGTCGGCCTGCCGCTGGGCGCGGTGCTGACCGAGGCGGCCCGGCGGGTCAGGGCCGGTTCGCCGCCAGCTTGAGCAGGGAGGCCCTGAGGGCGGCGGTGAACCGGTCCCGGGTGGCCTCGTCCACCAGGTCCAGGGACAGGTAGGGGTTGAGGTCCTCCAGCTCGACGAGGAGGAGGCCGCCCTCGGGGGTGCGGCAGGCGTCGACCCGCTGGATGCCGTGCTCGACGGTGTTCCACGCGATGAAGCGGTGGGCGAACTCCAGGTCGGCGGCGGTGGGCTCGTACCGTTCGAGGCGCCAGCGCTGCTCAGGGTCGGGGGCGTGGAGGGCGTACTGGAAGGCGTCGTCGACGAAGTAGAACGAGACCTCGTACGCGAAGCGGATCAGCGGCTGGACCAGGACGTCCTCGTCGTAGGTGACGGAGTCGAGCTGCTCGCGGGGGACGGTCCGCAGGCCGATGGAGTCGGCGCCGAGCTTCGGCTTGACCACGTACTCGGGGACGACGGGCAGGCGCGCGAGGTCCTCGGCCCGGTCGACGGTGGGGATGACCGGGTACCCGGCGGCGCTCAGGTCGAGCAGGTACTGCTTGCCGGCCATGTCGGCGCGCCCGGTCAGCTGGTTGTAGACCCGGGTGCCGCGGTCGAGGGCACGGCTGCGGAAGGCCTCGTACTCGGCGCGGTAGTTGAGCACCGGGCCGCTGTTGCGGACGAGGACCACGTCGAAGGCGTCCATCAGCGCGGCGGCGTCGAGGGGGTGGCAGAGGGCGAGGTCGAAGTCCTCGCGCAGGCCGGCGGAGAGCCGGATGTCCTCGTCGCAGTACCGGCGGCCCCGGGCCTGGTAGGCGAGGTCGGTGACGAGCAGGACGCGGGGTTTGGTGGCGGGCATGTCGTCTCCTGAAGATCATCTTTCCTGCTCAGCCTACTACCCTCCTTTTCGGCGGCAGTGGGATCGACGGCTGCACGGGCGGTCCGGCCGGACCGCCCGTGGGTTACCGGCGAGTTGGCTAGACTGCGGCGGGCCTGACGTGATCACAGATGAGGGGACAGCGGATGAGCGCGGACGAGACCTGGATGACGGCCGTCGAGCCGGGGCGGTCCGGTGAACCGGTCGTCCCGCACATACGCCAGGACATCCCGCACAGCGCCCGGATGTACGACTACTTCCTCGGCGGCAAGGACAACTTCGCCGTCGACCGCGAGGCCGCCGAGCGGGTGCTGACCGCCTTCCCCACCATGCGCACCGCCGTCCGCGCCAACCGCACCTTCATGCACCGCGCCACCCGGGCCCTGGCCCGGCGCGGCCTGCGCCAGTGGCTGGACATCGGCACCGGCATCCCCACCTCGCCGAACCTCCACGAGGTCGCCCAGGCCGTGGAGCCCCGGGCCCGCGTGGTCTACGCCGACAACGACCCGGTCGTCCTGGCCCACTCCCGCGCCCTGATGACCAGCACCCCGCAGGGCCGCACCGCGTACGTCCACGGCGACGTCAGCGACCCGGCCGCGATCCTGGCCACCCCCGAAGTGGCCCGCACCCTCGACCTGGACCAGCCCGTGGTCCTCTCGATGGTGGCCCTGCTCCACTTCGTCCCCGACCTCGCCGACGCCCACGCCATCCTCAAGCACCTCCTCGCCCCGCTGCCGGCGGGCTCCGCGCTGGTCCTCTCGCACGCCACCGCCGAACTCGACCCGTCCGGCGCCACCAAGGTCGAGGAGATATACAACCAGGCCGGCACCTCTCTCCGGCTGCGCCCCAAGGCCGAGTTCGCCACCTTCTTCGAGGGCCTCGACCTCCTCGACCCCGGTGTCGTCCCCGCCCACCGCTGGCACCCCGACGAGTCCGACGACCCCGCCGGACTGCTCCCGGCCGACGTCACGGACGCCCAGGTCTCCTTCTACGCGGGTGTCGCCGTCAAGCCGTAGCGCGTCCTCCCCGTCCGACTCCGGCCGAATCGACCTGCCAGCGGGTCATATTCCTTGTAGCATCTGCGCGTTCGGGATCGGGACACGTGGGACATCGGGGGCGGCGCCGTGACGGGGACCATCACGTTGTGGGTGTTCGGACTGCTCTGCTTCGTCGTGGCCTTCGCGAAGGAGGCCGCGAGCGGCGCCGGGATCAAGCTGCCGGGCCCGCAGACCACGGGAGCCCGGGTCGGCGTGGTCGCGGTCGGGCTGCTCGCCCTCATCCTGGGGACGGCGATCCGGCCGAGGGGCGACGCGCCGCCCGTCGCGACCCCGACCGCGGCGCCCGCCCCCGCCACCGCGGCGTCGACGACGGCGCCCGCGGCGACCGGTGCCACCCCGGCAGTGCCGACCCCGCCCGTGCCGTCTCCGACCGGGCTCACCGTGGCCTGGACCGGGCAGGTCGGCATCCCGATGGACGGCGGGGTCGACTTCGACCTGACCCCGCCGGGGCGCGACTCCGGCTTCCCGCAGGGCATCTACGCGACCGGGTTCACCGCAACGAGCGCCGTGCTGCGGGAGGAGATCCGGATGGACCACGACCAGTTCGGCGTCTGGACGGGCCAGGCACCGCCGTCCGGTGCCGCCTGCTCCGACTGGGCCGTGACCCACCCGGGCGACTCGGCCCACGTCGGCGTCGGATCGCTGGTCTGCCTGAAGAGCCCGGGCGGCCGCACGGTCCTGATCAAGATCGACGCCATCGCCCCGTCGGACTACCGGGTGGACGCCACGGTCACCGTCTGGTCGGGCTGAGCCGGATTCGGAGCTTCACCGGCACCTCGGGAACGGGCGACGCGGCGACCGGTCGGGCGGTCGATCCTCGGCGCCGAGATCCCGTACGCCGGCCGACTGCCCGTCACCTCCTCCGGGCTCACCCGCTACAGGCACCGGGCACCGGGCACCGGGGCCTGGCGGGGGTGCCGGACAAGGTGATCGTGCACCACACCGCGACCGCCAACGTCACGGACTACTCGCAGGCCGCCGTGCGGGCAGCGCGGTGCAGGCGGTGCAGAGCCAGCTGGTCGCGCACGGCATCCAGGTGAGCGTGGACGGCGCGTTCGGGCCCGGTACCCAGGCCGGGGTGACGGGCTTCCAGAGCTCGGCCGCGCTGCCGGCCGACGGCGTGGTGGACGCCCGGACCTGGAGCCGGCTGCTCGGCTGACCCCAAGGGGACCGATCCGACCCGGCCCGGGCACCGCGCGCTGCCCCTCGGCGCGGTGTCCGGGCCGTCCATCGTTCAGGAGCTGCGCCGCAGGGGCCGTCGGCCGGCGGTGGCCAGCCCCGCGCCCGCCGCGAGCCCCAGCCCGAGCAGGACCAGACGGCGCAGGATGACGGCCTGCCGGCGGTGCGGGCACGCGGACGGCGGGTGGTCCAGCGGCCCGGCCGGCAGTGCGTTCGGCGCGCTGATCGTGACGCGGCAGGTGCTGGCGAGGTGCCACAGGGCGAGCAGGTGCTCGGCGTCGCCCTCGCAGACCGAGGCGATGCTCTCCACCGCGTCGCGCGGCGGGAACTGCTTCCCGTTCACCCAGCGCTCCCACGAGGACTTCGCGTAGTGGGTGCGTTCACTGATGCGGGCGTAGGTCAGGCCCGATGCGGACTTCAGCGACTGGAGCTCCTTGGCGAGCTGGTCGACAGCGGACAGAGACGTGATCTCGGACTCATGCCGGCGGCCCATGAGGCTTCTCCCCGTGCTTGCTCTGATCTGACCGGTGTGGTGCGGAGGACGTCCTGACCGCTACCCGGTTGGGCCAACTCTCCGACATGTGACCGCGATCATTCGACTGTCTCCGAACGTTCTGAGACGGACCCGTCCTGTCTCACGGCCCGGAGCTGAGGTTTTGACGGGCGAGCGGGAGACGGTTGAGACGGGGCGCCGGGAAGCGGATGAGACGGATCATCCGAAATGATCAGTTCATGACGTCCGTCGACCCGTCAGAGGGGCCCGCGATGAGCCAGTCCTGGAAGCCGCTTCCTGATGATCTTTCGGAACCCGCCCGGCGGCTGGCCGAAGAGCTGCGCGCGGTCAAGCACGCGCACCGGATCTCGTTGGCCGAGCTCGGCCAGCGGACCTACCTCAGCAAGGCCTCCTGGGAGCGGTGGCTGAACGGGAAGCGGCTGATCACCCCGCAGTGAACTCGCCTCTCCCACCTGCGGGTTCACCGGGTTCGGTGTGGGGGGGGGGGGGGCTGACTCCGTCGCGGCGGGCCTCTGCAAAACCCGAGTCGCTTCGAATTCACCGGCGCTCCGGGTAGGGCGAGGTGTGTCCGGTCCTCGCCGGGCAGGACTACGAGGCCGTGACCCCGAAGGAGATCGGCGAGGAACCCGCACCTGGCCCGATTGCGAGGCGAAAACGCCAACAGCCCACCGTGTGGTGGGCTGTTGGCAGTGTCACGGCCGTTCAGGGCGGGGTTCGGGCGGCCGTGGGGGTCAGCGGGGCGGGGTCGTTCGTGGCGTGGCGCTCGGGGCGCCCGCTTGCTTCGAGCGGGGAGCTCCCAGGGCACCGAGCACCGGGCTGTCCAGCGGGCTGGCCGCCAGCCGGTCCAGTACCGTCGAGAACGCGGCGCGGAGCCGATGGGCCCGGTGGCGCACGTCGGGGACGCGGGAATGGAACGCGGCGGATACGGACATGCGGATCACCTCCGGAACGACCTGCGGACCTGCAGGTGGGTCGAGCCTGCACCGCTTCGCCCGCGCCCGAGCCCGCCTTGACGACCTGCTGACGCGGTCCTGACGCTTCGTGAATCCCGGGGGTCGAAGGCGGCCGGTCGGGCGCGAACGCCCCGTCTGTATCATCTGTCGCACGCAGCGGCAGGGGGGCATGTACACGTGGAGACGCTGGGGCCGTACGGGCCGGTGCAGGTGGGTCCGTTCCGGGTGCTGGCGGTGCTCGGGCAGGGCGGGATGGGCCGGGTGCTGCTCGGGGTCTCGCCGGACGGGCGGACGGCGGCCGTGAAGCAGGTGCACGCCGAGTTCGCCGAGGACGACGGGTTCCGGGTGCGGTTCCGGCGCGAGGTGGAGGCCTCCCGGCGGGTGTCCGGGGCGTACACGGCGGCGGTGATCGCGGCTGATCCGGAGGCCGGAACCCCGTGGCTGGCCTGCCAGTTCGTGCCGGGCCCGGCGTTGAACGAGGCGCTGGCGGCGGCCGGGGCGCTGCCCGAAGAGGCGGTGCGGCGGCTGGCGGCCGGGCTGGCGCAGGCGCTGGTCGACGTGCACGGGGCCGGGCTGATCCACCGTGACCTCAAGCCCTCGAACGTGCTGCTCGCCGAGGACGGCGTGCGGGTGATCGACTTCGGGATCGCCCGGGCGGCCGAGGGGCAGGACACCAAGCTCACCCGCACCGGCGCGATGATCGGCTCGCCCGGCTACATGTCGCCCGAGCAGGTCGAGGGGCGTGAACTGACGCCCGCCAGCGACGTGTTCGCGCTCGGCGCGACCCTGGCGGTGGCCTGCACGGGCCGGCCGGCCTTCACCGGGGAGTCGCTGCCGCGGATCCTGTTCAACGTCCTGCACGCCGAGCCCGAGCTCAGCGGGGTGCCGGAGGGCCTGCGGCCGCTGGTCGCGGCCTGCCTGGTCAAGGACCCGGCGGCCCGGCCGACCCCGCAGCAGGTGCTCGCGGCGGTGGGCCGGATCGCGCCCTCGACCCGGCCGTGGCCGGAGGCGGTGCACGGCCTGCTCGCGGCGCAGCGGGCGGAGGTCGCCCGGCTGTTGGGGGCCGCCGCACCGGCCGTGGGCGAGCCCGCGCCCACGGTGGCCGCGGCCGTCACGCCGACCGAGCCGCAGCGGGCACCGGTGCGGCGGCTCGGGCGGGGACGGCGGATCGCCCTGGCAGTGGGCGCGGTGGTGCTGGCGCTCGCCGGGCTGGCGGGCGGGCTGGTCGCCACCGGGGTGGTGAACCTGGACTCGGTGTTCCCCGAGCCGGTGCCCACGCCGGGGAACGTGCCGCTCTCGAAGGTCCAGGACCGGTACGCGCGCGTGGTGCCGAGCTGCGCGGACGCCGCCAAGGTGACGGCGCCGCCCGAGTTCTCGAAGCCCTGGGGGAACCCCGGAACCTGGGAGGCCACGGACTCCGACGGGAAGCTCCCGGAGCAGGGCTGCGAGTGGGACACCCGTTCCGGCGACGAGATCCAGATCGTCTGGGACGTCTTCCCGACGGTCCCCGGCGGCAGGACCGGCGCCGAGCGGGCCAAGCAGCACTACGAGAACCTCTACATGGGAGGCCGGACCCGCGACTCCGGCATCACCTTCGCCGAGGAGGCCTTCTGGCTCCCGTCGAAGTACCTGAACGAGTCCAACTGCGTCCTCTACGTCCGGGACGTCAACCTCTACGTGTTCATCGCGGTGAAGGGGGCCACCTATCCGCGGGGGCGGTGCGAGTCGATGACCAGGACGCTCGGCGAGTCGGCGGTGAAGCTGGCGCGGACGGTGTCCGCGAACGGCCCGAGCCCCCAGGGCACCGCCACGGCCCCGGTGTTCCCGCAGTGACGGGGATGCCGCAGTTGAGGCCCCGTCGGGAGTCCGATCCGGCGGAGGTCGGCCCGTACCGCGTCCTCGCCGAGCTGGGCCGGGGCGGGATGGGCCGGGTGCTGCTGGGGGCCGGGCCGGACGGGCGGCTGGTGGCGGTCAAGCAGGTGCACGAACGGTTCGCCGCCGACGCCGGGTTCCGGGCCAGGTTCCGGCGGGAGGTCGGCGCCTCGCGCCGGGTATCCGGCGCCTACACCGCCGCGGTGATGGACGCCGACGTCGAGGCGGTGACGCCCTGGCTGGCCTCGGTGTTCGTGGTCGGCCCCTCGCTGGGCGCCGCCGTGGAGGCCGCCGGGGCGCTGCCCGCGGACGCCGTGCACCGGCTGGCGGTCGGCCTCGCCACGGCCCTGGTGGAGATCCACCGCACCGGGCTGATCCACCGCGACCTCAAGCCGGAGAACGTCCTGCTCGCCGAGGACGGCGTCCGGGTGATCGACTTCGGCATCGCCCGGGCCGCCGAGGAGGAGGCCGAACTCACCCACACCGGCGGGGTGATCGGCTCGCCCGCGTACATGTCCCCCGAGCAGGCCGAGGGCCGGGCGCTGACCCCGGCGAGCGACGTGTTCTCGCTCGGCTCGGTGCTGGCCCTCGCCCTGACCGGGCGCAGCCCCTTCGCCGGGGCCTCCACCCTGCAGACGCTCTACAACGTCGTGCACAGCGAGCCGGACCTCACGGCCGTCCCCGCCGTCACCCGCCCGCTCCTGGCGGCCTGCCTGGCCAAGGATCCCGCCGCCCGCCCCACCCCGGCGCGGCTGCTCGAGCTCCTCGGCCCGGTCGCCCCGGCCGGGCGGCAGTGGCCGGCGGCGGTGCACGCGCTGATCGCGGCGCAGCAGGCCGCGGTGGACGGGCTGCTCGCGCAGCCGCAACGGACGGTGGCGCACCGGACGGTGGTGCTGCCACCGCAGGGGACCGAGCCGACCTCGTACCACCTGGTGGCGCCGAGGCCGGCCACCCCGGCCACCACGGTGGACGCCGCGCCCGGGCCCGAGGAACCCGCCGCCGCGTCACCCCGGCGCCACCGCCGCACCGCCGCCCTGGTGACCGCCGGGGCCGTCGCCGCGGCGGGCATCGGCGTGGGCGCCTACCTGCTGCTGCGCGACCCGAACGGCCCGGCGGTACCGGACAAGTACCTCAAGGCGCCGGTCTGCGCGGAGGCCGCCGCGCAGTTGCCGCTGCCGTCCTCGGAGCACAAGCCGGACGAGGACCGCTACCTGGAGCAGTCCACCTTCGCCCGGATCAACTGCTCCTGGTACGGCTCGACCGTCGTCGCCGGGCAGCGTTACTGGGATCAGACGCCGTCCGCCTCCGTCCAGTGGGAGTTGCAGCGCAGCGCCGGCAGCAGCGGCAACGCCACGCAGACGCAGCGCAAGGACTTCGCCCACGCGGCCAAGGGCAAGCGGCGCGACAACGGGCTCGGGATCGGCGACGAAGCGTACTGGGACTCGTCGGGGAGCGGGGAGGGGTGCTCGCTGGTGGTCCGCGACGGCAACCTGAGCCTGTCCGTCGGCCTGGGCGGAAAGGAGCACCCGACGCAGGGCTGCGAGGCGGAGGCGGTGAAGGTCGCCCGCGCGGCCCTCGCCGCGATGCCGCGCTGAGCGGATCCGGCCGCGAGCCGCGGTACCCCCGTTGCCGCGGCTCGCGGCCGGTCGACGGACGGCGCCCCGGGGCGGCCCGTCGGCCTGTGGATCAGTTGCTCACATTGATGCAACTGCCGGTGTACACACCGCCGTTGGCGTCGCTGAAGCCGCACCACCAGCCGGCGGTGACGTAGCCGTTCGGCGTGTAGGTCGCGGTGTACCAGGTGCCGCCGGTCGCGTGGAAGCTCGTCCCCGTCACGACGGCCCCGGAGGGGCTCTTGATCTGGATGTCGGCCCAGGTGCTCGCACCGTAGTAGGTGCTGTTCTCCATCGTGCGGACGTAGTAGCCGCTGCCGTCGACGGCGAAGCAGACCTTCGGGTTGACGCCGTTGCAGGTGGTGGCCCAGGTGGGCTGCGTGGCGTCGCCGGTGCCCGAGGCGGGGGCGGGAGCGGCGGTCTGCGGCCGGCCGGTCGAGCGGTAGACGGTGAGGAACCCGTCAGCGGTCCTGACCTCCTTGACCGGTACGGGGCCGGTACGGGCCGACGTGGTGGACGGGGCAGCCGAAGCGTCGACCGTGCCGCCCGCGCAGAGCGCCGCGAGGGCGACGGCGACCGCCGTCATCCGGGCCGGACCCCCGGTCGGTCGCGAAGCGGCCCTGCGAGCGTTCATGTCTTCCTCCTCGGACGGGGCCGTTCGGCGCTCATCATCGCCGCGGCGGGGCCGGGCCGACCACGACGTTGACCTGACGTTGACCTGACACTTGGGCATGCGTCGGGCTACTCTCGTTCGCGATCAGTGCCGGCCGGGCAGACGTCGGCACGGTTCGCAGGGGACCAGGGGGATGAGTGGGGGCTGCTGTTTTCGCCGAGCTGTTGCGGGAGCGACGACTGTCGGCGGGGTGGAGCCAGGACGAGCTCGCGGAGCGCTCGGGGGTGTCGGCGCGATCGATCAGCGCCCTGGAGGCGGGCGGGCGCCGACCGCGACTGTCCTCGGTGGTGCGGCTCGCCGAGGCCCTCGGCGTCGACCAGGACACCCGTACCCGGTGGCTGGCGGCGGCACGGGACACGGACCCGCAGCGCTCGGCCGGGTCGGACGGGCCGGACGCTCCGGCGGCGGCCCCGGCCCCCGGAGCCGCGGCTTTCCCGCCCCTTCCCCCCGGCCTGTCGTCCGGCCCGACCGGGTCGAGCAGGCCGCAGCAGCTGCCCATGGCCATCCGGCACTTCACCGGGCGTGCCCGCGAGCTCCAGGTGCTCGACGAGCTGCTGGCCGACGTGACCCCCGGCTGCGGCGCGGTGGTGATCTCGGCGATCGCCGGCACCGCGGGCGTGGGCAAGACCACCTTGGCCGTGCACTTCGCCCACCGGGTGGCCGAGCGCTTCCCCGACGGTCAACTCTTCGCCAACCTGCGCGGGTTCGACCCCGACCGCGCCCCGGTCGACGCCGCCGACGTGGCGCGCGGCTTCCTGGACGCGCTGGGCGTTCCCGCCCTGCGCGTCCCCGCCGACCCGGACGGGCAGCTCGCGCTCCTGCGCAGCCGGCTCGCCGGCACCCGGACGCTGATCGTCCTCGACAACGCCCGCGAGGCGGAACAGGTCCGCCCGCTGCTGCCCGGCTCGAACACCTGCCTGGTCGTGGTGACCAGCAGGAACCGGCTGCCCGGGCTGGTCGCCCTGGACGGCGCCGTCCCGCTGACCCTGGACGTGCTCTCCCGTGCGGAGGCGCGCGAACTGCTCGCCCGACGTCTGGGCGCCGCGGTGGTCGAGGACCAGCAGGACGCGGCCGACGAGTTGATCGAGCTCTGCGCCCGGCTGCCCCTGGCCCTGAACATCGCCGCCGCACGGGCGGCCGACCACCCCGGCACCCCGCTCGGCGTGTGGGCGCGCGAACTGCGGGACTCCCAGGTGCGCCTGGACCTCCTGTCGGCCGGCGACAGCCACGCCGACGTCCGGGTGGTGCTCTCCTGGTCCTACCGCGCGCTGGCTCCGCAGGCCGCCCGCCTGTTCCGGCTGCTCGGCCTGCACCCGGGCCCGCACGTCAGCGCGGCGGCCGCCGCGAGCCTCGCGGGCCTGCCGTTGTCCGAGACCCGCGCCCTGCTGGAGGACCTGCGCCGAGCCCATCTGATCACCGAGCCGGAGCGGGGCCGGTACACCTTCCACGACCTGCTGCGCGCCTACGCCGCCGAGCAGGCGGCCGCCCTCGAATCCCCGCAGGGGCAAGCCGGGGCGACCCTGCGGATGCTCGACCACTACCTGCACACCGCACACCGCGCTGGCTGCCTCGCCTACGCCGACGACGCCGCCTGGCAGTCGCTCGACCTCGCGGAGCCGACCGCCGGGGTGGCTCCCGAGGACCTCGCCGACCGCCGGCAGGCGCTCGACTGGTACCGGGACGAGCAATCGGTGCTGGAACGGATCGTCGACTCGGCCCACCGGGCGGGGGCCGACGTCCACGCCTGGCAGCTCGTCGGCGCGCAGGTCGCCTACCTGCTCAAGTCGGGGCTGTGGCAGCAGTGGCAGCGGGCGAGCGAGACCGCGCTGGCCGCCGCCGAACGCACCGGGGACCTCCGCCGACAGGCACACGCGCACCGCTGGCTCGGCCAGGTGCACCGCTCCCAGGGCCGACAGCCTCAGGCCCAACGCGAACTGCGCCAGGCCCTCGAACTCTTCGAGGCGCTCGGGGACCGGCCGCGCGAGGGCAGGACCCGGCTCGACCTCGCCATCGCCCACGGCGAGGAGCACGCCGACGCCGAGGCGGTGGCCGAGTCCCGCCGGGCCCTGGAGCTCTTCCAGGCCATCGGCGACCCCTCCGGGCAGGCCCTCGCGCTCAACAGCATCGGCTGGTACCTGGCGCAGCATGGCGAGCTGCGGGAGGCACTCCCGTACTGCCGGCGCGCACTGGACCTGGCCCGCGACACCGGCAACCTCCCCGGCCAGTCGTCCATCTGGGACAGCATCGGCTTCATCCACCACCACCTCGGCGAGTACCACGAGGCGCTCCCCGCCTACCACGAGTCGCTGCGCCTGCGTCAGGCCGTCGGCGACTACTTCCTCCAGGCCGACATCCACACCCACATCGGCGACACCCACCTCGCCCTCGGCGACGTCGAGGCCGCCCGAGACTCCTGGATCCGGAGCCTCGCCATCCTCGAAGACCTGCAACACCGCGACGCCGACGCCGTTCGGGCCCGGCTGAACGCGAGCACCGGGCCGGGGCGGCTCCGCTGAGCGGCGGACCCGGCACCGGAATTGACCTGACCGGTATTCCGGCCGTGCGGTGGCGGACGGGAAATCCGCGCGCTCGGGCGGAATTGTCAGGGGCCCGCCAGAACCCACGGCCGATGCCGCCCGGTACGGGGAAAGGGCTGGTCAGAGCCGTTCGGCCAGGCCGTCATCAATTGTCGTTAACCCTCCCGACATTGACGGGTGCGCATCCTGGCCGAACCTTCTTCCAGTAATTCCCCAGCCCTTGGTAAACCTTGTTCCCAGCCTGCTGCGCGGGCCCTGTCCGGCCGGGCATCATCAGCTCCCATGAGTCGACTCACCGCAATACCGCAGGGGGCTTTCGCGTGAGAGCCTTCCGCTTCCTCCCCGCCGTCGCGCTGGCCGTCGCCACCGCGGTGATCGGGTTGGCCGCCGTCGTCCCGGCCTCGGCCGCGACATCACGGGTGGACCTGAACGTCCTGGTGGTCACCGACGGCAACCCCTGGGTCGAGGGGATCCGGCAGCAGCTGGCCGCCGAGGGCGTGCCGACCACTGTCATCGACCTCACCAGCACCAGCCGGGCCACGATCACGGCCGGCTTCCTGGCCGACACACTGGCCGACGGCACCCCGCACGGGCACTTCGAGGGCGTCGTGCTGCCCAGCGACGCCCCGTCCCAGCTCTCCGCGGCCGAGCTGAGCACACTGGCCGGCTACGAGCAGGGCTACCAGGTCCGGCAGGTGGACGCCTACGTCTGGCCCGGCACCAACACCGGTCTGAACGCTCCGAGTTGGTCGGGCTCGCTGGACGGCACCAGCGCCACCGCGACCGCCTCCGCCCGTGCGGACGCCTTCCGCTACCTGAACGGTCCGGTGCCCTTCGAGGGCACCCCCGGCGGGAACGGCTCGTACGGCTACCTGACCACCCCGCTGCCCGACGACCCGGCCACAGGCTCGCACTTCGAGCCGTACCTGACCGAGACGGTGCCCGGCACCACCACCCAGGGCACCCTTGCCGGGGTCTACACCTCCGGCGGGCGCCAGCAGTTGGTGCTGACCTTCGCCTACAACTACTACCAGCAGCAGTACCGGCTGCTGGCGCACGGCATCGTGGACTGGGTCACCAAGGGCGTCCACCTGGGGTACTGGCGCAACTACTTCTCGGCCCACATCGACGACCTGTTCAACGCCAACTCCCGGTGGAGCCAGAGCGGTCACTGCACTCCGGGGGAGGGCGACTGCGTCGGCACCGTGCCGGCGACCACGCCGATCCGGATGACCCCGGCGGACGTCACCGCCACCGTCGCCTGGCAGCAGCAGAACAACTACACCCTGGACTTCCTGTTCAACGGCGGCCCCAGCCTGGACTACGCGGCGGCAAACGGCGGCACCGACCCGCTGACCACCGCCCTGCTGGCGAACAAGAACAGCTTCTGGTGGCTCAACCACACCTACCAACACCCGTTCCTGGGCTGCGTGCAGAACTTCACCGTGATCCCGTGGAAGTGCCAGACCGACTCCACCGGCGCGATCCAGTACGTCGACCAGGCCACCGTCGACAGCCAGATCCAGCAGAACATCCAGTTCGGCCAGGCCAACGGACTGCCGTTCAGGCCGGGCGAGTTGGTGGCCGGTGAGCACTCCGGCACCATGATGCTGCCGCAACAGCCCAACGACAACCCGAACTTCCTCGCCGCGCTCAGCCAGAACAACATCCAGTGGCTCGGCGTGGACGCCTCCCGGGAGACCGGCGAGCGGCAGATCGCCTCGGCGCTCGGCGTGCCGCGCCACCCGATCAACGTCTTCTACAACGTCTCCACCCAGCCCGACGAGGTGAGCGAGTACAACTGGCTCTACACCTCCAAGGCGAACGGCGGCAGCGGCAACTGCGAGGCCAACCCGACCACCACCACCTGCATCACGCCGCTCGACCTGAACACCGGCTGGGCGGGCTACGTCCTGCCGATGCAGGAGAAGATCACCCTCGGGTATGTGCTCAGCAACGACCCGCGCCCGTTCTTCATGCACCAGTCGAACCTGACCGACGACCGGCTCGCCCTGCAGACCCTGACCGGCATCCTCTCCACCTACCGCGGCTGGTTCACCCCGGACACCCCGGTGGTCAACCAGACCCTCACCGACGCCGGTACCACCCTGCAGCGGCAGACCGCCTGGCAGCAGACCCTGACTGCCGGCACCGTCAGCGGCTACATCCAGGGCGGCGCCGTCACCGTCCAGGGCCCGGCCGGCGCCACCGTGCCGGTCACCGTCCCGGCCGGCACCACCGTGACCGGGGGCGCCGCCTTCGGCTCGGTGTACGGCGGCGAGCAGTCCGGCTACCTCACCCTCGGCGCCGCGCCGACCAGCCTGACCCTGACCTCCGCCGCCTTCGGCACCGCCACCAGCCCGACCCCGAGCACCGGGATCGCGCTCGCCTCGTACTCGATCGGCTCGCCGCACGAGGTGCACCGCAACGGCACCGCGATCACGGTCACCGACCCGTACGGCACCCACGTGCTGCCCAAGCTCGCCGGGAAGCCGGACGAGGAGCTGCACGTCGGCGGCACGCACCACCATCCGTACCAGACGCCGGTGGCGCAGACGAAGAAGTAGCCCGAACCGCGCGCTGACGGCCGGCCGGGGCACCCGCCCCCGGCTGGCTGTCGCCTTTTCCGCAGGCAGGTGGTGAACCGGATCGCCCCCACCGTCCGCAGCACCGACGTGGGCGCGTGCAGGGGCGCGTCCCGACGGCCGGTGCAGGCGCACCTGTTCGTGCTGAACAGGCTGGCCTCGGGCATCGGGTGGACGGAGCGGACGACGAGCCGGCCGGGCAGTGCCGTTGCTCGTCCCCGGGGGTACCGCCGGGGACGAGCACGAGGACGGGGTCGGCCCGGTGTTCGGTGAGGAGGGTGCCGAGGAGGGTGGTCAGGCCTTCGGTGGGGCTGCCGCGGACGGCGATGCGATGGCAGACGCCCAGTGGGACGCGGATGCGGTCGATGAGGTGTCGGCGCATCGCTTTGCCCCCGAAAGCCATGGGTGACCTCCCGATTGATGCCTTGCCCGACGAGCGGTGTCTCCGGCCGGTGCGTACAGCCGGGACTACGGCCGACGGTTCCCCTCCGGTTCACCTGAACCGCCGTTGACGGAGGCACCGTTGAGCGGGGCAGGGCGCGGGCCGCGCCCCCCATGTCGGGTGCGAGTGGTTGCTCGTGCGCAGCGGCGCCCGGTCGGCCGTACGTCGAAAGCCCTCTGCTCGTCCGGCCACCGCTCGGTACCGTCGTGCGTTGGCACCCGGCGCGCGCCGAGTGCCAGCGAGGTCGGACGAGTGCGAGTCCCGTGTGCGGGACGGCGGAGGGACACAGGATGGATGCGGACGGGCCGGAGGCGCGCGAGTTCGTCGCGGCCCTGGTGCGGGTGGGCGTGCCGGAGGTGCCGGGGCCGCCCGGGCTGGCGGTGCCGGGGGGCTCGGCCGAGGCGGTGACGGCGGTCGCCCGGCGGCTGGCGTTGCGGGTGGTGCCGGAGGGCAGGTGGAGACCGGAGCCGACGCCGGGGCTGATGGGTGTGGCACGGGCGCTGGTGGTGGACGAGCACCCGTCGGCGCCGGGGTGGACGGTGGCGGAGCGGGAGCGGCTGGCGACCTGGGTCGCGGTGCTGATCGAGCACCGGGGCGAGGACGGCGTGGAGGAGCTGGTCCGGGCGCTCAACGGGGCGTGACGGCGCCCGGGCCGCCCCGGGTCACGACCGGCCGGGACCAGGCCCGAGGTTGCGGCACTCCGCAGCAGGTCGGGTGCCCTGTGGCGGGCGTTGGCGAATCGTTGGTGCGGCCTTGGCGGCGTCCGACAGGCTGGTGTCGAAGCCGCCGAGGACGTACGGCGGATGTCTTGCCGTGCCCTTGCCCGACCTGAGAGGTAGCGCGTGTCGAAGCCGTCAGTCGCCCAGCCCATGCCCGTCGTCCAGCCGCCCGCCGGCCCGTCGGCCGCCGTGGCGGCGACACCCGAGCAGGGCCCGGCCCGACCGACCCTCGCCCCCGAGACCCTGGCAGAGATCCACCGGTTGCACGGTGGCTACCTGCTGCGGGCCCTGCTGCGGACCACCGGCGGTGACCGGGGCAAGGCCGAGGACATCCTGCAGGAGACCCTGCTGCGGGCCTGGCAGCACCCGGAGGCGCTGACCAACGGCCCCGAGCAGAGCCGCCCCTGGCTGTTCACGGTGGCCCGGCGGATCGCGATCGACCACTACCGGATGGCCGCCGCCCGCGCCAAGGAGGTGATCGGCGAGCCGTTGGAGGACCGGCCGCTCGCCGAGGACCCGTACGAGCAGGTGGTGGTCGCCCGGGACATCGCCCTGGCGCTGCGGCGGGTGCAGAAGCACCACCGTGAGGTGCTGGTCGAGCTGCACCTGAAGGACCGCTCGGTGCAGGAGGCCTCGGCCAGGCTGGGGGTGCCGCCGGGGACGGTCAAGTCCCGGAATTTCTACGCGATCCGGGCGCTGCGGCCGGTCCTGGCGGCGGAGCGCGGGTACGCGCCGGTCAGCGGGTGAGAGCCGGCCGGTCGGCGCGCGGGCGGAGCGGGCTGACGGCCCGGGTCGAGTCCGCGCAGGTCGGCGTGGAGCCGGCCGTCCGGGAAGCGGTCGGCGGCCTGGTGGGCTCAGGCGGCCGTCCGGCCTGCCGCAGGCAGCGCATCAGCAGCGCCACCAGCTCCTCGCGCAGCCCGTCCCGACCCGTAACTCCACTGGCCCGAGGAGCCGAATCCGCACCAGTACCTCCAGCATGCCGCACCTGGGACAACCGCGGCCGTCCTCACCGAGGCGCTCACCGACCTGAGCGCGGACGGCAACCGCCCCGGCCGGGTCGCAGCGTAGCTTCGGCGGCGAGGCCGGTCCGGGGCAGCGGCGCGGGGATCAGATCCGGATGTCCTCCACCACCGGGAGGTCCTGGTCGTCGCCGTCCTGCGGCGCGAAGGCCGTGCGCGGCGCGACCGCGGGCTTCTTCCCGCAGAAGGCCGGCTCCAGCGCGTTCATCAGCCCCTGGGTCACCGCGCCGTTGTTGGAGGCGTTGGCGAACACGACCACGCTGCGCTGCCCGTCCGGGGTGGTGAAGGACTGGGTCTGGTAGCCCTGGACGATGCCGCCGTGCCCGTACACGTCGCCGCAGGAGAGCGAGATGCGGCGCAGCCCTAGCCCGTAGCTGATCTTCGCGGTGGGCGTCGGCAGCGCGGCCTCCATCTGCTTCAGCGAGGCGTCCGAGATGAGTCCGCCGTTGCTGCCGGCCATCAGCGCGGTGAGGAAGCGGTCGAGGTCCCCGGCGGAGGAGATGACCGCCCCGGCGCTCCACACCCAGGAGCCGGTCTGCTCGGTGGAGTCCAGCAGCGGCTTGGTGCGGTCGTCGTTGGTGAGGTAGCCGGTGACGTGCGCGCCCTTGATCCGCTGGTCGGGTACGACGAAGGAGGTCTTCTCCAGGCTCAGCGGCTCGATGATCCGCTCGCGCAGCACGTCCGCGTACGGGCGGCCGGTGAGGTGCTCGACGGCGAGGCCCATCAGCACGAAGTCGGTGTTGGAGTAGGAGTAGCGGCTGCCCGGGGTGTACTGCTGGCCGTGCTTGACGGACATCGCGACCAGGTCGGCCGGCTGGTACACGTTGGTGCGGATGCGGGCCTCGAAGGCGCTGGTGGTCTCCTCGCCCGGCTGTTCCAGCAGGTCGTTGGTGTGGTCGTAGATGCCCGCGCGGTGCTCCATCACCTGACGGCCCGTCATGGTCCAGCTCTCCGGAAGGGTGCCGGCCGGCAGGTAGTCGCGCAGCGGCTTGTCGAGGTCGATCCGGCCTTCCTCCGCCAGCTGCATCACGAGAACGGCCGCGAACATCTTGCTGTTGCTGCCGACCCGGAACCTCCACGAGGAGTTCATCGGGGTCCCGTCCAGGTTGGCCTGGCCGACGGACAGGGAGCGGGTCCTCTCGTCCTCGTCGTGGTCGCGGATGACCGCGAAGGCGCCCGGGGCGCCCGCACGCATGGTGGCCTGAAGTGCGCTGAGTACCCCGGCGGTGTCCGGGACGGGCAGCGCGGCGCCGTCCTGGTCGACGGCCAGGGCCGGTACGGTTCCGGTCGCCGCCAGGACGGCAGCGGCGGCGGCCACCGCGAGGGGACGCAGCAGGCTGGTCTTCGCCATGTTCCTCGGCTCTCTCGTGAGCTGACGCGGCGTCCGGTTGCGCCGCTCGAAGATCACTATCACCGGTCCGGGCGGCCGGTGGCAATGTGAACCGGACTGCCCGCCTCGTCCGTTGTCGGCCGGTTTGCCGGGCACACCGTTCGTTTCCCGGCCCGGAGACAAGGTTTTACCTGCTGTCGTCTACCCGCGTTGACTGGCATGACCCCATCCTGTTCGGGCGCGCCGTTCGAGCTTCCGGTGCGACGCACCTGACTTCCCCCCACCGATCAGTGGAGTCCCCATGCCCCTGGCCACCTTCGCACGCCGTGCGGGTGCGCTGCTCCTCGTCGGCGCCGGTCTGATATCCGCCAACGGCACCGCCCAGGCCGACGCCCTCGACGCCGGGACGTACTCGGCGATCGTCTTCCCCGACCAGAGCCACAGCGTGGTCGACAGCTTCATCAGCTCGGCCACCACGTCCGTCGACGTGACCATGTACGAGCTGCGCGACACCACGGCGGTCAACGCCCTGATCGCCCGTCAGCGGGCGGGCGTGCGAGTCCGGGTGATCCTGGACGCCAAGCACACCTCGGTCAACGGCGCCGCCTACAGCGCGCTGCGCGCGGCCGGCGTGGGCGTGACGTACTCCTCCTCGGCCTACGTCTACACCCACCAGAAGACCGTCACCGTCGACGGTGCCAAGTCCCTGATCCTGACCGGGAACCTGGACGCCACCTACTACTCCAGCAGCCGCGACTACGGCGTCTTCGACGACGACGCCAACGACGTCGCCGCGATCGAGCGGGTCTTCGCCGCCGACTATGCCAGGACCTCGATCACCCCCTCGGACGGCGACAACCTCGTCTGGTCGCCCACCGACTCGCAGGACCGCCTGCTGGCGCTGATCAACGGCGCGCAGACCTCTCTCGACGTCCAGGAGCTGGAGTTCGGCGACCCGGCCCTGGTGGACGCGATCACCGCCGCCGCCAACCGCGGCGTCACCGTGCGGGTCGTCGGCATGGACCCGAGCTCGTACGGCTCCTACTTCGACCAGGTCACCACGGCCGGCGCCAACGTCGTCACCTACTCCTCGACCACCGGCCTGTACATCCACGCCAAGGCCATCGTGGCCGACTACGGCACCCCCTCGGCGAAGGTGTTCGCCGGCTCGGAGAACTTCTCCGACAACTCGCTGAACAACAACCGCGAGCTGGGCCTGATCGTCTCCGACTCCGGGGTGCTCAACACCATCGAGACGACCTTCAACACCGACTTCGCCAACGGCACTCCGTACTAGGCCGTTCGCGAGCGTCCGACAGTCCGTCACCTCCCTTCCTTCTTTCCCCGAGTCCGATCTCACCCGAGGATTCGTCATGACCTCGTCCGCGAAGCCCCTGAACGACGCCCCGCTGAACGACACCCCCGACACCCCCGACGTCCCCCGTCGCCGCTCCCGCCGCAGCGCGACCGCGATCGGCTCGGCCGCCGCCCTGGTCGCCGCCTCCGCCGGCCTCTGGGCGGCGACCGCCACCACCGCGCAGGCCGCCGCGCTGCCCACGCCCGACCACATCATCGTCGTGGTGATGGAGAACCACTCCTACAGCCAGATCATCGGCAGCAGCAGCGCGCCGTACATCAACAACACCCTGAAGGCGGGCGGCGCCAACCTCACCCAGTCCTTCGCCATCACCCACCCCAGCGAGCCGAACTACTACGCCCTGTTCTCCGGCTCCACCCAGGGCAGGGTCGACGACAGCTGTGTGACGGTCGGCGGGTTCCAGGCCCCGAACCTGGCCTCCGAGGTGGCCGCCGCCGGGAAGACCTGGGCCAGCTACAACGAGTCCCTGCCCGGCCAGGGCAGCACGGTCTGCAGCAGCGGCAACTACGCGCAGAAGCACAACCCCTGGTTCGGCTTCGGCAACGTCCCGCTGAACACCGCCATGACCTTCGCGCAGTTCCCGACCGACTACACCACCCTGCCGAACGTCTCCTTCGTGGTGCCGAACCTGTGCAGTGACATGCACGACTGCTCGATCAAGACGGGTGACACCTGGATCCAGAACAACCTGGGCGCGTACGCCACCTGGGCGCAGAGCCACAATAGCCTGCTGATCGTCACCTTCGACGAGGACAACAGTCTGTCCGGCAACCGGATCCCGACCGTGGTCTACGGCGCCCACGTCGCCCCGGGCAGCAGCTCGGCCACCACCTACAACCACTACAACGTGCTGCGCACCCTGGAGGACCTCTCCGGGGCGAGCGGCCACGCGGGCAACGCGGCGAACGCCACGGACATCACCGGCATCTGGAACTGACGGGCCAGTCCTAGGAGTTGACCGGGACCGGCGGCTGCTCGACGGCCGCCGGCTCCGGTGCGTCCCGGTCGGCGCCGAGCCGGCGCACCCCCGGCACCGCCGCCGTGCCCGCGCACACCGCGCTCACCAGCGCGGCCGCGGCCAGCAGCGGCACCCGGCTGCCCCAGGCGTCGGCGGCCAGCGGCGCCAGCACGTACCCGAGCGGTGCGGCGGCCAGCGAGAGCAGCCAGTCGTAGGAGGTGACCCGGGCCAGCACCCGGGCCGGGAAGTCCTGCTGGACCACCGTCTCCCAGACCGGATTGAGGAAGCCCAGCCCGGCCGTCGCCACCCCGTACGCGGCCACCGTCACCGGCGCGGGCGCCGGGACGGCGAGCGCCAGCAACGGCAGCCCGTACAGGGCGAGGGCGAGGTTGCCGACCAGCACCGGGCGCCGGGGCCGGACCCGCGCGGCGAGCAGCGAGCCCAGCAGCAGGCCGACCGCCCCGGCCTGGGTGATCGCCACCCAGACGCCGTCCCCTCCCAGGCGGGTGGCGGCGATCAGCGGGCCCAGGGTGAGCGCGACGGCGCTCGCGCCGTTCCACACCCCGTGGGCGATCAGGCTGGTCCAGTACCAGTCCCGGGAGCGCACCTCGCTCCAGCCCTCGGCGAGGTCCCGGCGCAGCGAGCGCGACCCGGAGGGTACGTGGGCGACGGCGATCCGGGTGAGCAGGGCGGCGCTCAGCAGGAAGGAGACGCCATCCAGGACGAAGGCCCAGCCCGGCCCGGCGGTGTACACCAGCACCCCGGCGAGCGCCGGGCCGCCGAGCCGGGCGGCGCTGGTGGCCGAGCCGAGCAGGGCGTTGGCGCGCAGCCGGTGCTCGCCCGGGACGGTGCCGGTGACCAGTGGCGAGGTGGTCGGCATGGCGAAGGCGGAGGCGGCGCCGCCGATCGCCCCGGCGACCGCGATGTGGGCGAGGCTGGGGCGGCCGCCGAGGAGTTCGAGGCCGACCAGCAGCTGGGTGGCGGCCCGCAGCAGGTCGGTGGTGAGCGCGATCAGGCGCGGGTTGAAGCGGTCGCCGACCACTCCGCCGAAGGGCAGCAGGAGCAGCCTCGGCACCATCGCGCAGCCGAGGACGAGGGCGAGCGCCCCGGAGGAGCCGGTGGCGCGGGTGATGGCGATGGCCAGGGCGGCGGGTACGACGGCGTCGCCGAGGGTGGAGACCGTCCGGCCGAGGAAGAGCAGGCGGAAGTCGGTCAGGCGCAAGGGGTGTTGGGGCATGCGCGGTACTGTATTTCGGTGTCGAAATTTCGGCAACGAATATTTCGGAAGCGACAGATCTTCCCCTTTGTAGACTCCTCCCATGCCCGAGCACCCTCCCCAGCAGCCGCCCCCGCCCCGCGACTGGACGGACGGCCACCTCGATCGCTGGCTACCCGTGCTGCCCGACCTCGACCCGGACATCGAGGGCGCGGTGACCCGGATGTCACGGCTGACCCATCACCTCGGCCGCGTCCGCGAACAGGGCGTCTGCGACTACGGCCTGCACAAGCACGAGTTCGACACCCTCCACGTGCTGGCCGGCCGCGGCGGCCACGCCGCCCCCTCCGACCTGCGTGCCGACCTCAACCTCGCCCCGGCCTCCATCACCGGCCGCCTGGAAACCCTGGAACGCCGCGGCTTCGTCCTCCGCTCCCCGTCCACGGAGGACCGGCGGAAGGTCGACATCGTGCTGACGGAGGCCGGCCGCGCCGCCTGGCAGGAGGCCCTGGACGTGGTCGGCCGCGAGGAGCGCCGGCTGCTGGGCGTGCTGACCGAGGACGATCGGCGGACGCTGTCGGACCTGCTGCGGAAGGTGATGCTCGTGCAGGAGGCGGCAGAGGGGTTGTGAACTGCTGGGGGTTGAGGTCGTTTTGGTGCGTATAGGTGTCCACGAGTTTGTTTTCGGTCACGGCTCGTTGGATCGACGGGACGACTGTCAGTGGCGTGTGTGAGGGTGGTGGCACTGACGGCGAGTCGGGGAAGCGGTAGGGCCCGGCGAAAACCCGCGAGACATGCCCCGGCAGGCGCACGGGTCGACCGGCGAGGCACCCGCCTGGTATCGATAGGGGCGTGCGATTCGAACTAGTGCCGATGCCGGACGAGGTGGGGGCGCGCCCCAAGGACGGGCGCGGATACCCGGTGCCGGCGATCACGCCGTGGCAGGACGGTCAGCCGCAGTTCGCGCTCACGGACCACGGGCGCAGCGCCGACTGCGCGCTGGAGCGCCGGTGCTCGGTGTGCGGCGGGCTGATGCCGCGCGGGCCGGTCTGGCGGGTGGTCGGCGCAGCCGAAAGCGCCGCGATCGCCGAGGCGATCGCGGCGGGGCGGCCGTACCGCAACCTCGCACCGACCATGGAGGGCCCGGGCCACCGGTCCTGCATGCTGTACGCGTCGATGGTCTGCCCGTACCTGGCCCGGCCCAACGCCCGCCGGAAGGTGACCGCCCAACCCGCGGCGGACGGGGTGACGTCTGCCGCCGTCCGCGGTGCGGCGCGCGGCGGGACGGGCGCGGTGGTCGGGTTCGGTGACTACGAGTACGCGGTCACCGAGACCCGGGTGCTGTTCCGCTTCCTGGACGTGGTCGAGTTCCTGCCGCACGAGTCGGCCGACGAGCATCTGGCCGAGCTGCGCGCCGAGCTGGCCCGGGCGACCGGGGCTCAGGGCCGGTAGGAGGGCAGGCCCTTGATGGTGGAGACCTGGGTCGGTGCCGCCGAGCCGTCGGCCGGCAGGGTGCTCACGCCGTCCGGGGTGCGGGCTGCGACGGTCTTGCCGTCGGGGGACCACGCGGGCTCGGTGTAGTCCGTGGTGGCCGAGGGGGTGAGGTCCTTCTCGGCCTTCTGGTCGTGCGAGGTGGAGCGGGTGAACAGGTGGTCGTGCCCGTTCACCGAGCGGACGAAGACGATGTGCTCGCCGTCGGGGGACAGGGCCGGCTGCGAGCCCTTGGCCAGCTCCCTCGTCGAGGGCCGGATGTAGTCGTCGTAGATGTACACCTCGTCGGCCGGGGTGTTGGCGTACACGATCTGGTCCTGCTTGCCGCCCGCGTTGGGCCAGGTGTTGCCGGTCTCCGGCGGCTGCGGCACGCTGTCGCCACCGCCCTCGGAGCTGCTCGGGGTGAGTACCTGGGGGGTGCCGCCCTTGGCGGGGATCGTCTCCAGCCGCAGCGTGCCGCCCTTGCTGGACGCGAACACGATGTTGTTGAAGCGCTCGGTCTCGTTGGGCACGGCGCCCCCGCTCGGTCCCTTGTCGGCGTGCTGCCAGGTCGGGTGGGACCAGGTCTCGCCGCTGGGAGCCTTGGCGAGGGGCGCCTTGCCGCTGCCGTCCGGGTTGGCGGTCATCAGATCGCCGTCGCCGTTGACGAAGACGACCTTCTTGCCGTCGGGGGACCACGCGAGGTCGCGGACCACCGTGCCGAAGTCGACGGTGGTGCCGTTCATCGCGACGGCGTTGGTGCCCGTGCTGATGGCCAGGTGGTTGGCCGCGGAGGTGCCGTTGACCTCCTTGCCGCCCGGCGCGGGGCTGCCGGAGTGCGACCCGCCGCCCGGCACCGCGGTCCCCGGCGCCGCCGTACGGGGCGCGCTGGGGGCGGCGGTGGAGCCGGGGTCGCTGTTGTCGGGGCCGCAGGCGGAGAGCAGGACGGCTCCGACGGTGGTCATCAGGGCGATCGCGGCGGCGTTGCCGAATCTGTTGCGCACGGACATTTCCAGGTCCCCCTCGGGTGGTGCTGTTCGCTTCCGACGAGGAGGTTCCCAGTCCCAGGTCTGCGCCCGATGCCCGCCGCGTCACAGGCGTGGAACAGAGTGGGCCCGGGTCCCACACTCTTCCGGACCCCGGACCCCGGACCCCGGACCCCGGACCCCGGACCCCGGACCCCGGACCCCGGGGCGAGGGGAGGGGGCTCAGCTGATGGTGTAGCCGGAGCCGAAGGCGGTGATGGTGGACGGGCCGTCCAGGTCGTAGTTGCCGGTGGCGGCGATCCGGCGCAGGCACTCCACCCGGTCGACCGACGTGTGCCACTCGTCGGCGGTGGAGGAGTTGGCCGGGTTGTTCAGGTCGTCGACCCGGCCTTCGAAGACAGGGCGCCGAGCGGTTCCGGCAGTTGCTGGCCGGGCTGGAGAGCTCGCTGGCGGCGGCCCGGGAGGCGGCGGGGCGTGACGCCTGAGGGCGTCGAGCCGCACCCGATGGTGGTGCCGCCGCTCCGGCGAAGAGCCGAGCAGCGCGAGGACGTGGACCGGCCCGGGGTGCTGCGGGGGCACCCCGGGCCGGTCTCGTCCGATCGGGCCGAGCCCGGCCGGGAGGAGAACCGACGGTACGTCAGCAGTCGCAGCCGCAGTCGCAGCCGTCGCAACCACAGTTGTCGCAGCCGCAGTCGTCGCAGCAGTCGCACCCGCACTTGCAGCAGTCGCAGCAGCCGGAATCGCAGCCGCAGTCGCACGCGTCGCAGCAGTCGTGCCGCTCGCAGAAGCCCTTGCGGCGCTCGCGGCTGAACGGGTCGTTGTGCTCGCAGCAGAGCAGCTGGCAGGTGCAGGCCATCAGCGCCCAGACCGCGCACCCGGCGAGCAGGTTGCGCGGGTGCGGCGGCTTGCCGCCGGGCGGGGTGAAGCCGGGGCCCTGCGGCACCCACGGGGGGATCGGCGCCTGGTTCGGGTCCTGGCCGGGGTACGGCCCGCCCGGGTACCCGGGCGGCACCTGACGCGGCGGCGCGTCCTGAGGGTGCTCGCCCTGGGCGCCGCGCCGGCAGTCCGCCCCGTGCGCGGCCGGGCCGAAGACCCGGTCGACCGCGCGCTCGGTCTCGTGCCCGAGCAGTACGTGCACCAGCGCTCGGTCGCTCAGCTCGACCTCGCGCAGCGCGAGCCGGATGCCGTGGACGGCGTCGCGACAGAGCCGCTCGGCCTCGGCGCGGTCGGTGCCGGTGGCGGTCAGCGGGTTCCAGGCGCCCGAGGCCGCGTCGGCGGCCTGGTCCTCGGCGGCGTCCAGGAGATGGGCGAGCCGGCCGAACAGCCGCCCCGCCTCGGCGAGCGGGGCGGCGTTGCCGGGGCGCCCGGCGATCGCGGCGGTGTGCGCGAAGGCGGCCGAGGTGGCGGTCTCGGTGGGCTCGGTGACCAGCAGCACCGAGCCGCCCGGCAGTAGCGAGCGCTCCAACTCGCCCTGCCGGGAGGCGGCGTCGAGCAGCACGGCGGTGTCGAAGCCGACCGTGGAGGCACTGCCCGCGCTCTGCCGGTCCCAGCGCCGGGTCACCGCCCGAGCCCCGGCGGCCACCGGGCGGCGGGCGAACACGCCGTCCCGGTCCTCGACGTGGTCGCGGATCTTCACCGAGGCGAGCGCGAGCGAGACGGCGGCCGCCAGCCGGGCGCCCTCGCCCTTGGCGACGGAGGCGGTCCGCATGCCGCGCAGCGGGCACGGCCCGGCGGTGCGCCGCCAGGAGGAGTCCTCCCGGGCGGCCTGGGCCTCGACCAGGACGGAGATGATCAGCCCGTCGTAGTTGGTGGCGGTGCGGGCGAGTTGTCCGTGGTCGTCGCGCAGGGCGAGGCAGAGCCCGCACAGGTGCGCCATCCAGGAGGTCTGGAGCCGTTCGGACAGCCGGTGCCTACACGGTCTGATGATGCCGAACACGATCGTGGTCCCCCCGCCCGATGGGCCGCTGACCGGCCACTTTGTCGGCGGACATCATATGATCACCGGCTCGCCAGGGTCGAGGGGGAGGAGGCGAGCTGCCGTCAGACCTTCACCAGGCCCTCGAAAAACCGGAGAAGGTGATCTCATATCCGGGATAGCATCGCGAATATGGGAATCGATACGGCTGCCGACGAGCGGCTGGCACAACGGCTCGCCGAGCTGCGGGTCGAACGCGGTTGGACACTGGAGGAGTTGGCGCGGCAGGCGGACGTCAGCCGCTCCACGCTGTCCCGGGTGGAGCGGGCCGAGGTCAGCCCGACCGCCGCGCTGCTCGGGCGGCTCTGCGCCGTGTACGGGCGGACGATGTCCCGGCTGCTCGCCGAGGTGGAGTCCGAACCGGCCCGGCTGGTGCGCGCCGGGGAGCAGCAGGTCTGGCAGGACGCCGACATCGCCTACGACCGCCCCTGTCTGCCCGGGCTGGAGCACCATCTCTGGGTGTTCGAGGGGCGGTTGGAACTGACCCTGGACGGCGAGGCACAGCTGCTCGGCCCCGGCGACTGCCTGCGCTACGGCTCCGGCACCAGCCGCTTCCGCAGCCTCGGCCCAGGTGAGGCCCGCTACGCGCTCGTGGTGGTCGAACCGTGAGCGCCGCCGCCACCGGGCCGATAGGCGAGGGCCCGATGGCCGACGGCCCGATAAACGAGGGCCCGGCAGCCAAGCCGCCCAGGGAGCGCTTCGACGCCGCCGGGCGCCGCGTCCTGCTGGTCTGCGTCGCGGGCGGGTTCACCACGCTGCTCGACCAGTCCGTCCTGAACACCTCCATCCCCGCCCTGCGCGAGGCCCTGCACGCCCAGCCCGCCCACCTGCAGTGGATCGTCGCAGGGTACTCGCTCGCCTTCGGCCTCGCGCTGATCCCCGGCGGCCGGCTCGGCGACGTCAAGGGCCGCAAGTGGTTCTTCGTCACCGGACTCGCCCTGTTCACCCTGGTCAGCCTGGTCTCCGCGACCGCCACTGACCCCGGGGTGCTGATCGCCGCCCGGCTGCTCCAGGGTGCGGGTGCCGGGCTGGTCAACTCCCAGATGATCGGCACCCTCCAGGACGTCTTCGACGGCCAGTTGCGCGCCCGGGCCCTCGGCATGTACGCCGTCACCGGAAGCCTCGCCTTCGCCCTCGGCCCGCCGATCGGCGGCATGGTGCTGGCCGCGGCCGGCCCCGAACTCGGCTGGCGGCTGACCTTCCTGCTGAACGTTCCGTTCGGCGTGGCCACCGTCGCCCTGGCCGCGCGCCACCTGCCCAAGCCCCGCCCGGCCGCCCGGCACGCCGACCTCGACCTGGCCGGCCTGCTGCTGGTCGGCGCGCTCACCCTCGCCCTGATGCTGCCCTTTGTCCAGCCGCCCGGCTGGACCGGCTGGCTCGGCTTCACGGCCGCCGCCCTGCTGCTGCTCGGCACGCTCGCCTGGTGGCAGCGCCGCTACGCCGGACGGGGCGGGCACCCGCTGATCCACCCGGCGCTCACCCGCTCCGCGCCGTACGTGCTCGGCACGGCCACCGCGATGGCCCAGTTCGGCTCCTCGCTGGCCGCCTCGCTCGTCCTCACCATGTTCCTCCAGGACGGCCTGGGCCTGTCCCCGCTGGGCGCCGCCCTGGTGGCGCTGCCCTCCGCACTGGCCATGGCCACCGCCTCCGCGCTCGCCTGGCGGGTGGTGCAGCGCTTCGGCCGACGCACCATCACCATCGGCATGATCGGCTCCGCCCTGGCCATGCTGGGCAGCGGACTGGTCGCCCACTGGGCCCCGGCCGCCGTACTGCCCTGGCTGCTGGCGATGCTGCAGCTCCTCAGCGGCGCCTCGGTCGGCCTGATGGGCTCCACCAACCAGGCGTTCGTGCTGCGCCACGCGCCCGCCGAGGCGGCCGGGGTGAGCGGGGCGATCCTGCAGATGACCCAGCGGATCGCCGCCGCCGTCGCGGTCTCGGCACTGTCCGGCGTCTACCTGCGGGCGACCGCCGGGGGCGGCGGCCACCGCTCCGCCTACCTGGCCGCCAGTACGGTCTGCGCCGCGGTGGCCGGACTCGCCGTGCTGGCCTCGGTGTTCGCCGGCCGGGCGGGCGGGCGGGAGCAGCGCGAGAACGAACCGCTCGCGATGAGCCGAGGGCGAACACCCGTCCGGTGAGGCCCCGTCGGCACGTACGGTGGCGGGCATGACGAAGGTACGGACGGTTGAACTCCCCGAGGTCGTGCTCGCCTACCGCGAGAGCGGACGGCCCGACGGCCCGCCGCTGGTGCTGCTGCACGCCCTCGGTGAGCGCGCGGCGGACTGGGACGTCGTGCTGCCCGACCTCGCCCCCGGGCACCACGTCTACGCGCTCGACCTGCGCGGCCACGGCGACAGCGGCCGCACCGCCGGGTACAGCCTGGAGGCGATGCGCGACGACGTCCTGGCCTTCCTCGACACGCTCGGCCTGGGCCGGATCGACCTGGTCGGCCACTCGATGGGCGGCGCGGTCGCCTACCTGCTCGCCCAGGCGGTGCCCGAGCGGATCGACCGGCTGGTCCTGGAGGAGATCCCCGCGCTCCACCCGCGTCCGGCCAGCGGGCCGGCCGAAGGAACGGAGGAGCCGGCGCACTTCGACTGGGCGATGGTCCGGGCCGTCAAGGCACAGCTCGACACCCCCGACCCGGCCTGGCGGGAGGGACTGACCCGGATCACCGCCCGCACCCTGGCCGTCGCGGGCGCGGGGGACAGCCACGTCCCGCAGGAGCGGATCGCCGAACTCGCCCGGCTGATCCCGGACTGCCGGCTGGTCACGATCGAAGCCGGACACCTGGTGCACAGTGCCCGGCCGGGCGAGTTCGTCGCCGCCGTCGCGCCGTTCCTCGCCACGTGAGTCAGACGCCCTGCTCGGCGGGCAGCCGTCCGCTGCGTACCGCCGTGACCAGCTCGGCGTGGTCCGCCTCGGTGCGGTCCGCGTACGCGACGGCGAAGGCGGCGACCGCCTCGTCCAGCGCCTCGCTCTTGCCGCAGTACCCGGCCAGCAGGCCCGGGTCGGCGGTGTGGGCGTGGGCCCGGGCGAGCAGCGCGCCGGTGATCCGCGCGTAGTCGTCCAGCTGGGCCGGCAGCAGCGCGGCCGGGTCGACGCTGCCCTTGCGGTTGCGGAACTGCCGGACCTGGTACGGAAGTCCGTCGACGGTGGTCCAGCCGAGCAGGGTGTCACTGACCACCTGCATGTGCTTCTGGCCGAGCACGACCCGCTTGCCCTCGTGCTCCTCCGGCTGTTCGCGTCGCAGGTACGGCAGCAGCACGGACGGCCTGGCCTCCTTCACCTGCAGCACTAGCGGCTGGTCCCGGTGGTCGGTGAGCAGGACCACGTACGAGCGGGTGCCGACGCTGCCGGTGCCCACCACCCGGAACGCCACGTCCTGCACCCGGTGGCGGGACAGCAGGGTGCGCACCTCGGGGGCGACCGTCGCCACGTACGGGCCGAGCGCCTCGGCCACCGCGCGGGCGGTCGCGTCGGTCACCTCGGTGAGCACCGGGGGCGCGGCGGTGAACCGCCAACCGCCGTCCGCCGTACGGGTGGTGCTGCGGGCGGCGAACCGGGCGCTGGTGTTGCCGAGCGCCTTCGCGCCGACCTTCTGCAGCACGTCGGCGAGGTCGTGCGCCTCGGCGAAGGACACCAACTGCTCGTCCGCCACGGCGTTCCAGGCGTCCAGCGCGGGCAGCTTGGCGAGCGTGCGCATGGTCCGGCGGTAGGAGCCCGCCGCGTGCTGGGCGGCCGTCCGGGCGGTGGTCTCGCTCGCCCCGGTCTCCCGGCCGGCCAGCACCAGGCTGGTCGCGAGGCGTTTGAGGTCCCACTCCCAGGGGCCGGGCACGGTCTCGTCGAAGTCGTTGATGTCCATCACGAGTTGGCCGCGCGCGTCGCCGTACAGCCCGAAGTTCGCCGCGTGGGCGTCCCCGCACAGCTGCGCGTCCACCCCGGTCACCGGGGTGCCCGCGAGGTCGGCGGCCATCAGCCCGGCCGACCCGCGCAGGAACGCGAACGGCGTGGCGGCCATCCGGCCCACCCTGATCGGCACCAGCCCCGGGATCCGGCCCGCGTTGGACGCCTCTATCGCGGCCACGGCGGTCGGCCGGTCGGTGGCGGCCGCGAACTCCGCATGCCGCTCCCGGGGCACCCGTTGCCGCAGTGCCTTCCCGCGCTCCCGTGCCCGCTGCGCCCGGCCGTCCGGTCCGGCCGCGAACCCGGGGACGGCGAACTGCCGCCGCACGGTGGTGTTTCCGTTGTCCGTCACTGTTTCCCGCCCGCCTGCCTTGCTCCGAACTCCCGCCCGTGACCTGCACGGATGGCTCATCAGGGAGGAGTGACGTCCGGCGTCGCGCGGTGGTTCCTGGGGCCAGGGTGCGGATCTGACGGGCGCCGGCCGTAGCCTGGGGCGGGTGAACGATCTTCGGAAGGGCCTGGTCGCACGACTCCCCGCTACCGCGGCCGCGCTGCTCACGGTGGCGGCCGGCCTGGGCGTACGTGCTGTGATGCCCGGCGACCCGGCCAAGTGCGCGGGCGACGCGCTCTACACCATCCTGGTGTACGCCCTGGTGGTGCTGGTCGCGCCGAGGGTACGCCCGGTGCGGGCGGCGGTCCTGGCGGCAGCGGCGAGTTGGGCGGTGGAGCTGTTCCAGGCCACCGGGCTGCCGGACGCCTGGGGCCGGCGCAGCGCGTTGGTCCACCTGGTGCTCGGGTCGACCTTCAATCCGCCGGACCTCGCCTGGTACCTGGTCGGCGCGGCCGGTGCCGCCCTGCTGCACCGGGTGCTGCGGGCCGGTCGCGCCACAGCACCCGGTGTCAGGAGCTGATGGTTCGTCAGAGCGGCAGCAGCTCCGGCCGCTTGGGCTCGACGTGGTCGCCCGAGGACTCGCCGCGCAGCCGTCGTCCGACCCACGGGAGCAGGTACTCGCGGGCCCACTGGATGTCCGCCCGCCGCTGGTCGGCCGGGGACAGGACCGGCGCGGCCGGCCACGGGTCCTCCGGGTCCTGCGCGGTGGCCAGGCCCAGCGAGCGGGCGGCCAGCAGGGCGACCCGCTGGTGGCCCTCGGGGGAGAGGTGCAGCCGGTCCTCGCTCCAGGCGCGGCGGTCCTGCACCGCGCGCAGCGACCACAGGTCGGCCACCTTGCAGCCGTAGCGGTCGGCGACCGCCCGCATGTGCCCGTTGTAGGTGGCGATCTTGCCGCGCAGGTGCTTGAGCAGCGGCACGTCCTTGGTGTCGAAGCCGGTGCAGATCAGCACCGTCCCGGCGGATTCGGCGAGTTGGGCGATGGCGGCCTCGAAGCGCTCGGCCACCTCGTCCGGGTCGCTGCCGGGCCGCAGGATGTCGTTGCCGCCGGCGCAGAAGGTGACCAGGTCGGGCTGGAGCCGGCGGACCTGCGGCACCTGCTCGGCCGCGATCTGGTCCAACAGCCGTCCGCGCACCGCCAGGTTGGCGTAGCGGAACCCGCCCGGCGGTCGCCCGTCGGCGAGCATCCCGGCCAGGCGATCCGCCCAGCCGGTGAAGGCGCCGCCCGCACCGGGGTCGTTCAGGCCCTCGGTGAAGCTGTCCCCGAGGGCGGCATACGAACTGAGGTCAAGGGTCTCCTGGAGGTTCGGCATGAAAGAGATAGTTCACCGAATCAAGTGACCTACGCCACCGTAGGTGACCGTGTGGGCACGTGAGATGGGCCACGTACTCTCAGGGACCACCCGCGCCCCCGCAGAGCGGCGCAGTCTGAAAACCACAAGATCCTTGCCCCCTTCCCGTTTTGGGGGCGAACGGACGATGCTCAAGGTGTGCGGCCGCCCCGGCCGCCGTCCTTCCAGGGGGAAGCCACCCGTGAACCGCTCCGAGAACCCGACCGCCGACCAGAACCCGACCGCCGACCAGAACTGGACCATCGACGACCGCTGCACCAACTGCGACGTCGCCCGGCAGCTCGCGCCCGACCTGATCATCGAGCGCAACCGCAGGTCCGAACTGATCCGCCAGCCGCGTGACGAGGCCGAGCGGCAGCAGCTGCTCGCCGCCGCCCACGCCTGCCCGACCCGCTCGATCCGCCGGGGCAACGGCCGGCTCGACCCGGCCACCGACCCGTTCCCGCTCACCCTGGACGACGGGGTGCTGCTGCTCGGCCACAACTCCCGGCGCAACGCGGGCGCCAACTCCTATCTCTGCCGTCGCCCGGGCGGCTGGGTGATGATCGACACGCCCCGCTTCAGCGAGGGCCTCGCCGCCCGCTACGAGGCGCTCGGCCCGGTCACCGACGTCCTGCTCACCCACCGCGACCACGCCGTGCACGGACGTGCGTACGCCGACCGGCTGGGCGCCCGGCTCTGGATCCACGAGGGCGACCTCGAGTCCGCGCCCGACGCCGACCAGGTGCTGCGCGGTATCGAGCCGGTGGAGATCTCCCCGGGCCTGGTCGCCCACCCCTTCCCCGGCCACACCCTCGGCAGCGTGCTGTACGTCGCCGACGAGCGCTACTGCTTCAGCGGCGACAGCCTGTACTGGTCCCGCACCAACCAGGACATCGAGGTGCAGGAGGCGGTGACCTGGTACTCGATCGAGGAGCAGTCCGCCTCGCTGGACCGCAGCCTGGGCGCGCTGCGCTTCGAGTGGCTGCTGCCCGGCCACGGAGACAAGCGCCGGATGCCCGCCGAGGAGGCCGACCGCCGCCTGCGCGCCCTCGCCGTGCGCGCCCGGGCGCTGCGCACCGAGCCGGTGGACTTCGCTGCGGTGCGCTGGTAGCCGCCGGACACCAGGGCCCGTGCGCCGGGGCTCGCGCCGGGTGCGCGGGGGGTTGCGCCCGGCGGGGGCGCCCGCGCGGGTGTGCGAACGGGAGCGGCGGGGCAGCCGCCTCTGGAGCGAGGCGTACCCCCGACTTCCCGAGATCCGAGGACGGTTGAGCAATGCCCACGCACACCCCGGCACGCACGGCGCGGCCGCGCCGCTACCTGATGTGCCGGCCGACGTACTTCACGGTGGACTACGCGATCAACCCGTGGATGGACCCGACGCAACCCACCGACACCGCGCTGGCCGTCCGCCAGTGGGAGCGGCTCTACCGGACGTACCGCCGCCTCGGCCACACCGTCGAGCTGATCGACCCGGTGCCCGGGCTGCCCGACATGGTGTACGCCGCGAACGGCGCCACCGTGCTGGACGGCCGGGCCCTGGTGGCGACCTTCCGCCACCCGGAGCGGGCCGCCGAGTCCGGGGCCTACCAGGCCTGGTTCCGCTCGCGCGGCTACCGCGCGGTGCGGCGCGCCGGGCACGTCAACGAGGGCGAGGGCGACCACCTGGTGGTCGGCCGCCGGGTGCTCGCCGGGACGGGCTTCCGCACCTCGCGGGCCGCGCACGCCGAGGCGGAGGAGCTGTTCGGCGTGCCGGTGGTCAGCCTCACCCTGGTCGACCCGCGCTTCTACCACCTGGACACCGCGCTGGCCGTCCTCGCCGACGACCACGTCATGTACTACCCGGAGGCCTTCGACGCCCGCAGCCGCTCGGTGCTGCGCTCCCTCTACCCGGACGCGATCCTCGCCGACCGGGCCGACGCCGAGGTGTTCGGGCTGAACGCGGTGTCGGACGGCCGCCGGGTGCTGCTGCCGGAGGCCGCCAAGAACCTGGCGGGCCGGCTCACCGAGCACGGCTACGAGCCGATCCCGGTGGACGTCTCGGAGCTGCTCAAAGGCGGTGGCGGGGCGAAGTGCTGCACCCTGGAGCTCAGGCTCCAGTGACGTCCGGCGATGTGAGCAGCACCTCCAGGGTGCGCGGCCCGTGCACCCCCTCGACCCGGTCCAGCTCGATGTCGCTGGTCGCCGAGGGCCCGGAGATCCAGGTCTGCGGGCGTGCCGGGTCGAGCCGGGGCAGCGCGAGCGGCACCGAGGCGACGACCTGCTCGGGCGCCCGGACCACGCAGATGTGGTGGTCCGGGACGAGCGAGAGCAGCCGTCGGCCCTGACCGGGTCCGGCGTCCAGCACGATCGTCCCGGTCTCGGCGATCGCCAGCGCGCAGCCGGTGACCACGCTGTCCACTGCGTCCAGCCGGGCGGCGGTGAGGCCGTTGCCGTCCGGCAGCAGCTCGACGTCACCGGCTGCGGAGAGCCACGAGGCCGGCAGGCCGTCCGGCACGGCGACCGTGCGGCTGCCGCGCTGGGCGAGCAACTCGGCGACGCGCACGGGAAGTTCGGCGGTGGAACAGCGGTGCACCAGCGCCCGGTAGTCGGCCAGGTTGCGGTGCAGCAGGTCGAGCAGCGCCGCCGGATCGTCCGTCGCCACGTGTGCGCTCCGGTAACCGCGCGGCAGCGGCTGTTCGGCCGCCTCGGCGGCGTCCCCGAGCGCGGCCCGGATCCGGCCGAGGACCAACTCCCTTGAGCTCATCCCCGGTTCCTCCTCCACCAGTCGCGGAACGGTTCGGCCGGCACCTGGGGCAGGTCCCGGGTGTCGGTCCAGGCCCGCCCCGGCCCGGGCAGCCGGCGCGGGTGCAGCGCCCGGGTGCGCCCGGCCAGCCGTTCGGCGGCCGCCAGCGCCGCCGGGTGGTCCAGCACGTACCCGGCGGCCGCCATCGCCGCCCGCTCCAGCGGGTGCCCGCCCTGTTCGGCGACCCGCTCGCGCAGGTGCACCAGCACCTCGGGGATGTCGATCGCCACCGGGCACACCTCGTAGCAGGCCCCGCAGAGCGAGGAGGCGTACGGCAGCGAGGCGTCCACCGGGCTGGCGGTGCCGCGCAGTTGGGGCGTCAGGATGGCGCCGATCGGGCCCGGGTAGACCGAGCCGTAGGCGTGCCCGCCGGCCCGCTCGTACACCGGGCAGACGTTGAGGCAGGCCGAGCAGCGGATGCAGCGCAGCGCCTGGCGGCCGACCTGGTCGGCCAGCGCGGCGGTGCGCCCGTTGTCCAGCAGCACCAGGTGGAACTCGGAGGGGCCGTCGCCCTCGGTCGTCCCGGTCCAGAGCGAGGTGTACGGGTTCATCCGTTCGGCGGTGGAGGAGCGGGGGAGCAGTTGGAGGAAGACCTCCAGGTCCCGCCAGGTCGGCACGACCTTCTCGATGCCGACCACGGAGATCAGGGTGCGGGGGAGGGTGAGGCACATCCGGCCGTTGCCCTCGGACTCGACCACCACCAGGGTGCCGGTCTCGGCGACCATGAAGTTGGCGCCGGAGATCGCCACTTGGGCCCGCAGGAACTTCTCCCGCAGGTGCAGCCGGGCGGCCTCGGCGAGTTCGGCGGGGCGGTCGGTCAGCCCCTCGGGCGCGGGGCGGCCCCAGGCGGCCATCCGCTCGGCGAAGATCTCCCGGATCTCGGCCCGGTTGCGGTGGATCGCCGGGACCAGGATGTGCGAGGGCCGGTCCTCGCCCAACTGCACGATCAGCTCGGCGAGATCGGTCTCGTAGGCGGTGATCCCCTCGGCCGCCAGCGCTTCGTTGAGCCCGATCTCCTGGGTGGCCATCGATTTGACCTTGACCACATCACGCTTCTCATGGTCACTGGCTCCGGTGGCCCGGACCAGCGCGGCGACGATCCGGTTGGCCTCCTCGGCGTCCGCCGCCCAGTGCACGGTGCCGCCCGCCGCCGTGACGGACTCCTCCAACTGCACCAGGTAGCGGTCGAGATGGCGCAGCGTGTGGTCCTTGATCGCCTTCCCGGCGGCGCGCAGCTCGGCCCAGTCGTCGAGTTCGGCGACGGCCCGGGCGCGCTTGTCGCGGATGGTGTGGGTGGCGTGCCGCAGGTTGGCGCGCAGCTGCCCGTCCCGTACCGCCCGGGCGGCGGCCTGTGGGAAGGCGGGCATGCCGACGAAAGTGCTGCTCACGAAGGCCTCCAGGGGTGCTCCTCGGTGCTGGCCAGGATCTCCGCGAGGTGCAGCGGCCGAAGCGGCTCGCCCCGGCGACGCAGGGTGCCGTCGAGGTGCAGCAGGCAGGAGTTGTCGGCGCCGCACAGCACGTGGGCGCCGGTGCCGAGGGCGTTGGCGAGCTTGTCCTCGGCCATCGCCGCCGACACCGCCGCGTTCTTCACCGCGAAGGTCCCGCCGAAGCCGCAGCACTCCTCCGCGCCGGGCAGCTCCACCAGTTCCAGGCCCTTGACGGCGCGCAGCAGTCGAAGCGGCCGCTCGCCCAGGCCGAGCACCCGCAGGCCGTGGCAGGACGGGTGGTAGGTGACGGTGTACGGGAAGTACGCGCCGACGTCCTCGACGCCCAGCACGTCGGTGAGGAACTCGGTGAGTTCGACCACTCGGGGTGCCAGGTCGACGGCGGCGTCGGTGAGTTCGCCGCCCCGGCCCTCGGCGACGGCTCGGGCGCCGATCCGCGGGTAGTTGTCCCGGACCATCGCCACGCAGGAGCCCGAGGGCGTCACCACGTGGTCGTACCCGGCGAAGGCCCGGGCCGTGCGTCGCACCAGCGGTTCGCAGGCCCGGCGGTAGCCGGTGTTGTAGTGCGGCTGCCCGCAGCAGGTCTGCCCGGCGGGGAAGTCCACCGTCACCCCGAGCCGCTCCAGCAGCCGGACGGTGGCGACCGCCGTGGCGGGGAACAGCGCGTCGTTGACGCAGGTGGCGAACAGCGCGACCCGCAACCCGGACTCCTTCGGTCGAAGCGGCACCGGTCCGCCCGTAATCGTATCGGGCGGGCCCGCGCTGACGAAGGATCTGACGGAGGATCTGACGGAGGATCTCAGGCACCGAGCCAGAGGTCCGGGCCGAACACCTCGTAGTGGATGTCCGCCGCGGTTCGATCGAGACCCTGGTCGCGTTCCCCGGGTGGGGCCGGTGGAGCGGCTCGCGGCCCGGTGCGGCCGTCGAAGCCGCATCCGGTCGAATCCGAACAGTTGGCGACATTACCGATCAGCTCCTGACGCACCATCAGCACGCCTTCTACGCTTCGTGCGGCTCCGGAACCACGTCATTCACCGCACCCCTCGGCCCATCCCCCTGGAGAAGATTCCGTGAGAGCACGTCGCGCACCCCGGCGCACCTGGACGGCGCTGGTGGCGATATCCGCAGCCACGGCCGCACTGCTGTCCCAGCCCGTGACCGCCGAGGCGGCCGCACCGCCGCCGACCGTGACCGCCCACGTGCCGGTGGCGCCCTACCCGGCCGGGGTGGCGCTCACGCCGGACGGCGCCCGGGCGTACGTGACCAGCCAGAGCAGTGGCACGGTGAGCGTGCTGGACACCGCGAGCAAGGCCGTGACCGGCAGCTTCACCGCCGGCACCGGCTCGTACGCGGTCGCCCTCTCGCCAGACGGGCACCGGGCCTACCTGACCCACCACCTGGACAACGCGGTCAGCGTGGTGGACACCGCGAGCGACACCGTCATCGCCACCGTCCCGGTCGGCGCCCAGCCCTGGGGCCTGGCGCTGTCGTCGGACGGCACGCGCGCCTACGTCAGCAACGCCGGGGCCGACACCGTGAGCGTGCTGGACACGTCGTCCAACACCGTCACGGCCACCGTCCCGGTCGGCGCCGAGCCGCACGGGCTGGCCGTCTCGCCGGACGGCAAGCGGCTGTACGTCGCGGCCTCCAGCGGCAAGGCGGTGAACGTGGTCGACACCGCGAGCGGCACGGTGAGCGCCACCGTGGCCGTCGGCCACAGCGCCTTCGGCCTGGCGCTCAGCCCGGACGGCAGCCGGCTGTGGGTCGCCGACGGGGACGACAGCACCGCCGCGGTGATCGACACCGGCGCCAACACCCTGCTCGGCACCGTCGCGGTCGGCAACGGCCCGTACACCGTCACCCTCGCCCCGGACGGCTCCGCCGCGTACGTCTCCAACTACAACGACAACACCCTGAGTGTGGTCGACACCGCGAGCCGGACGGTCACCGCGACCGTGCCGGTCGGCGCCAGCCCGTACACCCTGGCGCTGAGCGCCGACGGGCGGCGTGGCTACCTCGCCGACTTCACCGGCAACGCCGTCGACCTGCTGAACTTCCCGCTGCCGGTGCCCGCGGTGACCGGGATTAGCCCGAGCGGCGGCTCCGGGGCGGGCGGTACCACGGTGACCGTCACCGGGACCGACCTGAACGGCGCCACCGCCGTCACCTTCGGCGCGGCCGGCGCGGCCACCTCCTTCAGCTGCACCAGGACCAGCTGCACCGCGACCGCCCCGGCCACCACGGTGACCGGCCCGGTGGACGTCCAGGTCGCCACGCCCGGCGGCACCAGCGCCGCCGTCGCCGCCGACCGCTTCAGCTACACCGCGCCCAGCGCCCACCTGGGCGTCGCGCTCACCGCGACCCCGGCCACCGACCTGTTCGCCGGCCGGGTCGACTACACCGTCACCCTCACCGGCCAGGGCCCCGACCCGGTGGCCTCGGCCACCGTCTCGGCCGACCTGCCCGCCGGCCTGGCCGCGAGCTCCAGCGACTGCACCGTGGCCGCCGGCAAGCTCACGTGCACCCTGAGCGCCCCGCTCGCCAAGGGCGCCAGCGCCACCCGGCACTTCTCCCTCGGCGTCGGCCCGCTGAACCTGGTCAGCAGCTGGGACGTCACGGTGGCCCGCAACGCCGGCGCCCCCGCCGACCCGTCGCCCGCCACCAGCAAGGACACCCGCAGCTGCACCTCCGTCCTCGGCCTGCTGATCACCTGCGGCTGAGCGACACCCGCTCCCCAGAGGCCTCGCCCGCACCCGTGGGCGGGGCCTCTGCCAAGCAGTCCTGGACGAAGTGTCCGGTCCGGACGTACAGTCCATGCATGCCTGCCGAAGACCCCGACCCGCGCGTCCGGACCTGGTCACCCGTCTGCCGCGCGGTGGCCCTGCTGCTCGGCCCCTACGCCGAGGTGGTGCTGCACGACACCGCCACCGACCGGGTGCTCGCCATCTGGAACCCGATGACCACCCGCGCCCCCGGCGACCCCTCCCTGCTCGGCGAACTGGACCAGCTGGGCCCGTCCGCGCCCGACGTCTACGGCCCCTACGAGAAGCTGCTGCCGGACGGCCGGCGGCTCTCCTCGGTCAGCGCCGTACTGCGCGACCAGGCCGGAAACCCCTCGGCGGTGCTCTGCGTCAACCTCGACCGGGGGCCGCTGGACCAGGCCGCCGCCCTGCTGGCGAACTTCGCCGCGCCCACCGCGCCCCGCCCCGAGCCGCTGTTCGAACGCGACTGGACCGAGCGGATGAACGACGTGATCGGCGGCCACGTCCGAGCCCAGGGCCGCCCGCTGGAACGCTTCACCCGCGAGGACCGGCTCACCGTGCTGCGCGAACTGGACGAGGCCGGGATCTTCGCCGTCCGCCGCGCCGTCCCCGCCGTCGCCACCGCACTGCGGATCTCCCGCTCCACCGCCTACGCCCTGCTCGCCGAGCTCAAGCACCCGGCGGGCCCCGGCCCCAGCGCCGCCAGCCCCAGGAAGGACTGAGACCGATGACCCAGCTGCCCGACTTCCGGCTCGAAACCTACTTCTCGCGCTGGGAGTTCACCGCGCGCCACCACCTCACCGCCTCCGACGCCCAGACCATGACGATGGCCGAGCTGCTCGCCCTGGCCGGCCCCGAGGACCGCGAGGCCTGGGACACCCTCGCGCTCGGCTACACCGAGACCTACGGCGACCCGGGCCTGCGCCAGGCCATCGCCGGGATGTACGACCGGGTCGAGGCGGAAGACGTGATCTGCTTCGGCGGCGCCCAGGAGGGGATCAACCTCGCCATGCAGGTGCTGCTCGAACCGGGCGACCACGCCGTGGTGCTGACCCCCAACTACCAGTCCGCCGAGACGATCCCGCTCTCACTCTGCGAGGTCACCGGCGTCGCGCTGGACGAGCGGCAGGACTGGGCGCTCGACCTGGACGCGGTCGAGGCGGCGCTGCGCCCCAACACCAAGCTGCTCTCGGTCAACTTCCCCAACAACCCGACCGGCACGCTGATCGACGCCGCCGACTTCAGCCGCCTCGTCGACCTGTGCGAGGAGCGCGGCATCCGGCTGTTCTCGGACGAGGTCTACCGCGGCCTGGAGCGCGACCCGGCCCGCATCCTGCCGCAGGCCGCCGACCTGTCGGCGACGGCGCTCTCGCTCAACGTCACCTCCAAGTCGCTCGGCCTGCCCGGGCTGCGGATCGGCTGGATCGCCTGCCGGGACCGCGAGCTGCGCACCCGGCTGGAGCGGGCCAAGCACTACACCACCATCTGCAACTCGGCGCCCAGCGAGGTGCTGGCCCGGATCGCGATCACCGCCCGGGACCGGATCCTGGACCGCAACCGGGGCATCATCGCGGAGAACCTGCCGCGGTTCGACGCCTTCTTCGCCGAGTTCCCCGAGCTCTTCGACTGGCGCGCTCCGGACGGCGGCTGCGTCGCCTACCCGCGCTACCTCGGCGCGGACGGGGTGGAGGACTTCTGCACGGCGCTGGTCGAGCAGGCGGGGGTGCTGCTGATGCCCGCGAGCATGTTCCGCTCCGAGCTCACCCCCACCCCGGCCGACCGCTTCCGGATCGGCGTCGGCCGCAGCGACCCGGGCCCGGCGCTGGAGGCCTTCGCCGACTGGCTCCGCAAGCGGTAGCGGACACGAACGGCCGGGGCGCCGACCCATGGAGACCGTGGAGCTCGGCGCCCCGGCTGCTGCGGCTGCTACGGGTCAGAGCTTCTGCCAGGCCGGCTTGGCCGCGTAGGTGTCGCGGAAGTAGTCGGCCAGCTTGAGGCGGGAGGCGGCGGCCTCGTCCACCACCACGGTGGCGTGCGGGTGCAGCTGCAGCGCCGAGGCGGGGACGGCGGCGGCGAGCGGGCCCTCGACGGCCAGCGCGACGGCCTCGGCCTTGGCCTCGCCGGTGGCGAGCAGCACCAGGTGGCGGGCCTCCAGGATGGTGCCGATGCCCTGGGTGATGACGTGGTGCGGGACCTCGTCGATGCTGTCGAAGAATCGGGCGTTGTCCACCCGGGTCTGCCGGGTCAGGGTCTTGATCCGGGTCCGCGAGGCGAGCGAGGAGCAGGGCTCGTTGAAGCCGATGTGGCCGTCGGTGCCGATGCCGAGCAACTGCAGGTCCACGCCGCCGGCCCCGGCCAGCGCGCGGTCGTAGGCGGTGGCGGCCGCGGCGATGTCGGCGGCGTTGCCGTCCGGGCCCAGGAAGGACTCCTCGGTCAGGCCGAGCGGCTCCACGACCTCGCGCAGCACGACCGAGCGGTAGGACTCCGGGTGGCCGGCGGGCAGGCCGACGTACTCGTCCAGCTGGCAGATGCGCGCCCGGGAAGCGTCCAGGCGGCCGTCCCGGACCCGGGCGGCGAGGGCCTGGTAGATCGGCAGCGGGGTCGAGCCGGTCGCGACGCCGAGCAGGGCCTCGGGCTTGTCGGTCAGCAGATCGGTGATCGCCGCGGCGATGAGTTCGCCGGCCGCTGTGGCGTCAGGGACGATCACGATTTCCATACTGGGTCCACCGTTCTGAGGCGAGTCTGAGGTCTAGACCTCCGAGGTCTAGACCAGTTTGCCGTGAACGGGGCCTTTAGGTCCACCCGGGGCCGGTGCGGGCCGGTGGGCGTACCGCCTGGTGGGGGCCGTCGGGGCGGGTGCGGAGCTCGGGGCGGGTGTGGAGGGAGCCGGGGCGCGAACGCCCCGGCTCCCGGTGCCCTGTCCTGCGGATGCCGCCTCGTCGTGCGGAACGGGTGGTGCGTCGGGGCGGCCCCCGGTCAGAACGGGTTGGTACAGGTGGTGACCTGCTTGCTCGCGTCCAGCGCCGGGCCGGCGGTGGCGCAGATGACGCGCGGGGCGGTGGCGGTCACACGGGGGGTGACGGCCTGGGCCGAGCCGAGCCGCACGGTGGTGGCGCTGGCGACCGGCTCCCACGGGCTGCCCCAGGCCTGCTGGGTGCGGACCTCGACCTGAACCATCGTCAACTGGTTCGGGTCGGCGCTGACCTGGGCGACGCCGACGATGCCCTCGCCGTCGATCTGGTGCGAGACGCAGGGGCGGTTGAGCACCGTGGCGCAGGCCGCGGTGCCGGTCTCGGACGTCGCCGTGGCGGCCGTGGCGGGACCGGCCGTCAGGGTCGCGATCCCTGCCACCGTCATCATCACAGCTGCGATCCGAGTGCGCATGATGCGAACCTCCTTGGAAATTAAGGGAATCTCACTCCTTGAGATGAGTCTTGCACAAATCATGGACGTGTTGCGTGTGCGTTGCGTCACACTCATGGTGACTGTTCAACTACTGGCTGCAATCGTTCGCTGAACGTTCGGCGCGCGGACGAACTGCGGTCTGACAAATGATCAGTTCTTTGGCTGACAACTCCCCGGCAACCGGCCGTGGTTGGCGGTGTTCCTTCACCCGTCCGAGTGGCGCCTCGCCGCTGCGGCGAATCGGACGGATAGCATCGAACCGACCCCAGCGGAGGTGACTGCGTGGACACGGTCATCGTGCAACTGCCCGGCCCGGGGCCGGACATGGCGCCCAGAGCGGCGCCCGGACTGCTGCGGATGGGCCCGGGCGAGACGGCGGTGTTCGGGCGCGGCGAACCCGGTAGGCCGGTCGCCATCCCGCTGAGCGACCAGGGCGTCTCCCGCCGCGCCGGCGAGGTGGCCGCCGCCGAGGACTACTGGCGGCTGTCCAACTTCAGCACCACCGCCACGTATGTGGTCGAGAACCTGGAGGGCGCGGGGGAGCACGTCAAGGTGGCCCCCGGGCGGCTCGGCGCACCCGTTCCCTTCGAGCTCTCCCGGGTGCTCCTGCCCGCCCTCGGAACACCCGCCTCCTTCAAGGTCTTCGCCCCGCAGCACGCCTACCTGGACGGCGGCCCGATCGGCGCCGACGGCGAGCGCACCGTCAGCCCCTTCGCCCTGGACCCGACCGCCAAGTACTTCCTCGTCCTGCTCGCGCTCTGCGAACCCCGGCTGCGCTCGCCCTCCACCGCCGCCGTCCCCGGCGTGACGGAGGTGCTGGCCCGGCTGCGCGCCCTGTCCTCCTGCCGCGGGCTGACCCGCTCGGCGGTGAACTACCACATCGACTACCTGGTGTGCGCCAAACTGCGGCTGCGCGAGCCGTACGAGCAGGGCCCGGCCGGCGGCAAGCGCGAGGAACTCGTCGCCCTGGCCCTGAAGTTCGACCTCGTCCGGGAGGAGCACCTGACCCTGCTCCCGCCCCGGCGCCCGGCCGCCCGGCCGTGACCCCCGCCGATCAACCGGGCGCCGCCCGGCCGGACCCCCAGCCATCCGAGGAGCGGCACCCTCCGCAGGCCCGCCCGCCCTTCGAGGTCCCCGAGGGCTACCCGCTGGCCGGCTACCGCACCGGAGCCTTCCTCGGCGCGGGTGCCTGGGGCAGCGTCTACGCCGCCGAGGGCCCGGACGGCACCCCGGCCGCCGTCAAGATCCTCGGCCCGGCCCGGTTCAGCCCCGGCCAGCGCCGCACCGCGGCCCAGATGGCCCACAGCGAGCTGCGGTTCAGCCGCCGCGCCGACCACCCCCACCTGATCCGCACCCTCGCCGTGGTCACCGTCGAGGACCCCGACCACCCCGCCCTGGACGGCGCCGTGGCCCTGGTGATGGAACGCGCCGCCCGCAGCCTGCAGGACCTCCTCGCCACCGCCCGCCCCGGCACGGCGGTGCCCGGCGCCGAGCGCGTCCTCGCCCAGGTCTGCGCCGGACTGACCCACATGCACCGGGGTGGCTGGGTCCACGGGGACCTCAAACCGGCCAATATCCTGCTGATGCCCGACGGCACCGCCAAGATCGCCGACTTCGGCCTCACCGCCGAACTGGAGGGCACCCACGCGTACGCCCCGCCGCTGGGCTCGCCCGACCACGTCCCGCCCGAGTGGTGGTCCCAGCGCACCGGCGCGCGCGGGGTCGCGCTGCGCCCCAGCGCCGACATCTGGGCCTTCGGGGTGATCGCCCACCAGCTGCTCACCGGCGGGCTGCACCCCTTCCTCGGCGCCACCGCCCGGGCCCGCTCGCTGGCCGCCCAGGCGTACGCCCGCGGCGCGGCCCCACTGCGGCCGGACCAGGCGTTGCCCGCACCCTGGCGCGCCGTGGTGGCCGCCTGCCTGACCGCCGACCGGGACCAGCGCTCCCGCACCGACCTCGCCGCGCTGGTCGCCCGCGCCACCGCCCGTCCGGCCGGGCGCCGCCGCGCCGCCGCCCGGGCCGGCCTGGGCCTGCTGACCTGCGCCGCCGTCGTGCTCGCGCTGACCGGCGGCCCCGAGCCCACCGGGTCGGACGCCCACCGGGCCGCGCCGCCGCCGGGGGCGATCCCGGCCAGCTCGGACGTCCCGACGGCCTACCGCGGCATGATCGAGGAGGCGGCCCGGCGCTGCCCAGAGCCGGAGGTCACGCCGATCCTGCTGGCCGCGATGCTCAAGGCCGAGAGCGGCTTCGACCCGAACGCGGCCCGCCCGGAGACCGGCGAGTACGGCATCGCGATGTGGACGCCCGCCGTCTTCGACGCGTGGTCCAAGGCCGCCAACCACCCCGGTCCCAAGTCCTACCTGGACCCGGGCGACGCGATCGCCGCGATGGGCAACTACGTCTGCTGGCTGGACCAGCAGCTCAAGCGACGCGGCTTCAGCCGCGACCTGCCCGCCCTGGTCACCGCCGGCTACCGCACCAGTGACAAGACCGTGGCGGCCGCCGGGGGCGTCCCGGAGCGGGTCCGACCGCATGTCGACAGGGTGCTCAGGTACCTTGCCGGCTACGGCGGGTGACTGTCCATATCGGGATGAGTCATGCCACATCCATACGTATCCCGGCGCGGGCACCCGGGTGACCGGCCCGTGGTCTGGGATCCTCGGCCGCATGATCACGAAGCTCCGCGCGGTCACCGCGCAGTGGACCGTCGTCGTCCCCGTGGTGGCGTTCGTCGTCCTCGCCCTGACCTGGCACGAGGACCTGCCCGGCTGGGTGGTGGGCGTGGTCGCGTGTTTCCTGGTGGGTGCCGTGCTGGCCGCCGTGCACCACGCCGAGGTCATCGCGCGCTGGACCGGGGAGCCGTTCGGATCGCTCGTGCTCGCGGTGGCGGTCACCGTGATCGAGGTCGCGCTGATCGTGACGCTGATGGCCGACGGCGGGGACAAGTCCTCCACCCTGGCCCGGGACACCGTGTTCGCCGCCGTGATGATCGCCTGCAACGGGATCCTCGGCCTGTCCATCCTGGTAGCCGCGATCAAGTACCGCACCGCCGTCTTCAACGCCGAGGGCACCGGCGCCGCGCTCGCCTGCGTCGCGACCCTCGCCACGCTCAGCCTGGTGCTGCCGACCTTCACCACCAGCGCGCCGGGCCCGCAGTTCTCCACCACCCAGCTGAGCTACGCGGCCACCGCCTCGCTGCTGGTGTACGGGCTGTTCGTGACCACCCAGACGCTGCGGCACCGGGACTACTTTGTGCCGGTCACCGCCGAGGGCGAGATCCGGGTGGACGAAGACCATGCCAGCCCGCCCACCCTCCGGGCCGCCGGGGTCAGCCTGCTGCTGCTCGCCGTCGCGCTGGTCGCGGTGGTCGGCCTGGCCAAGGGCGTCTCGCCGACCATCGAGTCCGCGGTGGACGACGCCGGGCTGCCGCACGCCGTGGTCGGCGTGGTGATCGCCATGATGGTGCTGCTGCCGGAGACCATCGCGGCGCTGCGCGCGGCCCTGCGCAACCGGGTGCAGACCAGCCTCAACCTGGCCCTGGGCTCGGCGCTCGCCAGTATCGGCCTGACCATCCCGGTGGTCGCCATCGCCTCCGCCTGGCTCTCCGGCCCGCTCGTCCTCGGCCTGGAACCCGCGCACATGGTGCTGCTCACGCTGACCGTCGTGCTCGGCACCCTGACGGTCATCCCGCGCCGGGCGACCATGCTCCAGGGCGCGGTGCACCTGGGGGTGCTGGCGGAATTCGTGGTGCTGGCGGTGAACCCCTGAGGGCCCGTGCTCCGTACTCCCGAGTGGAAGCCCCTGGTCCGTCCCCCGTACGGGCCAGGGGCTTTGAGGGCCTGTCTTGCGGGTCCTCGCCGGGGCCACAAGACAGGCCCTGCTGCCGCGCCCCCGGTGCCGGACCCCGCAGGGTGCGCCGCCCGTGGTCACGGCGGGGAGCCCCCGTCCCGCGGCTGTCCGCGGGTCAGGGGCTCCGTGGTGCCGCGGCTCAGACGCGGCGTGCGGCCTCCGGAGGGCTCAGACCCCCGGAGGCAGCGGCCTCAGGCTCGGATGCCTCAGGAGGTGCGGCGACGGCGGGTGTAGACCACCGCGCCCGCGCCGGCGACCAGCAGGGCGGTGCCGGCGCCCGCGTACAGCAGGGTGCCGTCGCTACCGGTGGTGGCCAGCTTCTTGCCGTCCGAGGCGGCGCCCGGGATCGGGGTCGGGACGCTGACCTTGGCGGGCACGACCAGGGGCTGGTCCGGGCTGACCTTGGTGCCGGTTCCGGGGTGCACCGGCACGGTGGCGGTCGGCGCGGTGGACGGGCCGGCGCTCGGGGCGGTGCTGGGCGCGTCGCTCGGGGCGTCGGTCGGAACGTCGGCGGCCGGGGTGGTCGGCGCGGGGGTCGCCGGGGTCGTCGCCGACGGCTGGGTGGCCGGGGTGGTCGGCGGGACCGGCGCCGGGGTGGCCGAGTGGGTCGGCTCGGGGGTGTGGGTCGGCGCCGGGGTGTGGGTCGGCGTCGGGGTGTGCGACGGCGTCGGCGTGGCGGTGTGCGAGGGGGTGGTGCTCGGCACGGCGGTCGGGCTGGCCGACGGGGCCTTGGTCGGGGTGGCGGTCGGCGAGGGCTTGCCGGTCGGGGCCGGCGTCTTGCCGCCGCAGTCGACCATGAAGACCTTGTGCTTGGGGTTGCTGACGTCCGGCATCTCCGGCAGCTCGCCGTTGACCAGCGGGACAGCCTTCCAGAACAGCTTGTAGTGACCGTCCGGCAGGTTGATGTCCTCGGTGCGGACGTGGCCGTGGTCGTCGACCGGGATGTCGCCGTAGACGACCGGCTCGGACATGTCGTTCATGTCGAAGATCGCCCAGAGCACGTCCTGGTTCGGGTCGAAGCCGAAGGAGTCCAGGTAGAAGGTACAGACCTTGGGCTCGTTGCGCACGTCTTCCTGGCCGGTGGCGGCGTCGTGGATCTTCACGGTGCCGTTGTTGCCGGGGGCGCCCTTGCCGTTGCCGTTGCCGCCGGCGACGGCGTGCGCGGCGGGGGCGAGCAGCATCAGGGCGGCGGCGGTCGGGACGGCCACCAGGGTGCGCGCGGCGGTGGAGCGGATGTGCATGCGTGTTCCATCGGGTACGGCAGGTCGGGACGAACCTGCGCAGTGGGAGGGAGCCCTCGGGTCGGCCGCCGGACCAGAGGCCGGTGCCGAACGAGCGGGAGGGGACAAAAGTTCCGCAGTCAGAAACATGACGCAAGGGAGGTTTGGCCGAAATGCAGCGCTGAGAGCGATAGATCCGATTAGTCCGTTGCAACAATACGATCACCCGATTGTGATCAACCAGTGTGCGCCGCAGATGGTCGAGGTGCTGGTCAACGGAGGGTTGCGCGTCGACGGGTGAACCGACGGGCCGCGCGGGTGGCCGGTTTCGGCCGGTCGGCGGGCCGGGGTCGCGTGTCGGGGCGGCGGGCCGGTGCCGAGGTTCTCTATCGTCCGTCTGGAACCGTCCAGTCCGCTCGTTCCGTTGCGTGATCTGGTGTGTGTTCCGTCGTCATGCGCAGCCGATCCGACCCAGGGGGAATGCACGATGCCCGGCCCAGAGCAGCAGGTGCGACCGGACCGACAGGCGGTCGGCCCGGCCGAGGACAGCGCCGACGTCATCGTGGTCGGCGCCGGACCGTCCGGCTCCACCGCCGCCTACCACCTCGCCCGTACCGGCCTGGACGTCCTGCTGCTGGAGAAGTCCGCCTTCCCGCGCGAGAAGGTCTGCGGGGACGGCCTCACCCCGCGCACCGTCAAGCAGCTGGTCGACATGGGCATCGACGTGTCCGAGGAGGCCGGCTGGCTGCACAACCGCGGCCTGCGGCTGATCTCCGGGCGGCGCTCACTGGAGTTCGACTGGCCCGAGCTGTCCGCCTTCCCCGGCCACGGACTGGTCCGGCGCCGCGCCGACTTCGACGAACTGCTCGCCCGCAAGGCCGCCTCGGCCGGCGCCCGGCTGGTCGAACTCGCCCGTGTGGCGGGCCCGTTGACGGACGAGAGGACCGGCCGGATCACCGGCGTCACCGCCAAGCTGGGCGAGGACCGCAGGCCCGTCGAGTACCGGGCCCCGATCGTGGTCGCCGCCGACGGCAACTCCACCCGGCTCTCCGTCGCGATGAAGCGCTACCGGCGCACCGACCGCGCGATGGGCGTGGCCTACCGCACCTACTTCACCACCCCGCGCCACGAGGACCGCTACCTGGAGGCCTGGCTCGACCTGCGCGACCCCAACGACCCCGCGCGCCGCCTCCTGCCCGGCTACGCCTGGGTGTTCGGCATGGGCGACGGCACCGCCAACGTCGGCCTCGGCGTCCTGGACACCTCGAAGACCGACGTCGACTGGCGGGAACTGCTGCGCCACTGGTGCGCCGACCTCCCGCCCGGCTACGGCTACACCCCCGAGGCCGTCACCGAGCCCATCCGCGGCTCCGCCCTCCCGATGGGCCTCAACCGCCAACCCCACTACGCCGACGGCCTGTTGCTGATCGGCGACGCCGGCGGCACGGTCAGCCCCGGTACCGGCGAGGGCATCGCCTACGCGATGGAGTCCGGCCGCTACGCCGCCGAGACCATCGTCCAGGCCCACGCCCGCCGCACCGACCGCGGCCGCGAACTCGCCCTGCGCGCCTACCCGCAGGCGCTGCGCTCCGCGTACGCGGGCTACTTCGCGCTCGGCCGGCTGGCGGCCGACCTGCTCGGCCGCCCCAAGCTGCTGGGCGCGGCGGGGGCGGCCGGACTCGGCAATCCGGCGCTGTTGAAGATCGCGTTCCGGCTGATGGTCAACCTGACCGAGCCCAACTCCAAGGACGCCCTCGACCGGCTGCTCCATCTGCTCGGGCGGGTCGCGCCGGGGCGGTGAGGTCGGGGTGGTGAGGTCGGGGTGGTGACGCCAGGCCGGTGACGTCGACGCCGGGAGCGCGCATCCTTGCGGACGGGCGGCCCCGGCGTCCGGGGTTTGGCCGAAACCCGGACGTTCAGCGGGCTGTTGACCGGGTCATGTTGACGAATGATCAAAGAATCCGATTGCCTGGTGTCGATCCAGCCACGGAGAGTGATCCCCAGGCCCCGCCATGGCTCCTTTCCGACCGACCCGTTCGACTCGACGGAGACACCGTGCGCCTTCGCCTGCTCGTCGCGCCCCTCGCCGCGGCCGCCGCCCTGACCGCCGTGAGCATCCCCGCTGCCGCCGCCGACACCGGCGCGGCCGCCGCCCCGGCCGACCAGTGCTCCGCCACCTTCCAGCACGGCGACGCCCGCCTCGGCCCCGAGGACCTCCCGAAGACCGGCCCGGTCGGCCGCCAGCTCCTCGGCTACCAGCGCACCGGCGGCGCCGCCGACCAGGACTTCCTGGCCGAGTACTACGACCCGGCCGCCAACGGAGGCAAGGGCGGCTGGAACTACCCGCCCGCCGACGGCTACGTCACCCTGCCCGACGGCACCCCGGTCGAGTTCGACCTCACCCTCTACCCGAACCAGAACATCGACCGCTACGGCAGCGAGTACGGCGCCTTCCTCGCCCCCGAGGGCCTGCCCTACGCCAACCGCGCGATACCGCCGCAGAGCCTCGACGGCACCCCGGCGGCCGGCTGCAACTACCACGACTACAAGGTGGTCAAGCCGTTCAAGGTGCACGCCGGCCCGATCGCGCCCTGGTTCAACCAGCCCGGCTGGGGCCTGCAGTACCAGCTCGACGCCTCCCTGGTGCCCGGCGGCCCGGCCAGGCTGAACGTGCTGTGGCTGGTGGAGAACGGCTACCTGGCCCGGATCTGACCCCGCGCGGCGTCCCGTCGGCCGTCGGGCCGTCAGCGGCTCGATCACGGCCCGATCCTCGCACTCGGGGAGCCCGCCCGGAACCGGGTAATTCGCTGGCGGGCGCGGGCGGGCAGGCGGTAGGAAGGCCGGGTGACCATCAGCGACACCGCGACCGACCAGCGCCTCTTCCGCCCCGCCGTCGTCGACCTGGGCGACGTCCAGCTGCGCCCGTGGGGCCGCGCCCTGGACCTGACCGGCGGCACCGTCGCCGCCGTGATCGCGGCCGCGGTCGACCCGGAGATCGCCCGCTGGAACCCGCTGCCGGACGCCGCCGACCCGGCCGGCGCCGAGGCCTACCTCGACCGCTCCGACGCTCGCTGGGCCGAGGGCAGCACGGCCTCCTTCGCCATCACCGACTCGGCCGACGGCACCCTCTGCGGCAACGTCGCCCTGCTCTGGGCCGACCAGGCCGACGGCGTCGCCATGGTCGGCTACTGGCTGCTCCGCGCCGCCCGCGGCCGCGGCCTGGCCACCCGCGCCACCACCGCCGTGACCCGCTGGGGCGTGCGCACCGCCGGCCTGCGCCGGATCGAGCTCTACCACGACGTCGACAACCAGGCCTCCTGTCACGTCGCCGCCCGCGCCGGCTTCCCGTACGAGGGCACCCTGCGGGCCTCCTACCGCCACGGCGACGGCCCCTACACGAACGAGCACCTGCACGCCCGCCTGGCCACCGACCCGGAGGTGGGACTCGGCTGACACGCCCTGGGATCGCGATCGCCCTCAAGGCTTCTGGCAGAACGTGTGGAACGGGCGATGACGCTCCAGCACCACTACGGCGAGGTCAACGTCAGTGGTACTGGGCGAGCTGGATGAGGTTGCCACAGGTGTCGTCCAGGACGGCGATGGTGACCGGGCCCGTCGCCAGCGGCTCCTGGGTGAAGCGCACCCCGAGGCGGTGCAGGCGGTCGTACTCGGCGTGCACGTTGTCCACCGCGAACTGGGCGGCCGGGATGCCGTCCTCGACCAGGGCCGTCTTGTACGGCCCGACGGCGCGGTGCGCGTCGGGCTCCAGCAGCAGTTCGGTGCCGTCGGGCTGTTCGGGGGAGACCACCGTGAGCCAGCGGTACTCGCCGAGCGGGACCTCGGTCTTCTTCACGAAGCCCAGGATCTCGGTGTAGAAGCGCAGTGCCTTGTCCTGGTCGTCGACGAACACGGTGGTCAGGTTGATCCTCACGGGATGTGCCCTTCGGTGTGCGCTAGTACTGGCGGCCGTCGCCGAGCCGATCGTAGATCGCGCGCAGCCACGGCTGCCGGACGGCGGGCAGCCGGGCGAGGCGGTGGAGCAGCAGGCGCCGGTCGGGCTCGAAGAGCGTCCGCGGGCGCAGCGGCAGCGGGTCGTCGCGCTCCTCGCCGACAGCCAGGCGGGCCGTGGACGGGGTGGGCGGGAAGGCCAGGTACGTCCGCACCTCGGTGTCCAGCGGGACGGGCACCGCGTCGCTCGGGGGCTGCCAGGCGGCGGACCGCCCCCGGGTAGAGCCGGGCCGCCTGCCAGCGGTAGCAGTCGTCGATCCGGGTGCCCACCGTCCGACCGCACCGCTCGCACGCCGGATTCGGGCCTCCGGCGGCAGCGCAGCAGCCGTCGCACTGCTCGGGGATCAGCACGGTGCTGCGGGTGTCGCCCGGTGCCAGCACGACCGCGCCGCCGGGGCCGGACCACAGGCCGCTGATCGGCGCGAACACGCCCCGTGCCGTGGCCTCGTCCGCTCCGATCTCGTGCCATGGCCGCCAGGGCGGTTCGGACGGCTCCGGATCCACCGCGAACGTCCCTGGCTCCAGCAGCGCCGGAAGGTACCGGTGCCCGCCCTCCCGGTGCGCGTGCGGCGGCAGCGCCACCTCGGTCACCGGCCCGGTCAGCTCCGTACCGCACTCCGCACCCCGCACCCCGCACACGCGAACACCGCCAGCCGTTCCCCCCTCGTGGACTACCGGAGTATCCCGGCCCGTGAACCGCCCGCCAAGCGGTTTCGCAGGCCCGCGAACCCCTCCCCGGCAGGCAGCGCGCGCGGCCGTGCGGCGTCCTAACCTGGAAGGGCGCATACGGTGTGGGGCCTGCGGAACGGAAGTGCGGAAGCGGTGGCCATGACGGTGATCTCGGCGGCTCTGTTCGGTACCGACTGGCGGCCCCGGCTGCCCGGCGGCGCCGAGCTGCTGCGCGAGTGCGCCGCCCGGGGCTGGACGGTCGTGCTGACCGGGCCCGGTCCGGCCGGGGCGCCCGCCCTGACCGTGGCCGCTCCCGGCAGCGACCCGGTAGGGGCAGGCCTGCAGCTGGTGGACGGCCTGCCCTCGCACGCCGTGGCCGTCGCCGGGAGCGTGCGCGAGGTGCTGGCGGCGCGGCGGGCCGGGGTGCCCTGCGTCGCCCTGGAGAGCGGCGGGGACGCCGGTCCCGAGCTGAGGGCGGCCGGCGCGGTCGAGGTCCACCGCGACGCCGCGGCCCTGCTGCGTGTCCTGGACGACAGTCTGCTCGCCCGCCCCCGGGCCTTCGGCCCCGTGGGCGCCGGAACAGGCGGTCCCCGGAACGGTTAGCGCCGGCCCGTACCGGGCAACCGCACGGGTGCGAGCACGTCACCGGAAGTGTCGGAGGTGACCGAGATGGACGGACCCGCGTTGAGCGGATGGGAGCGGCGGCTCCTCGAGGAGATCGAGTCCGATCTGCGCCAGGACATACGCCTCGACCGGAAACTGAGCACCATGGGTGCCAAACGGCCGAGCCGGGTCCTGGGCGCGCTGCGCAGCGCCGGGCGCCGGATCTCGGCCGGGGTGGTGCTGACCGCGCTGGTGATGACGGCGATCTGTCTCAGCATCGGCGTACGGACCCCGACCACGGCCGTGCTGATCGCCCTCGCGGTGGTCTGGACGGCCTCGGTGGCGGCCGCGGTCGCCACCGCCGAGCTGCTGCGGCGCCGTCGCCGGGACGCGAGCGGGGCCGAGCTGGTTGACCCGGACCGGGAGGAGCGGCGCGAACGCCGTGAACGCCGCCCCTGGGACCGGCCGGAGGCGTGAGGTGACGTGAGCTGATGAGTACCGACCTGTGGGAGTACCGACCGGGCTCCCATCCCGCCGCCGACCTGACCCTGGTCGGGTACGAGGTGCACGCGACCGACGGCCCGCTCGGCCGGGTCGAGCAGGACGCCGGGGACCATCTGCTGGTCGACGCCTCGGCCTGGGTGCCGGGCAACCGGGTGCTGGTCCCGGTCGGCCTGGTCGCCCGGATCGACCACCTGGACCTCGCCGTCCACCTCGACTGCCCGCGGGCCCGGCTCAGCACCGCCCCGCCGACCGCCGAGGGCCTGACCGCCCCTCGCCCGCGCTGAGCCATGCCCTGGCCGTCCACGACCCTCACCGGCCGGACGATCGCCCTCCTGGTCGCCCCGTACGGCGTCGAGCAGGAGGAACTGACCTCGCCCTGGCAGGCGGTCGCCGAGTCCGGCGGCACCCCGCGGCTGCTCTCCACCGCTGCGGGCCGGGTCCAGGCCGTCCGGCACCGCGCGCTCGGGGACACCTTCGCGGTGGACGCCCTGGTGGCGGAGGCGGACCCGGCCGACTACGACGCACTGGTACTGCCCGGCGGCGTCGCCAACCCGGACCGGCTCCGGCTGGACCGGGCGGCGGTCGCCTTCGTGCACGGCTGCTGCGCCTCCGGCCGCCCCGTCGCGGCGATCTGCCACGCGCCGTGGATCCTGATCGAGGCCGACGCCGTCCGCGGCCGCACCCTCACCTCCTGGCCCAGCCTGCGCACCGACCTGGTGAACGCGGGCGCCCACTGGGTGGACGAGGAGGTGCACGTCTGCCACGACGGGCCCGGCGTCCTGGTGACCAGCCGCAAACCGGGGGACCTGCCGGTCTTCAACGACGCCCTGGTCACCGAGTTCGCCCACGCGACGGCGAAGCGGTACCCGACCTGAGGCGTTCGCGCTCAGTCCCCGCGCAGGCGGATGAAGGTGGCGGTGGGTGGGCGGCCGGTGAGGGTGAGTTCGGCGCGCAGGGGGGTGGTGAGGGGGTGGACCGGGCCGTGGTCGGGGTCGACGGCGGGCGGGCCGAGGAGCGGGGCGGCGGCCTCGGCGATCTCGCGGGCCTGAACGGGGGTGAGCCGGGGGGTGGTCAACAGGACCCGGTCGTCGTCGAGTCGGACCACCAGCGCGTGCGGGCGGGCGGCCGGGCCGGTGAGGGCGCGGACGGTGGCGTCCACGGTGTCGCTGCGGCGGTACTTGACCCAGGCGCGGCCCGCGCCCCGCGGGCGGTAGGGGGAGCCGGAGGCCTTGCAGACCAGGCCCTCCACGCCGATGTCGACGAGTCGGTCCATCCACTCCATCGCCTCCGCCCGGTCCGCGGTGGCCATCACCGGCTGGATCGGCGGCGGGACGTCGGCCAGGGCGGCGAGCAGCAGGCGGCGCCGGTCGGTGAGCGGGAGGCGCCGGACGTCGCGGCCGGGCAGGGCGAGCAGGTCGAAGGCGATCAGCCCGAGGGCGACGTCCGGAGCGGCCGCCCGGGCCTGGCGGGTGTGCAGCAGTTCCTCGAAGGCGAACCGGCCCGCGCGCCAGGCGACCAGTTCGGCGTCCAGCACCAGCCCCTCGGGTAGCCGGGCGACGGCGGCGGCGATCGGCGGGAACTCCGGCGCGAGGTCGCGGCCGGAGCGGGACTGCAGGACGGCGGGGCGGTCACCGCGGGCGAAGGCGACGCAGCGGAAGCCGTCCAGCTTCAGTTCGTACTGCACCCCGCCCCCGCCCAGCCCGTCGGCGGGCGGGACGGCGGTGACGGCGGCGGGGCGCATCACCTCGACGGGCGGGTGCAGCACCTGGCGGGGCTGGCCGGGCGCTGCGGACGTCCTGGGTGCGCCTGACGGCGCGGGCGCGGCACCCGGCCCGGGCGCGCCGGGCAGCGGCCGGGCCTCGGCCGGGTCCAGCAGCGGCGCGAACAGGTCGCCCTCGGCCGCCAGCCGGTCGGGGACCTCGGCGAGGGTGAGGACGAGGTCCGCCTCCCCGCGCGCCCGCTCGAGCTCGGCCCAGGAGAGCGGGGCGGAGACAGTCGGCAGCGGTCGGGCCCTCAGGGTGTACGGGGCGGCGGTGGTCTTCTTGGCGTTGTTCTGCGACCAGTCGACCAGCACCCGGCTGCGGCGGCGCGCCTTGGCCATGGTGTGCACCACCAGCTCCGGGTGCTCGGCCTCCAGGGCGGCGGCCAGCGCCTTCGCGTACCCGGAGACCTCGGCGCTGGGCGTGGGCTCGATCGGCACCAGCAGGTGCAGCCCCTTGGAGCCGGAGGTCTTCACCCAGGCGGAGAGGCCGTCCGCGGCCAGCCGCTCGCGCAGCAGCAGCGCGACCGCCCGGCAGGTCAGCACGTCCGCGCCCTCGCCCGGGTCGAGGTCCAGCACCAGCCGGTCGGCCAGGCCGGGCGCGGCCGCGTGCCACTGCGGGACGTGCAGTTCCAGACAGCCCAGGTTGGCGACCGCGAGCAGCGCCGCGCCGTCCTCCAGCACCACCTGGCGCAGGTCGCCGCCGCTGCTGGGCACCTCCACCGTGCGCACCCAGTCCGGGGTGCCGGGCGGCGGGTTCTTGGCGACGAAGACCTCGGCCTCGACGCCGTCCGGGCAGCGCAGGAAGGAGACCGGGCGGTCGCGCAGGTGGGGGAGCAGGGCGGCGTGCACGGCGGCGTAGTAGCGCAGCACCTCGCCCTTGGGGGTGCCGGTGCGCGGGTAGTACACCTTGTCGAGGTGGGAGAGGGCGAGGGTGCGCCCGTCCACCGTCATCTGCGGCATGGGCCGTCTCCGAAGCGTCCTGCGGTGGCCCCCGCAGCCAGTCTGCCGCGCCGCGACCACGACCGCCCGGGGCCTTCACCGTCCTTCGTATCGGCACTGCGGCGTCGGCCCTCGCGGTCGCGAGTGGGCGCGGTGTTGCCTATGGTGATGGCACGGTCACACCGCGATCGCCGGTGTCGACCATGAGGGGGAGAGCCGTCGGGGGGTAGCACCGACTAAGGAGTCCCCGTGACCACTGCCCGAGACATCATGCACACCGGCGCCCAGTGCATCGGCGCCCACCAGACGTTGGACGAGGCCGCGCGGATGATGCGCGACAAGAACGTGGGCGCGCTGCCGATCTGCGGCGACGACCAGAAGCTGCACGGCATCATCACCGACCGCGACATCGTGACGCGCTGTCTCGCCGAGGGCAAGGACCCGGCCAAGATGACGGCGATCGAGCTGGCCGGGCACCTGCACTGCGTGCGCGCCGACGACACCATGGACGTGGTGCTGAAGAAGATGGAGCAGCACCAGATCCGCCGCATCCCGGTGATCGACGGGGAGCGGCTGGTCGGCATGATCAGCGAGGCCGACCTGGCGATGGGCCACCGCAACGGCCACCGACTGACGGATCAGCAGATCATCGACTTCATGGACAGCGTCTACATGAAGCGCTGACCCTGCCGGCGACCAGCCGCCCCGGGCAGGCCCCGGGGCGGCTGGTCGCCGTCTCATCGGATGGATTTTCCTTTCTCACGGTCCGAGATGCGGGCACACTTGCGCACATGGGAAAGCAGTACGAATGCATCGACGGCCGGTTGCGGCAGTTCATCGAACGTCAGCCCGTCTACTTCGTCGCGACCGCGCCGCTGGCCGCCGACGGACACGTCAACATCTCGCCCAAGGGCCGCTCCGGCACCCTCGTGGTGATCGACGAACTCACCCTCGCCTACCTGGACTTCGGCGGCTCGCAGGCCGAGACCGTCGCCCACCTGCGGGAGAACGGCCGGATCACGCTGATGTGGTGCGCCTTCGAGGGCCCACCCACCGTGGTGCGAGTGCACGGCCACGGCGAGCCCGTCTTCCGTGACGACCCGCGTTTCGCCGACCTGCTCGGCCGCTTCGAGCCCACCGCGGACGGCTCCGGCCTGCGCGCGATCGTGCTGGTGAAGGCCGACCGGGTCAGCGACTCCTGCGGCTACGCGGTGCCGTTCATGGACTACCGCGCCGACCGCGACCTGCACGCCCAGTACTTCGACCGCAAGGACGAGGCGGAGTTCAGCGCCTACTGCGAGCGCAAGCCGCTGGTCGCCAGCAGCATCGACGGCCTGCCCGCCGTCCCGCTGCCGCTCCCGCCCCGGCCTGCGGCCTGACGCCGCGTCAGCTCCCCGGCCCGCCGAGGACCATCAGCTTCTGCGGGTCGGGGAACGGCACGAACCCGGCCTTGGCGTACACCTCGTGGGCGTCCACCGTCGACAGCAGCACCCGCTTCAGCCGGTAGGGTCGCAGGTACGCCACCACCTCCTCCGCCAGCCAGGTGCCGAGCCCCCGCCCCCGCTGCCCCCGGTCGACGTACACGTCGCACAGCCAGGCGAAGGTCGCGTGATCGGTCACCACCCGCGCGAACGCCACCTGCCCGCCCTCGGGTTCGTACACCCCGAACACCACCGACCCGCGCACCGACTGCTCCACCACCTCCCGGCTGCGCCCGAGTGCCCAGGAGGCGTCGGTGGAGAGCCAGTGGTGGACGAGGTCGAGGTCGAGGAGGTCGGGGTCGGTGGAGAGCCGGTAGCCGCCCTGGTGAGTGGTGATCATGAGGCGCCATGCTAGTGACCTGATGAGGGCCCGACGACGGCGGAGGCCGGACCCTGGGCGGGGTGCGACGGCTTCGTGCGTCCGGGGGGCCTTACTCGGACAGGCCGGCCCGGACGGCCCAGTTGCCGGTGGCCCGCGCCACAGCCCTCACCCGGAGTGCCCCTCGCACTCGCCCGCAGCGGCGGGCATAGCCTTCGGCCCATGAGCAAAGAGAGCGATGCGGCGGACACCGGGGCCGTCGGCGACGAGGACCACGAGGTGGCGGCCGCGCCCACGGGCTTCGAACTGGGGACCGACGGGCCCAAGGTGATCCTGGCGGGCCTGGACGGCTCCGACTCCTCCTGGCGAGCCACCGCCTACGCCGCAGGACTGGCCCGCCGCCAGGGCGCCGCCCTCGCCGTGGCGTACGTCCAGCCGGTACTCGGCGCCGCGACCGCCCTGGCCGGGGCCGCGGTGGAGGAGACGACCCGGGAGATCGCGGACGAATTGCTGGCCGCGCTGCGCGAGGCCGAGCACCATTCCCGTGACGTGTGGAAGGTGGACTGGCGCTTCCTGACCATGCGCGGCGACCCGTACACCGGCCTGGCCAAGCTCGCCGACGAGCTGCGCGCCGACGCCGTCGTGGTCGGCGTCTCCGAACAGGCCGGGCACAAGGTGATCGGCTCGGTGGCCGTCCGGCTGGTCAAGGCCGGGCGCTGGCCGGTGACCGTCGTCCCCTAAGACCTGTCTGACGATTCCCGCCGGGCGCGAATTGCCAGACCCGGCGGCCCAACCAGCCCAACCAGCCCAACCCGTACGGGGACTACGGCCAGGCGAGCCCCTACCGCCAGGGCTGACCGCCCGCAGGAGCGCGCGGAGGCGGCGGGTAGGGTGCGGAACCATGACGGAAACGCCGGGCGCGCACCCTACCGAGCCGGCCCACCCGACCGGCAACGACCTGCACCTCGACCTCCCCGCCGGCGGCGGTCGCCGCGCCGCGCTGATGGCCGCGCTGCGCGAGGCGATCCGCAGCGGCAGACTCGCGCCCGGCACCCGGCTGCCCCCGTACCGCGCCCTCGCCGCCGACCTCGGCCTGGCCCGCAACACCGCCGCCGAGGCCTACGCCGAACTCGTCGCCGAGGGCTGGCTGACCGCCCGCCAGGGCTCCGGCACCACCGTCGCCGAACGCGCCGCGCCCGTCCCGCCCGCCCGGGCCCGCCGCCCCTCGGTGCGGCCCGGGCCCGTCCACGACCTGCGCCAGGGCCAGCCCGACGCCGCCTCCTTCCCCCGTACCGCCTGGCTGGCCGCCGCCCGCCGGGCCCTCACCGCCGCGCCCAACGAGGCCTTCGGGCCCGGCGATCCGCAAGGCCGGCGCGAACTGCGCACCGCCCTCGCCGACTACCTCGCCCGCGCCCGCGGGGTGCGCACCGACCCCGACCGGATCGTCGTCTGCTCCGGCTTCGCCCACGCGCTACGGCTGCTCTTCGACGGCTCGGCGCCCGTTCTGCCGCCCGCCGAGCGGGGGCCGCTGGCCGTCGAGGCGTACGGGCTGGGCTTCCACCGCGGGCTGCTCGCCGCCGCCGGGGTCACCACCGTGCCGCTGCCGATCGACGAACAGGGCGCCCGGGTCGGCGTGTTGGCGCACCTCCCGGACGTCCGCACCGCGCTGCTCACCCCCGCCCACCAGTTCCCGACCGGCGGCCCGCTGCACGCCGGCCGCCGCGCCGCCGTCATCGACTGGGCGCGCGGACGCGGCGGGCTCCTCCTGGAGGACGACTACGACGGCGAGTTCCGCTACGACCGCCAACCGGTCGGCGCCGTCCAGGGGCTGGACCCCGAGCGGGTGCTCTACCTCGGCAGCACCAGCAAGAGCCTCAGCCCCGCGCTGCGGCTCGGCTGGATGGTGGTGCCGGACCACCTGGTCGACCGGGTGCTCGCGGTCAAGGGCGAACGCGAGGGCTGGGCCAGCGCGCTGGACCAGCTGACCCTCGCCGAGTTCATCGACTCCGGCGGCTACGACCGCCACGTCCGTCGGATGCGGCGCCGCTACCGCGACCGCCGCGACCAGTTGGTGGCCGCGCTCGCCGCGAACGCCCCGCACATCCAGGTCTCCGGCATCGCGGCGGGCCTGCACGCGGTGCTGCGCCTGGAGCCGGGCACCGAGCGGTCGGTGCTGAAGGCCGCCGCCTACCGCGGTCTCGCCCTCGACGGCCTCGCCGACTACCGCCACCCGGCCGTCACCCCCGAGGCCATGCCCCCGGCCGACGGCCTGGTCGTCGGCTACGCCACCCCACCCGACCACGCCTACCCGGCGGCACTCGCCGCCCTGTCCGACATCCTGCCGCCGTCCGCCTGAGCGAAGCGCGACCGGCGGGCGGTGACCGGCGGGCGGTGACCGGCGGGTGGCGAAGCATAGGGCCTGCGCACACCCCGCCGGGCCGTTTCGGCGTACGACCGGTCCCGGGCGTCCGCTCTCCGGTCCTGCGTCGGTACGGCTTCGGGCCGAGGAGGGCAAGCGGAGCGGCACCGCCGCCTACGCTCCTTGGGCATGCGCAGAACACATCTGAGCCGGGCGGCGCTCGCGGCGTGTCCGGCCGTCGCCGTCGGTCTGCTCTTCTCCGCCGCGCCGGCCCGGGCCGACAGCCAGCTGCCGCTCACGGCGGTCTCCGACCGTCAGACCACCGTCCGCGGCGGCGAGTTCACGCTCACCATGACGCTCACCAACCCGTACGACACACCGATCCAGTTCGTCTACCAGAGCGTCCAGCAGACCTACGACACCAGCCTGGAGCAGGGCCTCAAGTTCACCGCCACGGCCTGTGGCACCCAGACCAACGGCTGCAGCGACAACGTCCACGGCGGCATCGCCCGCTACAACGTGCCGCTGGCCCCAGGCGCCAGCAGCACCTTCACGGTCACTTACACCATCGCCCCCGACTCGTCCTGCGGCGCGGAGACCAGGATCGACTTCTACTCCTACCTGTACTACGAGTACCAGGCCGGTGAGGCCAAGAACTCGGGCATCACCGGTATCCCGGGCACCCAGGTCGCCTGCGCCTGACCCGCCGGCAGCACCACCTCTCCCCGGCGCATCCCCCTCTTGCGCCTCCCCCGTACCCCCGTCAGGTGCCGGCCGCCCCCGTACCGGCACCTGACGGGCTTTTCGTGCCGTCGGTCCCCCGCGCATTCCCGGCGAGGACCTGGCGGCGGGCCGGCTGGACCGGGTCCGGGTCTGGTGCGAGGTGGCCTGAGCGATGCGCCGGGTTGACGCCCGCGGCCCGGGTTCGGGCGACCGGTGGGGGCGGAGGAAGGGGCGGGAAGGCGTTGGCAGGACGGGGGCCGGAGGTGGGAACGGATGTTCCTGCGGAGAGTGGGGCCGTGTGAGTGGATCGGGGGAGATTCACCCTATCGGGGGGTAGTCGGCCTCCGTATGGTCCTGGCCGGGTTCTGGTGATCTAGGGTTCCGGATGGGCCGCCGCGAGACGGTGGCCGCTCTCTCCGTACCCCGCCAACTTCCCCACCAGTAGGCAGATCTGATGGTCCGCCACGGCTCGCGTGCCCCGGCGGTGCGGTACGGCCCAGGCCGCGTGATCCGACCACACGAATGGAGACCCTGCCGATGCCCGTGGACACAAGCCCGGAGACACAGCAGGACCGGCAGCAGAGCCTTGCGACGGCAGCTGCCCGCAACCTTGCCACCACGACCAAGTCCGCGCCGCAGATGCAGGAGATCACCTCCCGCTGGCTGCTCAAGGTGCTTCCCTGGGTGCAGGCCAACGGTGGCGCCTACCGCGTCAACCGTCGGCTCACCTACACCGTCGGCAACGGCGTGGTGGAGTTCATCAAGACCGGCTCCCAGGTTCGTGTGATCCCGGCCGAGCTGGGCGAGCTCGCCCTGCTGCGCGGCTACGAGGACGAGGAGGTGCTGACCGCCCTCGCCGACCGCTGCCAGCAGGTCGACTTCGGTCCCGGTGAGGTCCTCGCCACCCAGGGCGACGCGGCCGACAAGATCTTCCTGATCGCCCACGGCAAGATCAACAAGATCGGCACCGGCAAGTACGGCGACGAGACCGTGGTCGGCGTGGCCGGTGACGGCGACCGCTTCGGCGACGACTCGCTGCTCAACGAGGACGCCGTCTGGGAGTACACCGCGAAGACCGCCACCTCCGGTGTCGCCCTGACCCTGAACCGGGCCGACTTCGCCCGCATTCGGGACAACGCGCCCAGCCTCCAGGAGCACCTGGAGTCCTTCCTGGCCCTGCCGCTGCAGGCTCAGAACGAGCGCGGCGAGGCCGAGATCGCCATGTCGGCCGGCCACCATGGCGAGTACGAACTCCCCGGCGCCTTCGTGGACTACGAGCTCAAGCCGCGTGAGTACGAGCTGAGCGTCGCCCAGACCATCCTCAAGGTCCACACCCGTGTCGCGGACCTGTACAACGAGCCGATGAACCAGATCGAGCACCAGCTCCGGCTGACCATCGAGGCCCTGCGCGAGCGCCAGGAGCACGAGATGATCAACAACCCGGAGTTCGGCCTGCTCAACAACGCCGACTTCGACCAGCGGATCCAGACCCACTCCGGCCCGCCCACCCCGGACGACCTGGACGAGCTGCTCAACCGCCGCCGCGACCCCGACTACCTGCTGGCGCACCCGCGGACCATCGCCGCGATCGGCCGCGAGTTCAACGCCCGGGGCATCTACCCGCACCACGTCGACCTCGGCGGGCAGCAGGTGCCGGCCTGGCGCGGGGTGCCGATCCTGCCGTGCAGCAAGATCCCGATCACCAAGGAGAACACCAGCTCGATCCTGGTGATCCGTACCGGTGAGGACAATCAGGGCGTCATCGGCCTGCACCAGAACGGCATCCCGGACGAGTACCAGCCCTCGCTGTCGGTGCGCTTCATGGGGATCGACGAGAAGGCGATCATCTCCTACCTGGTCAGTGCCTACTACTCCTGCGCGATCCTGGTGCCGGACGCGGTCGGCGTCCTGGAGAACGTCGAGATCGCGCACCGCCGCCACTGAGTGTCGGTGTCGAGTGCTGCGTGCTGGACGCTGAGGACCGGGTGCTGAACGCCGAGTGCCGAGTGCTCCGCTGAGTGCTCCGCCGAGTGCGGAGAACAGTGCGCGCAGGCCGTAACCGGCCGGCGTGAAGATCGTTTGACCTGATGGCGGACGGCCCGCCCGCGACGGCGGGCCGTCCGCCTGATCACGTTTGAAGGCACCTGGTCGTGCCCGATCGGTTTCTCGTTCCGGATTCGACTGACTCTGTCTCCTTCGCCGTGGCTGATCAGCCCGAGCCCCTGCCGTCCCCCGGCCGACCCGAAAGGTGTGTGGAGCCCATGTCGCAGCGTCGGCAGTTCCGACGGATACCGCAGCACGGCGGTGGGACTGCGACCCCCGGGCGGCGGGTGCGACTGATCGGCGCTGCGGTCGGCGTGGTGGCCATGTGCTCGCTGGTCGGCGGCGCCACCGCCTCCGGCGCCGAGCGCCCGGGTGGACACCCGCACGGTCCGGTGGTCGACACCTGGGTGTGCGGTGAGACGGACATGTCGATGACGGTGGGTCCGGGCGGCAGAGTGGACGTCGACCTGGACGTGGACGTCCAGGTCGGCGTGACCGTCGCTCCCGGCGCCAAGCACCACGGGCCCAAGCCGCCGCACGGGCACCAGCCGGGACGGCCGGACGAGGAGCAGGGCGACGGCGATGACCGCGGTGACCACGACGGGCACGGCGACCACGACGGGCACGGGCATCACCACCACCATCACCACCCGTGCCCGACCCCGACGCCCAGCCCGACTCCCACGCCGACCCCCACACCGACTCCGACTCCGACTCCGACTCCGACTCCAACGCCGATCCCAACGCCGTCTCCGACCCCGCCGCCGCCCAGCCCGACCCCGGTGCCCACTCCGCCCGCGCCACCGCGCGTCCCCCCGCCGCCCGCGCCTGCCGCGCCTGCGCCTGCCTCGCCCGCCCCCCAGGCGGCCCCGCCCGCCGTGGTGCCCAGCCCCGCGGCGTCGAGCCCGGCGCGCCCGAGTCCGCTGTGGCCGACCCCCTCGGCGCAGCCGGTGTTCCACGTCCGGCCGGCCCAGCCGCAGCCCGTCGCGCGGAACCACCATGCGGCCCCGGCGACCACCACGATGCTGCTGATCACCGTCCCCGCCGTGCTGGCGGCGGCGGCCCTGCGGCCGGGTCGTGGCAACCGAGGCCGCGGTCGCTCCGGGTCCTGACGGCGCTCGCCCACAAGACCCCCGGGCGCGGGGCCCGCGACCCCGTGGCCGCCGGACCCCGAGTTCCCTCGCATCCCGTTCACGTCACAAGCCAAGCCAGAGAAGGGAGTTCCCATGTCCGAGTGGGTGGCGCTGGTCATCGCCATGGCGGCGGCCTGTGCCGTCGTGGTGGCGGTGGTGCTGCTGAGGCACCGTCGGGTGGGCACCGAGAAGAAGGTCGACGAGACGCCCGACGTCATCGAGTACATCACGATGATGATCGGCGTGGTCTACGCGATCGTCCTCGGTCTCGCCATCGCGGGTGTCTGGGAGGCGCGCGGCGCCGCCCAGGACGACCTGTTCCGCGAGGCGCAGTCGCTGCGGGAGGTGAGCGACCGGGCGGTGGTCTACCCGGCCGAGTTCCGTGACCAGGTCCGGGCCGACGTGGACGGCTACGTCACGTACGTGGTCAACGTCGAGTGGGACTACATGGCCAAGCACGGTGAGATCACCGACAAGGGCACCGAGCTGCTGGAGAAGCTCCAGAACGACGTGGCCACCCGGTCGCCGGCCTCGGACCTGGAGTCTCAGGCCTACCAGCCGATCATGGACCGGATCAGCCAGGCCTCCGACGCCCGCAACCAGCGCGGCCAGAACGCCGGACCGGGCATGCCGGGCGTGGTCTGGTTCGGGCTGATCGGCGGCGCCGTGGTGACCATCGGCATGCTGTTCGCGCTGCAGATCCGGCGCACGCCGCGGGAGTTGATCCTCGCGGCCTGCTTCAGCGCGCTGATCGCCTTCCTGTTGTTCATGATCTGGGACTTCGACGATCCGTTCGCCAGAAGCGTCTCGGTCACCACGCAGCCGTTCGTTGACCTCTTCCCCTCGCTCAACCTCAAGAGCTGACCAAGGGTTCGGAAGCCCTCCGACCTCTGGAAATCCGGGCAGGTGATCACCGGATAACCTTGCCCGGATTGTCGGGGGCCTCGGTCGAGGTGTCGAGATCGATCTGCTTCACCACCGGGCCGAGGCTTGGTGGTGAAGCAGATCGATCTCTGCTCTGACCGGCACGCTCCTCACCGTTCCTCGCTGTTGTCAGTGCGACTCCGCAAGCGGCAGCGGGAGCTGTCGCGCAAGGAGAATGGATCGAAGAGCCGCGAGAAGGCCCGGATCCGCTCGCCCGTGCGTATGCCGAGGTCGTCGACGCACGCCGCGGCCGGGGGTGACCTGGTGATCGTGACGCCGGTCGGCTGGTGACCTCGTCAAGGGTGTCCACCCGCTGGACCGCCCCGGGTCGCGCAGGGCGGCGGACCGGTAGGTTGACCGGTACCGAGCAGGCCGTCGAACGGAGGAGCGCCATGGACAGCCAAGGCTGGGACGCCCGCTACGCCGCGAGCGAACTCGTGTGGGGCACGGCGCCCAACCAGTGGGTGGTCCGCGAACTGACCGGTCACGCCCCCGGTCACGCCCTGGACCTGGCCGCCGGCGAGGGCCGCAACGCCATCTGGCTGGCCGTCCAGGGCTGGGAGGTCACCGGCCTCGACTTCTCCGCCGTCGCCCTGGAGCGCGCCGAACGGCTCACCGCCGACCTGCCCGACGAAGTCGCCGACCGCCTCACCTGGCGCCACGGCGACGCCCGCACGTTCGACTCACCCGCGGCCGGCTACGACCTCGTCCTGGTCGCCTACCTCCAACTGCCCGTCGAGGACCGCCGGACCGCGCTGCGCCGCGCCGCCGACGCGCTCGCCCCCGGCGGCACCCTGCTGGTGGTCGGGCACGACCTGAGCAACCTCACCGAGGGCGTCGGCGGCCCGCAGGACCCGGCGGTGCTCTTCACCCCGGACGACGTCCTCGCCGACCTCGCCGGGTACGGCCTGCGCACCGTGCGTGCCGAGCGCGTCCACCGGACGGTCGGCGCCGAGCCCGGCCACAAGGGCGGCGGTTCGGGCGGCGGTACGGGTGTGGCGGTCGACGCACTGGTGCGGCTGGAGCGGGGTGCCGAGTGACGATCACAACCTCCCGTCGCACGTTGCTCACCGGCCTGGTCGTGGCCGCCCCGCTGGTCCTGGCGGGCTGCTCCTCCGGCAAGAAGGACAAGGCCGACAAGACCGGCCCGGCGGCCAGGGCCAGCGACCCGGGCGGCGCGGCCTTCGTGATGATCATCCGGCACGGCGAGAAGCCGGACGGCAACCAGCCGGGCCTGGACGAGAACGGCGAGCAGGACGGCAAGTCGCTCACCCAGCGCGGCTGGGACCGCGCCAACGCGCTGCCCACCCTGTTCGCCCCGCCCGCGACCGGCCTGCGCACCCCGGCCCGGATCTACGCCGCCACCGACCAGGGCCCGATGGCCGGGGCGCACCGGATGCGCCAGACCGTCACACCCCTGGCCACCAAGCTCGGGCTGACCGTGGACACCACGTACGCCGAGTCCCAGGAGTCCGAGCTGGCCGGCGCCGCGCTCGCCGGGAGCCAGCCGGTGCTGATCTGCTGGGAGCACTCCCGGATCCCGCGGATCGCCGAGGCGCTCGGCGCGTCCGGCAGCGGCGTGCCGGGCACCTGGCCGGACCGGTTCGACCTGGTCTGGGTGTTCTCCCGGCAGGCCGGCGGGGCCTGGACCTTCCAGGAGGTGCGCGAGCACCTGCTGGAGGGCGACGCCTGATCCGCTTGAGGTCGCACGCGGGAAGCTGAGGTGACATCAACTGGGCTGCGAATCAGTGCATCTAGCCTGCGGTCACGGTGTACGGGGCGGACTGGGGCGTCGGGCCGGTGCCGTCCGGGCTGGCGACGGTGGTGACGCTCGCCGCGGGCGGGAGGGCGTAGGAGAGCCGGAGGTCCAGCGGCGGATCCCTCAGTGCACGGAGCGCCGCCGGAAGTGAGGCCCGGGGGACTGCTGGGTAGGGGACTCGAAGCACGCCGTCCGATGATCACGGGTTTTCCCACGGTGCGACAGATTCGCGGAACGGACGGCGGCAGGAACGAGGAGGGCACGATGACCGTTTCGCTGGCCAAGGGGCAGAAGATCAGCCTGGAGAAGCCGGGCGGTGGGCAGTTGAGCCTGGTCCGGATGGGCCTCGGCTGGAAGGCCGTGCAACGCAAGGGCTTCCTGGCCAAGCTGCTCTCCGCGGGGCGGGAGATCGACCTGGACGCCTCGGCGGTGCTGTTCTCCCGGGGGCGGGTGCTGGACGTGGTCTTCTTCCAGCACCTCACCAGCGACGACGGCTCGGTCCGGCACAGCGGGGACAACCTGGTCGGCGGCGCCGGTGACGCGACCGACGACGAGTCGATCACGGTCGACCTCACCAGGATCGCGGCCGAGGTCGACCAGATCGTCTTCACCGTCAACTCCTTCACCGGGCAAACCTTCCAGGAGGTCGAGGCGGCCTTCTGCCGCCTGGTGGACGAGACCACCGGCGTCGAGCTGGCCCGCTACACGCTCACCGGCGGCGGCCCGTACACCGCGCAGATCATGGCCAAGGTGCAGCGCACGCCGGGCGGTTGGCAGATGGCCGCGATCGGGCAGCCGGCCAACGGGCGGACCTTCCAGGACCTCATGCCGGAGCTGGCCAAGCACCTGTGAGCAGGTCGGGCTCCGGCGCCCGGGCGCGCCCTGCGGGTCTGGTCGGACCCGGCAAGGATCCGCAGGACACGCCCCGGGGGCGTCACTCGACGTCCCGGCGCCGGAATCCGGCCAGGGCCAGGGCGATCAGCGCGGCCGCGACCAGGGTGAGCGCGGCGAGCGGCGTCCAGTCCATCGCGGCGGCCGGCAGCCGGGGCACCCGGCCGAACGGGGAGAGCCCGTCCAGGCCCGAGGGCAGCTTCAGCAGCGGGCCCAGGTAGCCGATCACGAACGCGTAGGCGGGGACGATCCAGGCCAGCGGCGTCGCCCGGGGCAGCCAGCCGTAGACGGCGGCGGCGAAACCCACCGTCACCCACAGGGCGGGCGTGAAGGCCAGCGCCGCGCCGGTCAGCCGCAGGAACACGCCCGCGTCGCCGGTGGACAGCGCACCGGCCAGGCCGAATCCGACGCCCGCGGCGAGCATCACGGCGGTGGAGCCCAGCAGGGCCGCCGCCAGGTGCCCGCCCAGCCAGCCGGACCGCGACACCCCGGTGGCCAGCACCGGCACGGCCCGACCGGCGCTCTCCTCGGCGCGCGGGCGCAGCGTCGCGAGGACCGCGTAGACGCCGCCGACCACCGCGACGACCAGCATCGTGAGCGCGGCGAAGGAGTCGGCGAGGGTGTGGCCGCCGAGCCGGGCCAGCGCCTCCCGGAGCTGGTCGACGTCCTTGAACATCGAGTCGGCGTTGCCGAGCAGCGAGCCGTACATCGCGCCGAGCAGCAGCAGGGCGACGGCGAAGCCGCCGATCAGGCCGCGGTGCAGCCGCAGCGCCAGGCCGAGGGAGGTGCCGAGGAACGGGCTGCCGGTGGCCGGGCCGGGGCGGGTGGCGCGCAGCCCGGCGCCGAGGTCGCGGTGGGTGCTCAGCAGGAACCCGGCCGCCGAGGTGGCGACCTTCGAGTTCATGATCGACGAGCTGCACGGCATGCTCGGCCGCTGGCGCGAGCACCGGGCGGGGCCGGCGACGGGGGAGTAGGGGCGGCGGGGGAGTAGCAGGCGGCCCGGCGGGCTGGGAAGCGGCTCGGCGGGAAACGGCGCGGCGGCACGACGGCTGTTGGGCCGTCCTGCCGCCGGGGGCTCCGCGTGGCTGTGGCTACTACTTGGTCGGGGTCGCGGAGGGCGAGAGCGAGGCGCTCGGTGTGCTGCTCGGCCCGGCGGACGGGGTGGTGCCGGGGGCGCCGCTCGGCGTGGGCGTCGGGCAGCCGGGGGCGGTGGGGGAGCCGGACGGGGTGCCCGTCGGGGTGCCGGTCGGGGTACTGGTGGGGGTCGCCGTCGGGGAGGGGGTGCCGGTCGGCGTGGCGGTGCCGGTGGGCGTCGCGGTCGCCGTCGGGCTCGGGCAGGAGGTGGGCGTACCCGTCGGGGTGCCGGTCGGCGTAGTCGGCGTACCCGTGGGGGTGGCCGTCGGGGACGGGGCGCCGGTCGTCGGCGTGGCCGAGGGGCTCGCGGAGGACGACGGCGAGCCGCTGGGGGTCGGGGTGGTGGTCGACTGCGGGGCCGTCGTCTGAGTCGGCGTCGGCGTCACTGCCGACGTGGTCGGCTGCGGCTCGGGGGCGGGCGTGGTCGGCAGGGCGCTCGGGGTCGGGCTCGTGGTGCCGGAGCCGGTGGTCCCGGTGGTGCTGCCGCCCGTGCCGGACGGCGGGAGGTACGGCGGGAGGTACGGCGTGGGCAGCGTGCCCGGCACGGTCGAGGTGCCGTGGAGGTCCGGGACGCTGGTCACCAGGCCGCTGCCGTAGTGGGCCATCCAGTTGCGGACCGTCCGCAGGTACTCCGTGGAGTCGTTGTAGCTGAGGATCGCCCGGTCGAGCTGGGCCGGGTCGGAGAGGTCGCGGCCGCCCGCGCACAGGTAGCGGGCCGCGGTCTCGGCGGCGTCGAAGATGTTGTTCGGGTCGGCCTTGCCCTTGCCGGTGGTGTCCACGCCCCAGGAGGCCCAGGTGGACGGGATGAACTGCATCGGGCCGACGGCGCGGTCCCAGCGCGGGTCGCCGTCGTAGCGGCCGCCGTCGGTGTCGGGTATCGCGGCGAAGCCGTTGCCGTCCAGCACCGGGCCGAGGATCGGGGTCAGGGTGGTGCCCGAGGCGTCCACCTGGCCGCCGTTGGCCTGGCCGGACTCGACCTGGCCGATCCCGGCCAGCAGCTGCCAGGGCAGGTGGCAGCCGGGCGTGCGCTGGGCGAGGGAGGCCTCCGCCTGCTTGTAGGCGGCGAAGACGGTGGCGGGCAGCGAGGCCCCGGTGGCCGCGAACGGACCGGCCGAGGGCAGGCCGGGCAGCGTGCCGGGCGGCTGGGGCAGTTGGACGGTGCCGCCGCCGTCGGCCGGGCGGCCGGTGCCGGGGGCGCCGACCGTGGGGCCGGCGAACGGCGAGGCCGGGGTGCCGGAAGCGTCGGCGCCCTGCGCGGTGGCGCTGCCCTGCGCCGGGTTGGTGTCGGCGGCTGCGACCGGGGCGAGCCCGAGGCCCGACACCTGAGAGCCGGTCAGCGCGGCCAGTGCGGCGAGCGTCGCCGCCGTCCCCGTGACCCGCTTGCCGAGCCGTACCTTCTGCCCGCCCTGAGCGCTACCGAACCCCGTCGCCATCTGTTGCCCTCCCCGTCGCCGTCCGGACCATCCCGGAACGGTTGAGCCCTCGTCATCGTGCCCGCCCGCCGCTCGGCGGCAGCCGCCGCCGCGACGATTAGTATCACGACGATCTGACAGGGACAGGATGGCCGGGAGGCGACCCGGCGCCCTCCAAGGGGCGAACGCGGCACTTCAGTGGGGGTCCGGCGGGCGCGAACCGCCGTTCCGGAAACGGCCGCGCACTCGATCGGAAACCGCTGCACACCTGATCTTCTCTACTGCTAAGGGGAGTTGGCCGTGAGCCCAACAGCTGGGGCCCGGGCGCCCCGGCGCCCGGGGCGGCGGTTCGAAGTGCGGGGGTGGTACGTGGGCGTCGCGTCGGGCTCCCCGGCGGCGCCCGTGGTCGACCGTTCTGACCTGCCAGGATGTCCAACGCCGACCCCAGTGACCCCTAGCAGGGCGGGCCGGTCGGCACCAGGGGGCGTCCCCAACTCGGCCCTGGAAGGATGACGTTCGGATGAAAGTGGGCATGCCAGGAAATCCCGTCCGGCATGCTGTGCCGCGTGACCATGTGGATGGAGGCCGAAACCGTGAGCGCGAACCTGCCGGAGACCGTCGCCGAAGGAACGGTTGTCCTGCCGGCACCCCCTAGGGTGGTGGACGACCTGGCCCGTGACCTGACCCAGGCCGCCGCCGCCGTCCGGGCGGTGTCGCGGTCCGGTCGTTCCACCGGCGGGGACGTCGCGGTCGCCGCCTACACCGCGGTGGTGTGCACCGGCCGTTCGGCCGCCCGCGCCCTGGAGGAGGCGGCCGCCTGGTGCCGCCAGGCCCCGGACGCCGAGGTCCACTCGCTGGCCTGGGCCCGGGTGCCGGGGCACCGGGAGGGCGTCCACGAGTACCGGGTCACCATGGCGGTCAGTTTCCCCGACGACGAGACCGGCGAGTACCCCGGCGACACCCATCACGCCTGCCGCTGAGTCCCGCTGAGTCCCGCGGCGCTCTGCGGTGTTCTGCGGCCGGACGGCTGAGGCCCGAGCCTTGAGGTCGTATCATCGGCCCATGGGTGATGGGGGTACGAACGACATGGCCGACGGTGGTGCAGCTGCAGAATCGGCCAATGGCACCGCGGGGGGCGTCACTTCGACCGCCGCGGCCGACGGCGGCCCGCGCGAGCTGTCGCGGGTCGCCGCCGTCGGGGCCACGGTGCTGGCCGTCCTGTGCGGCTGCGCGGTGCTGCTGGCCATGTTCCACTGGCTGGGCTGGAGCGTGCCCGCTGTGGGCTGGATCGTCGCCAAGGCCGGGATCAAGCTGGCCGTCGGCGGCTTCACCGGGCTGGCGGTGGCCGCCGCCTGGATCCGGACCAAGCTGCGTTCCCGATCCGGGAGTTCCGGGATTTCCGGGAGTTGACCGCTCGGCGGCTCAACCCGCCTGCGGCGACGGGCAGGTGAGGTCGTGCTCGGGCGCCTTGCCGTCCAGCAGGTAGCGCTCGACCGTGTCGGTGACGCAGGGATCGGAACCCGGGTACTGGCCGTGGTTGCCGTTCCCGGTGACGGTGACCAGCTTCGAGCCGCGCAGCGCGCGGTGCGCGCCGAGCGCCGCCTCGTAGTACGTCGCAGGGTCGTGCAGCGAGTTGAGCATCAGCACCGGGGGCAGATGGGCGCCGGTGACCTTGACCTTGGGCGCCGGGTCCGTCGGCCAGGCCGCGCAGACCGAGCTGAAGGCGAGCGTACGGGCGCCGACCAGCGGGTAGCGGGCGGTGTTCTGCGCACCGCGCTCGATCCAGGTATCCATGTCCTTGGTCCACGGGGTGTCGCCGCACGTCACCGAGAAGTACTCGGCGAGGAACTCCGGGCTGAGGTACTGGCCGAACAGCTGGCGGGCCGACTGCTTGGCGGCCGGATCGGCGCCCGGCCAGTCGTCCAGGGCGGTCAGGGCCCGGGCGAGGAGGGCGAAGGCCTTGTCGTTGTAGATCGCGCTGATCGTGCCGTTGTCCAGCTGGTTGGGGCCGAGCGTCAACGACCCGTCGGTGATGGGCTGGTCGTGCAGGGCGGCGCGGCGCTGCTCCCAGTGTGCCTTGACCTCCTCCGGGGTGGAGCCCCAGTGGTACGTGGCGTCGCGGGCCGCCATCCAGGGCAGGAAGTCCTCCTCGAAGCGCCGCTGGAAGCTCATCGGCTGGCCCAGCTCGAACTGCTCCCAGGTGCCCTCGAAGCCGATGTTGCTGTCCAGCACCATCCGCTCGACCCGGTGCGGGAAGAGCGTGCCGTAGTAGGCGCCGATCATGGTGGCGTAGGAAGCGCCGTAGTAGCTGATCTTCTTCTCGCCGAGCAGGGAGCGGAACAGGTCCATGTCGTGGACGGTCTGCTCGGTGGTCAGGTAGGGCAGCAGGTCGCCGCTGTGCTCCTCGCAACCGGCGACCAGCTTCTGTGAGTTGGCGATGACCCGGTCGATCGCCTCGGGGGACTGGTCCCGGTAGTCCCCGGCCAGGAACTCCTGGAACTCCTCCGGACTCTGGCACTGGGCATGGGTGCTCCGGCCGACACCGCGCTGGTCGAAGCTGACGATGTCGTAGGCGGCGGCGACCGCGGGGGCGCCCTGGGCGAGGTCCATCGGCCGCAGCAGGCCCTGCCCGCCGGGGCCGCCCGCGGCCTCCATCAGCGTTCCCTTCCGCTTCGCCGGGTCGGCGACGCGGTGCCGGGAGACGGCGATGGTCAGGTCGGCTCCGACGCCGGGGTGGTGCCAGTCGCGCGGGACGGCCATGGTGGCGCAGTCGAGCGCCGGCTGCCCCTCGCAGGGCTGCCAGTTGAGGGTCTGGTGGGTGTAGCGGGAGGGCGCGGGCTCGGCGTCGCCCGGGTTGCGGCCGGAGTCGGCGTTGGCGGTGGCGGGCAGGGCGAGCGAGGCCAGGACCGCGGTGGCGACGACGGCGGCCGCGCGACGGGTGCGGAATGCGGTGGTGTTCACGGGAACGATCCTGTCCGACAGCGCTTCTGACGCGCGATGATGCTGGACACCATCTTTGGGGTGGTGCTGGGTACACCCGTCTTCCTGGAGGGATGTACCCAGCGGTCGACGCCTCGGCGGCCGGTTCCTGAACGGTCGGCGTCCCGGTACCCGGCTTCTCAGTAGCCGACGGTGAAGCGGGCGCGCCGGTGGGCCGGGTTCTCCGCCTCGTCGAGCAGCGCGATGGCGAGGTCCTCCATGGAGATGGCCGAGTTGCCCTCGGCGTCGACCAGCAGCTCGTCCAGGCCGAGCCGGAAACGGCCGGTGCGCACACCGGGTTCGAGGAGGGCGGCCGGGCTCAGGTACGTCCAGTCGACCTTCCCGTCCGCGCGGTAGAGGTCCAGCTGCTCGCCGCAGGCCAGCGCGATCGGCCGGATCTCGTCGGGGAAGCCGGGGGACTCCACGAGGATGGTGCCGTCACTGCCCGGCACGGTCAGGCTGCCCGCGCCGCCGACCGCGATCAGGCGCACGCCGGTACCGGCCAGGCCGTCCAGCAGGCCCCGGGTGGCGGCTATCAGCTCGTGCTCGCTGCCGGGCGCGGGGCGGGTGGCGGTGATCACCAGGTCCTGCCCGGCGGCGATCCGGGAGACGTCCCCCGGGTCGCGGGCGTCGCCGACGGCGAGGGCGGCGGTGGACGGCAGGCCGTGCGGCTTGGCCGGGTCCCGTACGACGGCGGTGACCTCGTGGCCGCGGGCGAGTGCCTCGGCCACGACGCGGCTGCCGACATTGCCGGTGGCGCCGAACACGGTGATACGCATGAAGGTTTCTCCTTGGACTGAACGTTGGAACTCTGGAACTGAGGAACTGTTAGATCCGAGGCGGTGCGGGATCAGGCGGTTTCCCGTACGGGCTGCGCGCCGGCCGCCTGCTGCGCAGTGGGTGCGGGTGCGGCGGTGCGGGGCCGCTGGGTCTGGGCGACGATCAGCGAGCCGAGCACGACCACCGCGCCGATCGCCTGGAGCGGGCTGAGGTCCTGGTCGAGCGCCAGCCAGCCGGTCACGGTGGCGACCACCGGGCTGAGCAGGGAGAGGAAGGACAGCGAGGTCGGTGGCAGGGCGCGCAGTCCGCGGAACCACATCGCGTAGGTGAGGGCCGCGCCGATCAGGCAGAGGTAGGCGTAGCCGAGCACGTTGTCGGTGGTGTAGTGGGTGGGCGGGGCGCCCTCGGTCAGCAGGGTGACCGGCACCAGCAGCAGGCCGCCGGCGGTGAGCTGCCAGCCGGTGGTGGCCAGCAGTGGGGCGGGGGAGACCCAGCGCTTGGAGAGGACGACGCCGAAGGCCATCACCACCGCGCCACCGAGTGCGGCGAACACGCCCATTGCGTCCAGCCGGGCGTTGGCGCGCAGCACCAGCAGGCTGACCCCCGCCACGCCGGCGATGCCGGACAGCACCGTACGCAGCGTGAGCCGGTCGCCGAGCAGCGCGGCCGAGAGTGCGGCGGTGATCAGCGGTTGGACGGCGCCGACGGTGGCCGCGATGCCGCCGGGCAGGCGGTAGGCGGCGATGAACAGCAGGGCCTGGAAGCCGCCGATGTTGAGCGCGCCGAGGACCAGTGCGCGCCACCACCAGTCGCCCTTGGGCAGGGTGCGGGTGAGGGCGATCAGCAGCAGTCCGGCGGGCAGGCAGCGGATGACGGCGGCCAGCAGCGGCCGGTGGGGCGGGAGCATTTCGGTGGTGACGAGGTAGGTCGTCCCCCAGATGGCGGGGGCCAGGGCCGTCACCAGCACCATGGCGATGCGATTTCTTAGCACTAAGCCAATGTATCTCAGCACTAAGGTATCTTCCATCGGAATCGGCCGGTGACGTGGCTCACAGTTACCTCACCGCTAAGGAATTTTCGGGGCATCCCCTACCCTGAACCTGTGGCAGATCATGTGGACCGCGTAGTAGCGCAATGGGCCGCCGAGCGGCCTGAGCTGGACACCTCCCCGATGGAGGTGTTCGGCCGGCTCAAGCGCCTCTACCGCCTGGTGGACGCGGAGCTCAACCGCACCTTCGCCGAACACGGCCTGGACGCGGCCTCCTTCGACGTCCTCGCCACCCTCAAACGCAGCGGCCCGCCCTACCGCCTCACCCCCACCGGCCTGATGCAGTCCGCCATGGTCACCTCCGGCGCCATCACCCAGCGCCTGGACCGCCTGGAGGCCCGAGGACTGGTCACCCGCACCCGCAGCGACCAGGACGGCCGCAGCCGCGACGTCGAACTCACCCCCGAGGGCCACGCCCTGATCGACCGCGCCCTGCCCGACCACATCGCCAACGAGCACCACATGCTGGCCGGCCTCGACGAGGCACAGAAGGCCGCGCTCATCGACGCGATGCGCGCCCTGCTCGCGGACCTCGGCGACAGTTCCGGCTGACCGTCAGATCAACCGTTTGCCGGCCCGGCCGCCCCCCCTTCGATGGCGGCCATGGACGACCCGGTCTGGCAGGCCCTGTCCACCGATGCCCGGCGCACGGTGGACGAGCACCTCGCCGCCTCGCGCAATGTGTACGCGATCAAGGCGATCCGCGACGCGTCACCGGATCCGGTGCCCGGCCTGCCCGCCTGCATGGACGTGATCACGGTCCGGCGGGTGGAGCTCGGCCTGGACGGTCACGGACCGACCCCGCCGGCGGACCCGGCGGACCCGGCGGACCCGGCAGACCCGGCTGGCCTGGTCGCCAAGGCCGAGGCACTGCCGGAGCGCGTCGAGTCGATCCGCGCCGAGTGGGACGGCGACAGCTTCGCCCGGGAGGGCGGGCCCGGGGCTCCGGCTACGGGTTGACCGCCACCGCCTTGAAGAAGGTGTAGTGGAACGTCCCGCCGGGCTCTGCCGCGCGGCGCAGGTCCGCGATGCCGTGGTCGAAGGCCTCCGGGGTGGTCAGCCCGGAGGCCAGCGCCTTCGCCCGGACGGCCTCGACCATCGCGACGAAGGTCCGCAGGGTGAAGCCCTCCACCAGCGCCGGGCGGCCGCCGTCCGCGTAGAGCGTACGGGGGCGGACCGTGACGTCCGCGAAGCCGGCGGCGGTGAGCAGCGGGTACAGCCGACGCCCGATCAGCGCGTCGCCGCCCGCCTCGGCCTGGAGCCGGACCAAGTGGTCGACGGTGCGGCGGGCCGGGGCGCTCTCCGGGTGGAAGAAGGCCGAGCCGTGGTCGCCCTCGATCACGGTGATCGTTCCGCCCGGCCGCAGCACCCGGCGAAGCGCCGTCAGAGCGGCGGCCGGGTCCGGCAGGTGCTCCAGCACGAAGCACAGGAAGACGTGGTCGAACGCGCCGTCGGCGAAGGGCAGCCGACGCAGGTCGCCGTGGTGCCAGGCGACCTGGGCGGCGGGGGCCTCGGCCGCCACCCGGGCCCGGGCCTGGGACAGCGAGTCCGCCGAGAGGTCCGCCGCCGTCAGCAGCACCCCGGGGCTCCCGGCCAGCAGGTGCACCGTCTGCGCCCCCACCCCGCAGCCCGCCTCCAGCACCCGGCTGCCCGCCGGGTAGGCCGTGTCCGCGTGGAGCAGTTCGGCGAGGGTGTCGGCCTGGTCGCCGAGGCGCTGAGCCTCGGTGTCGGAGTAGCCGTGGACGTAGTGGTTGTGCTGTGTGCTCGTTTGGGTGGTCACGGCTCCACCCTCGCGCCAGTATGGACCGGTGAACAGGTCCAAAGGTGAGGCAGTTGACAGGTCCAAAGAGCTCGGCGCCGACTTCCTCCAGCTCGACGCCGCCGACGCCCCGCCCGGCGGTCTCACCCAATGGCTCGCCCGCCGACTGCGCGAGGCCGTCGCCGACGGGCGCCTCCCGGCGGGCACCCGGCTCCCCGCCAGCCGGGTGCTCGCGGCCGAACTCGGCGTCTCCCGAGGGGTGGTGACCGACGCCTACCGTCGGCTCGCCGAGGCCGGGCAGGTCGCGGGGCGGGGGAGGGGCGGCACGGTGGTGGTCGCGGGCCCGCTACCCGCCGCCGCACCGCCCGGACCCCGCCCCGCGCCCGTCATCTTCCGAGCGGACCCCGGCCCCGAGGTCTTCGACCACCTGCGCGGTGCCCCCGCCCGGATCGACCTCACCCCTGGCGTCCCGGACCTGGCCGCCTTCCCGCGCGCCGCCTGGCTGCGCGCCGAGCGGGCCGTCCTCGACGGCCTCGCCGCCCACCACCTCGGCTACGGCGACGTCCGGGGCGCGCCCGCCCTGCGCGAGGCCGTCGCCCACTGGCTCGCCCGCAACCGGGGCATCCGGGCCGACCCCGAGGAGGTGCTCGTCGTCGCCGGGACGGCCCAGGCCCTGGCCCTGCTCGGCCGCGCCCTCGGGCAACTGGGCATCACCGAGGTCGCGGTCGAGGACCCGGGCTCGCTCGGCGCCCGCCAGCACCTCGCCCACTGGCTCGACGCCACCCCGCCCGTGCCCGTCGACGCGCAGGGCATCCGGGTCGACGCCCTGCGCGCCACTGGCGCCCCGGCCGTCCTGCTCACCCCCGCCCACCAGTACCCGACCGGCGTCGTCCTCGGCGGCGACCGGCGCCGCGAACTCCTCGGCTGGGCGAGCGAAGGCGGGCTCGTCATCGAGGACGACTACGATGCCGAACACCGCTACGACCGCCCGCCCGTCCCCGCCCTTCAGGCCACCCTGCCGGACCAAGTCTGCTACGCGGGCAGCATCTCCAAACTGCTCGCTCCCGCCCTTCGCACCGGCTGGCTGCTGGTGCCCCCGCGCCTGCGCGACGCCGTCCTGGATGCCAAACGCTTCGCCGACCTCGGAAACCCGGTGCTGCCCCAGCTGGTGCTGGCGCGACTGATGGAATCCGGTGAACTCGACCGCCACCTCCGGCTGTTGCGCCGCCGCCACCGCCGCCGGCGGGACGCCGTGATCGACGCCGTCCGCACCCACCTGCCCGGCGCCACGGTGCACGGCGCCGCCGCGGGCCTGCACCTCATGCTGACCCTGCCGGAGGGACTCGGCTGCAGCGACACCGAGTTGGCCGCGGCGGCGCTGGCGGCGGGCGTGAAGGTGCAGCCGCTGTCCTGGCATGCCCGGCTCCCCTACCCGCCGGGCCTGGTCCTCGGCTACGCGGCGGTCTCGCCGGGTGAGATCGAGGAAGGAGTGGCGGTACTGGGGCAACTGGTCCGGCGCGCGGGGTAGCCGGGCTTCCGTGGGGGGGTCCTCGCCGTTGACCCGAAGCCGTACCCGGAGCCAGGGGCGGCCCGGCGTCAGTACCCGGATGTCCGGCCGATCGACCAGGTGATCACCCTGTGTGCAGTCGGTGCTGTCGGTGCTGTCGGTGCGGGCGGTCACGGCGCTTCTCGGGCTGCCGGACAGTCGATCCCTGGGTACGCTGGCGGACCGTAGGCCGCTGCTCACCCTGGAGGCATGATGGCCCCGTTCCGGCGTGTTGCCCAGCTCGGGTCGGTGCTGCTGGTGCTGGGGGCAGCGCTCGGGCCGGTCCCGGCCGGGTCGACGACGCGCAGCGGCGGGCTTCCCGCGGAGAGGACCGCAACGGTGATCAGCCAGGACCAGGACTCCCGTCAGCTCGCCGGGCGCCGGATCGTGCTCTCCTACCCGGGCCCGACGCCGCCGCCCGGAGTGCTTCAGGCCATCCGGGAGGGCCGGGCCGCCGGGGTGATCCTGTTCGGCGAAAACGTCACCAGCCCGTCGCAACTCGCGCAGGCAGTCGCTCAGTTGAAGCAGGCGGCGGCCGAGGCTCCGCACCCGCGCCCGCTGCTGCTGATGACCGACCAAGAGGGCGGCAAGGTCCGCCGCCTGCCCGGCGCGCCCGAACTCTCCGCCCGCCGCACCGGAGCGGCCCCCGACCCGCTCGCCGCCGCCGTGGACTCCGGCACCGGCGCCGCCGCGACGCTCACCGGCGCCGGGCTGAACGTCAACCTCGCGCCGGTGCTCGACGTCTACGACACCCCGGACGACTTCATCGACCACTTCGAGCGCTCCTACGGCCAGGACCCGTCCCGGGTGGGCGAGTTGGGAAGCGCCTTCCTCGCCGCCCAACAGGGCCTCGGGGTCGCCGCGACCGCCAAGCACTTCCCCGGTCTCGGCTCCGCCGCCCGCGACGAGAACACCGATGTCCGCCCGGTCACGCTCCCCGTCCCGCTGTCCCAGCTCCGCACCCGAGGCGAAGCCCCGTACCAAGCCGCCATCGCGGCGGGCGTGCGCCTGGTGATGGCCTCCTGGGCGATCTACCCGGCCCTCGACCCCGACCACCCGGCCGGCTTCTCACCCACCGTCATCCAGGGCGAACTCCGCGACCGCCTCGGCTTCGACGGCGTCACCATCACCGACGCCCTCGAAGCCGACGCCCTCACCCCTTACGGCGACACCGGCACCCGCGCCGTCACCGCCGCCTCGGCCGGCATGGACCTGCTGCTCTGCTCCGCCCGCGACCCGCAACAGGCCGAGGACGCCACCGCCGCCCTCGCTGCCGCCCTCGATTTCGGCCGCCTCGACCGCGCGGCGTTCGCGGAGGCCGTCACCCGCGTGGACGCCCTGAGGGACGCGCTGCGCTGAGTCAGTCGGCCTTCTTCCCGGTCGTCCTCCTCCACTTCACTTCGAGGACCCGGCGGAGATGCACCGCCGTCTGCCGCGCCTCGGGGCGCTGTTCCTGGGGTCGGTCACGGGTTGAGCAGTGTGCGCAGGTCGATGAGGTGGTAGCCGCGGGCGCGGGCGGCGTCGATGATGCGGGGGAGGGCCTCGGCGTCGAGGCAGGTGTCCGGGCCGCCGTAGTCGGTGGCGCCGACGTGGAGTTGGAGGATGGCGCCCGGGGTGAGGGCGGCGAGGGCTCGGTCGACGGCGCGGGCGGTGGTCATGCCGTGTCCGGGGCCGAGGTAGCCGTTGGTGTCGGCCGTGAATTCCAGGTCCGCGTAGCCGAGCCCGTTGACGGTCGCGACGGCCTGCGGGCTGGTCGCGCTGTACGGGAAGCGGAAGAACGGCAGCGGGTCGGCGCCGGCGGCGCGGCGGATGGCGGTGTCGGCTCGACGCACCTCGGCACGGGCCTGGTCGGGCGTGAGGGCGGTGAAGTCAGGGTGGCTGTAGGAGTGGTTGCCGAGGCCGTGTCCTGCGGCCGCGATGGCGCGGACGGCGCCGGGGTGCCGGTCGGCGAAGTCGCCGGTGGGGAAGAAGACGGCCGGGGCGGCGCGATCGCGCAGGACGGCGAGGACGGTCTCCAGCCCGGTTTCGTTCCAGGCGGCGTTGAAGGTGAGGGCGAGGACGCGTTCCTCGGTGGGGATCCGGCGGATCTCGGAGCCGAGCAGCGGCGCGGGCGCCGGGGCGAAGCCGAGGAGCGTGGCGAGGGCGGCCAGGGCCGCGAGGGCGGTGCGGAGGCGGTTCACCCCGGGTTCAACGCGGCGACGCCCGGAGCGGTGCGAGGGTTCGTTCGTCCGGGCGGGCCCGGATGCCCGGGCGGGCCCGGAGGTCCGGGACGGCCGGGAAGGTGAGATGTCGCCCGTGCCGCATCGGCGCCGTCGTGCCGTGCGGGTCGGTCGTGCACGGCTCCTTGGCCGTGGCGGGAGCCTCCGAGGTCCGCCCCCGGTCGCCCTGGATCTGCCTGCAGTCTGCTGACGGATCATCATTCTAACTGTCGAGCCCGGGAGTTGGCAGCGTCCCGGGCTCGGCCCTGGACTGCCGGGAATCCGGCCGTGGCGTGAGGGAGGTCACCTCCTGCTGTGACGACTTGAAGAAATCTTCATCTGTCGCGATGATGCCTACCGGCCGCGGCACGGACCCCGCCCGGTCGGACGACCACCGAGCCGGATCCGAGAGAGGGAGCGGACGATGCCGGTCCCGCTGTACCAGGCCAAGGCGGAGTTCTTCCGCACCCTCGGCCACCCGGTCCGGATCCGGGTGCTGGAGCTGCTCCAGGACGGCCCCCGGCCGGTGCGCGAGCTGTTGGCGGAGATCGAGGTCGAGCCGTCCAACCTCTCCCAGCAGCTCGCGGTGCTGCGCCGCACCCAGCTGGTCACGGCCACCCGCGAGGGCAACACGGTGGTGTACGCGCTCAGCACCCCGGACGTCGCCGAGCTGCTGCGCGCGGCACGTCGGATCCTGACCGAGCTGATCACCGACCAGGGCGCGCTGCTCACCGAGCTGCGTGCGACCGGCCGGTCACCCCGCTGAGTCCGCAGCCCGCACCCGCACCCACGCCCGACCGGCCGACCCGAGGAGACCCGCACCGTGACCGACAGTGCCAGTGACAGCACGAGTGAGGAGAAGCGCCGCCGCAAGGCGATGTTGATCCGCGCGGGCATCTACGTCTTCGCCACCCACCTGTTCGCGGGCTTCGTCCTGCTGCTGTTCGCGCTCGGCAACCGCAAGTAGGGGCGGTCGCGGGCGGCGGCCGTCACAAGGACCGCGGCGGGGCTCAGCGCGGCTGTGCGTCCGGCACCAGGTAGCGGTCGCTGGTGCTGGTCCAGGCGTGCACGCCGGAGACCAGCACCCGGGTGCCGTCCAGGTACCAGCGCCCGGCCGGGTGGCGGCGGCTCAGCTCGCGGCGCAGCTCCTCGTTCTCCTGCCGCAGCCGGGACACCCGGGTGCGCACCGCGCGGACGGCGCGGCTGCGCGTGCAGCCGCGGACCCGTTGCAGGGTGAGGACGGTGTTGAAGGCGGCGGCGCTCTGGCGTTCCTCCCGCTCCAGCGAGTAGAGGTCGTTGATCAGCGTGGCCGCGTCGGCGGTGTTGGCGCGTAGGCGGTGCAGTGCGGGCTCCGCGTGCAGGGCGGCGGGGGCGTCGGCGCCGTGGACCCGTTCCAGTATGTTCATGAACGGGTAGGCACAGCTGCCGTGGCGGCGCAGCCGCATGGTGTCCGTGAGGCTCAGGCCGAGCGCGGGCACGGTGCCGCGGCAGCGGTGTTCGGCCTCGGCGGGGAAGGTGGCCAGGCAGGCCCGCCACTCGCGGGCGGCCCGGGCGCGCCAGGCGGGGGACATCGTCGCGGTCTGGCGGTCCCAGAGTTCCCGCCAGGCGGTGAGGAGCCGGTCGTCGGCGGTGCCGGCGGGGGTGCCGGCGGGGGTGCCGCTGTCGAGGGCGGTGATCAGCGGGTCGACCAGGGCGCGGGCCTCGGTGGGGCGGCGTCCGGGCGGGCCGTCGAACCGGTCGTCCAGGATGGTGAACCAGCCGAGAATGTCGACCAGCAGGTCCAGCTCGCCGCCCCGGGTCGTCGGGAACGCGTGGCCGATCAGCTCGTGCAGCGCGTAGGCCCGGTAGCCGGGCAGTTCGGCCGGGGTGAGCAGGCCGTGGCGGACCGCCCAGTCGGCGTGCCGGTCGGCGGAGGCGCGCAGTTCGGCAGGCGGGCGGTGCCGGGCGGGAGCGGCCGGCGCGGCTGCGGCGCCCGTGAAGGGGCAACCGCCGGCCGCCGTCCGCTCAGCACCAGCCGCGTCGCCCGGCGAGGCCACCGAGGCCGCCGTGGCACCTGCCGGAGCCGCCGTAACACCCGCCGAGGCCGCTGTAGAGCCCGCCACGGCCGCCGAGCGCGGCGCCAGCCGCACCCGCAGCCCCTGTGCCTGGACCGTCGTCCACACCACCTCCCGGGCCCGCGCCCCCGGCACCGCGACCGGCCGCCAGCGGCGCAGGATCGCCGCCGCCGCGACGGTCAGCTCGGCCCAGGCGAAGGCCTCCCCGATGCACTTGTGCTTGCCCGCCCCGAACGGCAGGAAGGACGGCCGCCCGGCCCCGCCGCCGTCCTGCCAGCGCTCGGGTCGGAAGGCGAGCGGCTCGGGGTGGCGGACCGGGTCGCGGTGCAGGGCGGTGAGGCTGTAGAGCAGTTCGGTGCCCGCCGGGATGCGGTACGGGCCGAGCTCGACCGGCACCTGGGCGGTGCGCATCAGGAAGGCGTTGGGCGCGTGCAGCCGCACCACCTCCTGGGTGACGCTGCGGGTGTAGCTGAGCCGGGCGAGCGCCTCCGGGGTGGGGGCGGTGCCGGCAGGCAGGTGCTCGTCGAGTTCGGCGAGGAGGCGGGCCTCGACCTCGGGGTGACGCAGGAGTTCGTCCAGCAGCCAGGTCAGGGTGGTGGAGACGGTCTCCGTCCCGGCGCCGAACATGGTGATCGCCTCGGAGCGGACGTCGGCCTCGGTGAGCGGACGGCCGGTGGCCGGGTCGGTGGCGGCCCGCAGCAGGGCGGGCAGGGTGCCCCGGAGCTCCGGCCGAGCCTGCGAACCGGCAGGGCCCGAGCGACCGTTGACGGCCTGGTCGACGACCCGGTTGAGCACCCGGACGGCGGCGTCGAAGCGCCGGTTGACGGGCAGCGGCACCCGGGCGAGCGCCGGGTGCGGGTACAGGGACTGGACGATCTGGCCCTTCACCAGGTCCGGCAGCGCCCCGTGGAAGGCGAGGGTGGCGTCCTCGCTGAGCCGGGCGTCGAACAGTGAGCGGGTGACGATCTCCAGCGCCAGGTGGTTCATCTCCTTGGCCACGTCCAGGACTTGGCCGGGCCGCCAGCTTCCGGAGCGCTCCTCGGTGACCTGGTGCATGACGGTCAGGTACTCGGCCATCCGGTCCGGGCCGAAGGCGGGCTGGATGATCCGGCGGCGGTCGCGGTGGGCCTGGCCCTCGGACATCAGCAGGCCGTCGCCGAAGGCCGTCTTCAGGGTGTCCTGGACGGCGCCGCGCGGACAGTCGTGGGCGAGCGCGACCAGCAGGGTGTGGACCAGCCGGGCGTCGGTGACCACACAGACGGTGCGCGGCCCGAGCCGGATGCGGACCACGCCGCCGTAGCGGGACAGGGAGCCGAGGAAGCCGAGCGGGTCGCGCAGCAGGGCGGCGGCGTGGCCGAGTCCGGGGAGCGCGCTGGGGGCGAGCGGGGGGACGGCCAAGCGGGTCGTGGGGGTGGGGGGTGGCGCGGTTCTCGGCGGGGCGATCCGTTTCCGGGTCTCTGTCAGCAGGGCGTCTGTCAGCAGGGCCATGACACTACCTCTCATCGTCGGGGACGGTGCGGCGGTACCGGGGGAGGGTACCGGCGGGCCGGCCGGGAACCGGGGGACCGGTGAGCGCGAGCCCGCGTGCGCCACTGTGGGAGGGCGTACGTCATGGGAAACGCGCCGGTCTCATAGGCGTTGCGGTGAGCGCGGGTGGATCACTCCAATGGTCCATCGGCCCGAGGTCCGGATCTCGCTGGCGGGCCGGAGGTCGGACCGGCCGGCGCGGCGCGCTCCGCGGCCCTGCGGGTCTGGCTCACCGGAGACCGCACCGCGCTCGCCGCCTCACGGTTTCGAACGCCGCAAAGAATTCCGCAAGAGGTTTCTGTTATTCCCGGCCGCCCCAGCCGCTCTCCGGAGTGTCGGAAGGTCCGGGCGTCCCTCACCACGGGGCGCGCGGGCCGTCGCACGAGGAAAGGAACGCGATGGGACACCGGAGCAGCGAACTCCGTCGGCGAAGGCGCCGCCGGCTCACCCGCAGGAGCACCCTGGTCGCCCTGGCGGTGGCGGCCGGACTGGTCGCGGGCACACTGGGTCTGCGCACCGCGCTGGAGCCGGCGGCCGTGCACAGCGCGGTCGCGGCGGCGGACGTCCCGGCGGACCGGGCCGACGCGGTCACGGACGGTGGCGACGACGGCGCCCCAGGGCAGACCGGCACGGCCGAGGGTGCGACCAAGGCGCCCGCCCCGAAGCGGGACGAGAAAGTCGCCCCGCCCAAGGCGATACCCAAGGACCAGCCCGAACGCGGCCTGGTCTACACGGGGTTGAGCCTGCCGACCAGCGACCGCTGCGGCAACATGCTGGAGGTCACCGGCAGCGCCCAGTGCAGCCACGGCCCGGACGTGCCGCCCAAGGACGTGGACATCCACAAGGACGTCCAGCCGGTGGCCGCCGCGGTCGCCCAGGTGCCCGCGCTCACCCCGCCGGCGAACGCCCAACCGCCTGCCGCCGCCGACCTGTTGAAGGGCGGCGCGCCCGTCCTCGACGCGACCCAGAAGGCACTGCTGAGCGACTCCGGCACCGCGGGCGCTCCGCAGGGCGCCCCGTCCCAGGCCCCGGCCGCCGGCTCGGGCCTGGTCTGCGAGGGTGACGGCAGCAGCGGCAACCGCGTCCAGGTGGTGTACGTGCACACCCCGGGCAACGACCGCTTCGCCCAGTACCTGTCCTCGTTCAAGAAGTGGGCCTCGGACGTCGACGTCATCTACAACGCCAGCGCCCAGGAGACCGGCGGCGTCCGGCACGTCCGCTTCGTCACCGAACCCGACTGCACCGCCTCGGTGTTGAACGTGCAGATCTCCGAATCCGAGATCCAGGACTTCAACGCGAGCAACCGGGCCCTCGCTGCACAGGGGTTCAACCGCAAGGACCGCAAGTACATGATGTTCACCGACGCCAAGGTGTACTGCGGCATCGGCACCTTCGCCGGCGACGAGCGCCCCGGCCAGGACAACCTCAGCAACTTCGGCCCCTCGTACGGGCGGACCGACTCCGGCTGCTGGAGCGGCTCCACCGCCGCGCACGAACTCGGCCACAACCTGGGCGCGGTGAACAACAGCGCGCCCAACTCCAGCAAGGCCGGTCACTGCACGGACGAGTGGGACATCATGTGCTACTCGGACGCCCCCTACTACCCGACGATGCGGACCGTCTGCCCGGACCGCGCCCATGACGACCGGCTGGACTGCAACCACGACGACTACTACAACACCGACCCGGCGCCCGGCAGTTACCTGGCCACGCACTGGAACGTCGCCAACAACCGCTTCCTCATCGCGGGCAGCGGCACCGGTCCGAACCCCACGCCCACGCCGACGCCCACGCCGACGCCCACCCCGACGGCTACGGGATCGCCCACCCGCACGCCCTCGCCGTCCCCGACGCCCACCGGCAGCCCCACCGCCACACCGACCGGATCGCCGTCGCCGACCGCGACCCCGACCACCGGCGGCAGCGCCCCTGAGGTGACGACCAGTCAGATCACCCAGAACTCGGTGATGCTGAGCTGGAACGCCGTCCCGGCCGCGGCCGGCTACGACGTCCAGCTGAACGGCCAGACCATCGGCACCGTCCGCTCGACCGTGGTCGGCGTGGTCCGACTGGCGCCCGGCACCTCCTACACCGTGGCCGTCGCCGTCCGCGATGCGGCCGGGGCGGTCTCCAAGCCCGGTCGCGCCGCCACCTTCCGCACCCTCGCCGACGCGGGCCACCCGCAGCCCGGTACCCACTACACCCTGGTCAACGGCCTCACCGGCCAGGCCGCCGACCTGTGGGGCAGCTCGATGAACGACGGCACCGTGGCCATCGCCTACCAGCGCACCGGCTACGCCAACCAGAAGTGGTCCTTCGAGGACGCAGGTGACGGCGCCGTGCGGATCAAGTCCGCCCGCTCCGGCAAGTGCCTGCAGCTCGGCGGCACGGCCGTCGCCGGGCAGTACGTGGCGCAGCAGCCGTGCGCCGACAACGCCGCGCAGAAGTGGCAACTCAACGCTTCCGAGGGCGGTTTCACCGTCACCGCGGCTGGTTCGACCCTGGTGCTCGGGCTGAGCGACCGTTGGTACTACGGTGGTTGGCTGCTGGAGCTCCAGCAGCCGAACGGCCGGCCGTACCAGAGCTGGTCGCTGCTGAAGACCTCGTAAGCACGCTCGAACCCGCGCGACACGGGTGCGGCCGCAGTCACCACGCGACGGCGGCCGCACCCGGCACTCACTGTTCCAAGCACCACTGCTCCAAGCACCACTGCTCCAAGCACCACTGCTCAAAGCGCCCTCACCCCATACCGCCCGAGGAATGCCCGCCATGCGAACCCGCCCGCTCCTCGCCGCCCTCGTCCTCTCCGTCACGGCCGTCCTGCCCGCCGCCGCACCCGCCGCCGCCCACGGCGACTCCGTCCACCTGGACGTCACCGGCCAGCAGAACGGTCACGTCAGCACCGTCGCGACCTGGGAGAACGACCACGACCCGGTCACCGCGGACTTCGCCGGCACGCTCTCGGCGACCGCCGACGACGGCCGCGCCGTCGGCCCCTGGCGCCTGGTCGCCGCCCCGGGCCGGCCGGGGACGTACACCACCCGCGAGCTGCTCCCGGCCGGGCACTGGCGAGTGACCGTCGACTGCGCGTTCCCCTCCCTCGGCCACGGTGAGCGCGAACTCGACGTCGAGGCGGCCGCGATCAGCGACCCGGCGCCGCTGGGCCTGAGCCCCGAGGCCGCGCCGACCCCCGTGACGGCGGCGGCCGCCACCGGCACCCCCGCCCGCGAGACCACCGACGACGCCACCACCTGGGCCGCCATCGGCACCGCCACCGCGGCCGTCCTGCTGGTCGCCACCGGGTTCTGGCTCCGCCGCCGCGCGCGCGGCTGACCGCCGAGGGGCTACTTCACGGCCTCGCCGGACTTCGCCCAGTTGTCGTGCAGGCGGTCCAGGTAGGACTGCGCCTGCGGGCCGATCTTGACGCCCCGGGCGAAGGCCAGCATGTTGCCCGCGCCGGCGTTGTAGCCGAGGGCGAGCAGCTCGTTCTTGTTCAACGGCGCGCTCGGCCGGACGGGCAGCTGCCCGGAGAGGTCGTGCAGGTGCCAGGCGGCGGCCTGGATCGCCAGGTTGCGGTCGTCCGGCAGCTCCTCCCACTGGCGGGAGGCGAACGGGCGACCGGGCTTGGTGTCGTCGAAGGCGGCCCGGTGCATGTTGGCGATGCCGAAGGAGGCGTCGGGCTTGTTGCGCTGCCAGGCCCGTTCGAGGTCCGGGTCGTGCGGCTTGTACGACTCGTTGTAGAGGATCGCCATCAGTAGCTGCGGATCGACCCCGGCCTCGGCGGCGTACAGGCGCACCGGGGCCGCGTAGTCGGCCGGGTCGTAGCGGCCGGAGGGCTTGGACGGCGCGGCGGAGGGCGCCCCGGCGGACGGCGCACCGGACGGGGCCGCGGCCGCCCCGCCCGCGGTGGCGGAGGGGGACGGCGAAGAGGACGCCGAGGTGTCGTGCCCGCCCCCGCGGACGATGCCCCACCCGGCCGCGACCAGGACGCCGATCACGAGCCAGCGCCCCCAGCGCGACCTCTTCTGCTCCTCGCTCACCGCTTCCGGCCCCTCCCCGTCCGCCCGCACCCTCGTTCGATCGCTGTACAGTCGATCGTGCCCCGCGGCAGGTCTATTCGGCGGGCTTCTGGTCCCCGTCGAGGTTGCGCAGGAAGTCCTTCGCCTTCTCGACACCGGTGTCGATCTGCCCGCTGTACTTGCCGTCCGTGCGGTCGTCGATCACGTCGCCGACCTTCTCCAGGCCCTGCCCGAGCACGTCGCTGTGCTCGCGGGCGAGGTCGGTGGCCCTGCCCGCGAGGTTCTTCAGACTCTCAAACATGGTGACGCTCTGCTCCTCTGACGCGTTCCTGTTGGTGTGCCGACGTGGCGGGGATCATGGTCATCCTAACGACGGCCCACCGGGCGGCCCGTCCCTGCCGAACGGCGGCGGGTGACTTTGCTGAAATGGGTTTGTATGCTCCAGCCCAACCTCTACAGATCTGTAGAAGTTGGGACCGCCGCAGGACGGAAGTCGTCCCGGCACGTGCGGTGGCGTGGTCGCGCCGCCGCAGCCGAAACGATCGAGGGAAGTGCGCATGGCCGGCCAGCGGGCGAGAACGCCGTACCAGGACGCGGGACCGCGCACCGAGGACCGCGCCGTGCCCGCCCAGCGCTCCCGTGCCGTCGGCGGCGGGGAGGCCGACCGGGCCCGGGACGCCCGCGTCCAGCGCGCCAGGGCCTCGCGCCGCAGGCAGCAGGCCCGTCGGCGCGGAGGACTGCTCGCGGCCCTGGCGGCGGTCGGGCTGCCGCTGCTCGGCGGGATCGCGGACGAGCTGGGCGGCCCCGGCGTCGGCATCCTCTTCGCGGTCGGCGCGGTGCTCGGCACGGCCGCCGCGGCCGCGCTGTGCAGCCGGACCGGCCGGTGGTGGGTGGTCTCCGCCGCCCCGATCGTGGTGCTCCTCACGGCCTCGGGCGTCGAGTACCTGGCGAACCCCGACAAGTACCAGGGCAAGGGCCTCGGCACCGGCGCGGTGCGCTGGGTGGTCGAGGCGTTCCCGGTGATGGCGGAGGCGGTGGCCGCCGCGCTGCTGGTCATCGTGATCCGGACCGTGCTCGACCGCCGCCGACCCGGCGGGGCCGCAGCCCCGAGCGGAAGGAGCCGCCGTGGCTGAGCGCGGCAACCGCCCCCGCCCCCGCGGCCGGACCCCGCGCCGCGGCGCCCCCTCGCTGGCCGTGGCCGGTCGCACCCTGGCCTGCACCGTGTCGGCCGCCGTGCTCGGCGCCAGTGGCTTCACCTGGTACGAGTACCGCAGCCTGGACGACGGCATGATCAAGTCCACCGCGCTGAGCGAGGCCAAGAAGAACGCGCCGCCGCACCTGGACAAGTCCGTCAACCTGCTGCTGATCGGCCTGGACAGCCGCAAGGACATGGACGGCAACGACCTGCCCAAGCAGTTCGTCGAGGACGAACTGCACGCGGGCTCCAGCGAGATCGGCGGCTACAACACCAACGCCCTGATCGTGCTGCACATCCCGGCCAACGGCGGCAAGGTCACCGCGCTGTCCGTCCCGCGCGACGACTACGTGCAGACCACCGGCGCCGACGGCAAGATGCACAAGATCAAGGAGGCCTACGGCATCGCCAAGGAGGCCGCCGAGGCGAAGCTCGCCGGAAAGGGCCTGTCCAAGGCGGATCTGGAGCGGCAGAGCCGCGAAGCCGGGCGCTCGGCCACCATCCAGACCGTGCAGAGCTTCCTGGACGTCCCGATCGACCACTTCGCGGAAGTCAACCTGATCGGCTTCTACGACATCGCCAAGGCCGTCGAACCGATCCAGGTCTGCCTCAACCACCCGGTCGACGATCCGATCATCGCCCGCACCGCCACCCACGAGGGCGGCGGCACCGGCCTCAAGCTGCCCGCCGGGATCAGCTCGCTCAACGCCGCCCAGGCGCTGTCCTTCGTCCGTCAGCGCCACCACCTCACCAACGGCGACCTCGACCGCACCCACCGGCAGCAGGCGTTCATCTCCTCCGTCGAGTACCGGCTCAAGCAGCAGGGCGTCCTCAACGACCTCGGGCAGATGCAGAAGCTGTTCGGGGTGGTGAAGAAGGACGTCGTCATCGACAACGAGTGGAACATCCTCGACTTCGCCCAGCAGGCGCCCAACCTCACCGGCGGCAACGTCGAGTTCAACACCCTGCCGATCGCCGGGTTCAAGACCATCGGCGGGCAGGAGGTCAACACCGTCAACCCGGACCTGATCAAGAAGATCGTCCGGCAGCTGTTCAACCGCGAACCGGCGCCCGTGGCCCCGGCCGGAGCCCCGAGCGAGGCCTCCGGCGAGACGGCCACCGCAACGCCCTCGCCCAGCGCCGCGCCCAAGTCCGTGGTGGACGTCAACGCGGCGGCGGGCGCGGGCGCGGCCTCCACCGAGTCCAAGGCGCTGGTCGAACTCGGCTACCAGGCGGGCCGGATCGGGGACGCACCGGCGAGGACCCGGGCGACGACGGTGACGTACGGCAGCGGTGCCAAGGCCGACGCCCAGCAGATCGCGGCCCGCTACGGGGTCACCGCCGTCCCGTCCTCCGCCGCGGCGGCGGGGCACGTCGTGGTCACGCTCGCCGCCGGCCGGACGCCGACGCCCACCCCGGCGGCCCCCACCGTGGGAGCCTCGGGCTCGGCGGACGGCTCCACCGACCCGGCCGCGGGCCTGCCGATGCAGGGGCCGGCGGTGAAGGCGGGCGGGATTCCCTGCGTTGACTGAGTGTTGAGTCGGCCGGTCAGGGGCGCGGGGCCTTCTTGCCGTGGACGGTGGTGTACTCGGCCGCCAGCCAGGGGCCGAGGTCGTCGATCAGCATGCCGAGGGCGGCGCGGTCGGTCGTGGGGGTGCGGGCGATCACGGCGGCGAGGCGCAACTGGGCGGCGCGGTCGGGGTAGTAGCCGGCGAAGGCCTCGGCGGAGGCGGCCAGGTCGCTGGTCCAGCCGCCCCAGCGGGGCATGACCAGGGTGAAGCCGGTACGGACGATTCGGCGGGAGACCGCGCGGCTGAGCGCCCTGAGCTCGGCGACCGAGTCGGCGGCGGCCAGCCGTTCGCGCCAGCCGGGGAGGGCGAGCGCGAGGTCGCCGTTGGTCTCGCGGGCGAGCAGGGAGGTCGGGCGGTAGCGGGGGAGTTGCCCGGCGAGGTCCGCGCCGAGCAGCGGGGTGCACAGGCAGGCGACGAACCAGCCCAGGTCGTGGCGCTCCAGCTCGCTCAGCAGTGTGCCGGTGGAGAACAGGAGCACGCCGACGCCGTCGACCTGGGGGAAGGTGGCGTCCAGTCCGGCTTCGAGCGCGCCGGCCTCGGCGCGGTCGGCGGGGGTGGGCTCGTGGCGCAGGGCGAGCAGCAGGTCGAGGTCGGAGACACCGGGGATCGCGGTGCCGCGCGGGATGCTGCCGTAGAGGTAGGCGCCGTGCAGCCGGGCCGGGTCGAAGGCGGCGGCGATCCGCTCCCGGGCGGTGTCGACCACCGCCGCGAACGCCGCGGGCACCCGCTCCAGAGAGCCCTCCCGCGCGATGTACCCGTCCCCGTCCAGTCCCCTGCTGATCATGGTGGCACTCTGCCCACCCGAAGCGCGGTTGGCCAGCGAATATCCCCGAAGTCGAGGCCGGGTCGAATGGTCAGTGCTGTGGGGCGAGGCGGGGAGCGCTCCGGCGTGGCGGCGCGGGATACGGGCGCTGCGCGATGTCCTGGAGCCGATTCCGCCGGCGCTGGACGTTCCGCTGTGCGAGCTCTGACCGGCGCTCAGCGCCTGGCCGCCGCCCACCAGTAGCCGAGCGCGGCGAGGCTGGTCGCGGCGCCGAGCAGGCAGACGGCTGTCCAGCCGCCGTGGTCGTAGACGACGGTGGAGGCGATCGCGCCGGCCCCGCAGCCGGCGGAGTAGAGCAGCATGTAGCCCGCGGTCAGGCGGCTCCGGGCCTCGGGGCGGACCTGGTAGAGGAGGTGTTGGTTGATCACGTGCACGGACTGCAGGCCGTAGTCGATCACGACCATGGCGGGCACCAGCCACCACACCGAGTGCGGTAGCAACGCGGCCGGGAGCCAGGCGACCAGCATGGCCGACAGGCCGAGGCCGGCGGTGCGTTCGGCGCGGCCGCGGTCGGCCTGGCGGCCCGCGTACCCGGCGCCGAGGGCGCCGGCGGCACCGGCCAGCCCGAACAGGCCGATCTGGGTGTGGCTGAGGTTGAAGGGAGGTGCGGCCAGCGGTAACACCATCGGGGTGAGGAGGACGGTGACGGCGGCGAAGGTGAGCAGGGCGAGGACGGCCCGGACACGGAGTACCCGCTCCTCGGCGAAGAGCGTGAACACCGTGCCGACCAGCCGCAGATAGCCGATGCGTTCGGTCGTGCGGCGGTGGCGCTCGGGCGGGACGGCGGCCGCGACGGCGAGGGCCATCGCGCCGGTCGCGACGGCGGAGGCGATGTAGACGGCGCGCCAGCCGGCCAGGTCGCCGATGGTCCCGGCGACGGTGCGGGCGAGCAGGATGCCGACCACGATGCCGCTGGTGACGGTGCCGACCACCCGGCCCTGGTCGCCGGGCGCGGCGAGTGAGGCGGAGTAGGCGACGACGACCTGGGCGACGACCGCGAGGACGCCGACGGCGGCCATCGCGGCGAGCAGCAGTGGAGCGGAGGGAGCGAGGGCCACGGCGGCGAGCGCGAGGACGGAGAGCCCGAGCTGGGCGATGATCAGGGTGCGGCGGTTGACGCGGTCGCCGAGCGGCACGAGCAGCAGCAGACCGAGAGCGTAGCCCGTCTGGGTGAGGGTGCCGACCAGGCCGATGGTGGCCGGGTCGATCCCGTAGTCCCGGGCGATCAGGTCCAGCAGTGGTTGTGAGTAGTAGACGTTGGCGACGGCGAGGCCGCAGGCGATCGAGAGCAGCCAGGCGACGGCGGGTGACAGACGGCCGTACGGCGGGGCGTCGGGGTGGGTGGTGTCGGCGGTGTCGGCGGAGGAGGGTGTGGAGGCGCGGGCGGGAGAAGGCATGGGCGGGGCGCCGCTTCGGGCAGTTCCAGAGGAATCTGGGGCTGGCCAAGAACATCCTGTCGGCGCGCCTGGCCAACCTCGTCGCGAACGGCGTTTTCGAACTCGCTCCGGCCGCCGACGGCAGCCCGTACCAGGAGTACGTGCTGACCGAGAAGGGCCGCGCGCTGTTCCCGGTGATCACCGCGCTGCGGCAGTGGGGCGACCAGTGGTTCTTCGCCGAGGGCGAGCCCCGGGCCCGGCTGGTCGACCGCGCGTTCGGCGAGCCGGTCGCCCCGGTGGAGGTCCGGGCGGCGGACGGCCGGATGCTCGGGCCGGAGGACGCGAAGGTGCTACTGCCCTGAGACGTGCCGCTGCCACCGGCCGGGTTCGGACGGCGGCAGCGGGGTCGGGCGGGGTCAGGGAGTGGCGCCGGTCGTGGTGGGGGGCTTCGGCGCGGTGGCGGTCGACGTCGTGCCGGAACTCGTGGAGGTACCCGCCGAGGTCGTGCCGGAACTCGTCGTCGTGGTCCTGTTGCTCGGCGACTGGGTGAGCGCCGAAGGGGCGGTGGACGCCGCCGTCGATGCGGCGGAGGTGTTCGTCGTCGCGGTCGTCTCCGACGGCTTGGCCGAACTGGTCGAAGCCGAAGCCGAGCCCGTCCCCGTGGAGGCTCCGGAGGACTTGGCTCCGGAGGATGTCGCGCCGGACGAGGTCGCGCCCGAGGAGGTCGCGCCGGACGGGGTCGCGCCCGAGGACTTGGCGCCGGAGGAGGTCGCGCCGGACGAGGTCGCGCCCGAGGACGTGGCGCCGGAGGACGTGGCCCCCGACGACGTGGCGCCCGAGGATGTCGCTCCGGACGAGGTCGGCCCCGAGGGACTCGCCTTCGAGGTGGTCGCCGAGCCCGAGCCTGACGTGGCGCCGGAGGTCGAGGAGGTCGCCGTCGGTGTGCCCGGCTTCATCGGCCCTGGCGGCGGAACCCCTGGTGCCAGCGGCCCCTTCGGTGCCTCGACGTGCTTGTCCACCACCTCGATCCGCCCGGTCAGGCGGGCGAACCAGCCGCCCGTCTCGACGTTGACGAGGATGATCTCGGTCACCGGCTGCGGCGCCGGAACCACGATGATCAGGGTGGTCGGCTGGAAGCCCGGCCACGGGTGCCCGACGTACTTGGCGTCGGAGACCAGCACCGGCGGCTTCAGCGGGTTGCCGCACGAGCAGCGCACCCGGGGCACGCCCTGGGCGTCCACCAGTACGGCGGTGCCGGCCTGGAGCGCCGACTGGTACTCGGTCACCGCGCCGCTCTTGTAGGTGTGGTTGGTCACCCGGGTGTCCACCCGCAGGTACGCCGAGGTCAGCGAGCGCAGGTAGGACGGGATCGCGGACTGGTCGATGCCCGCGGCGGAGGCCCAGGCCCGGCCGGCGTCGCCGGTGGAGACCATGCCGATCAGCCGCTCGGTGTCGCAGCTCGGCTTGGACATCGTCCCGGCGTAGAGCCCGTTCGAGGCCCCCTGGACGCTGTGCAGGGCGGCCGGGGACGTGCTGTGGCCGGTCTGCCCGGTCTGCCCGGTCTGCCCGGTCTGCCCGGTCTGCCCGGGCTGCTGCGCCTGCGAGGTCGCCGGGGTGGGTGCCGGCGGAGTCACCGGGTTGGTTTCCACCGATGGGGTGAACGGGTCAGGGCCCGGATCGGCCGGCGCCTGCAGCGCGACCTCGTTGGCGGTCGGCAGCGTCTCGGTCTTGCCGCCGCCGCCCTGGTTGTTGACGATCAGCACGGTGGCCACCACGGCCGCCGCCACCGCGGTGGCCGCCACCGCCAGGCCCCTGCCGGAGCGCCACCACGGCGTGTGCGGCCCGCGACCGCCACCGGCACTGCCGCTGCTGCCCCCACCCGAAGGCGGCCCGGACGGTCCGGGCGGGCCCGAGGGCGGCGGGGGTACGGACGGCGGTCCGGCCAGCGGGCCGGACGGGGGACCGGACGGCGGGCCGAACGGGGGCTCGCTCGGCGGGCCGGAGGGAGGCGGTTGGGAACTCATCGAGGCTCCGTTTCGCAGGTGGCCGGCGAGAACGGCCGGCACGGGAGGCTCCTGCCACTGGGGTTCCATTTCTCCCCCGGTGCCCCGTTCGCCGCAACAGCAGGTTTCGCGGCCGTCGCCGAGCGTGCCCACCGGCGGTCGGTCAGGCTGGAACCCGACACCCCGGGGAGACCGGCATCCGTGGGAGTCGAGTCCCCGGGACCGAACCGGCCCGCTCAGCCAGAGGAGGCGGCATGCAGCAGCCCACCACCCGGGCCGCGGGCCCGCCCGGCGCCGTACGCGGCTGGCTGGACGCGTTCGCCGTCGTGCTGGCCGGGCTGGTCACGATGGCGGCGGTGGCCGCGCTCGGCCTCTGGCTGGCCGGTGCCGGGGACCTCCCCGAGGGCGGCTTCCCGCCCGTCCTCGCCGCGACGATGGCGCTCGCCGTCGGCGGATCCGTCCAACTCGACGGCGGCGCGGGCGGCTTCGCCGCCGTGGACGCCGGGGTCACCGCGATGCCGCTCACCGTCTCGCTGATCGGCGCGCTCGTGATGGCCGAGGTGTTCCTGCGTCAACTGCGCTTCCGCGCGGTGGCCGGGGGCGGCGAACTGCTCGGCCGGATCGTCCGGACGATGCTGCTCTGGGTGCTCGCCCTGGTGCTGATCACCGTCGTGGCCAAGCACACGTTCGTGGTCCCACTCGGCGGCAGTCTGGCGCAGACCATCGGCGGCGCGCTCGGACTCACCCCGGAGGTCGGCTTCCACGCGGACGGCCCGACCACCATCGGCATCGGGCTGGCCTGGCTGCTGGTGGTGCTCGCGGCCGCCTTCGCGGTGTCCCGGCGGGCGCCGCTGCCGGGTGCCCTGCTGCGCTACCAACTCGCCGTCCGCCCACCCGCGTTCGCGCTCTGGTTGGTGCTGCTGGGGTATGTGGTGATCGGCGCGGTGGCCGGGGTGCTCACCGCGATCGTGCACGGCAACGCCCGGCAGACCCTGGCCGTGGTGCTGCTTGCCCTGCCCGACCTGGTCTGGCTGGCCTTCGGCCTCGGGCTGGGCGCCCAGTGGCACGGACGGCTGGAGGGCGCGGTCGGCCTGCCCGTCCCCAAGGCGCTCAGCTCGGTGCTGCGCGCCCCGAACGGGAGGGAGGCGACCATCGACCTCGGCACCCTGGCCGATCACGATGCCCGCAGCTGGTGGCTGCTGCCGGTGGCCGCCGTCCTGCTGCTCGCCGCCGCCTTCCTCGCCGCCCACCGCTCCCCGCGCACCGTCCGGCTCTGGCAGCACGCCGTCCGCTTCGCCCTGGCCACAGCCGTCACCGTGCTGCTGGTCGGGCTGTGGACCAGGATCGACGCCGACTACGGGCTCTCCGTCCTGGGCGTCGGCCTCGGTCAGGGCGGCCTCGCCGATCTGCTCGGCACCGTGCTCGGCGGCAACAACCCGCTGGCCGGATTCGGCAGCGGCAGCCTGACGCTGCGCCCGGCGCTGTGGACGGCCGTCCCGCTGGCGGCGGGCTGGGGGCTGCTCACCGGCGCGCTCGGCGCGCTGCTCGCGGCCCGGGTCCGACACCGCGGTGAGCTGACGGAGAGCGGCGGCTGAGCCGCTCCGCCGGGAGGTGCTGAGCCACGCGCCGAGAGGTGCTGAGCCACGCGCCGAGAGGTGGTGACCCACCCGCCGAGAGGTTCAGAGCGCCTGGGCGATCAGGATGACCGCGGCCGGGACGGCCTGGCCGAGGGCGCCGCGCCACAGCTTCGGCTCCGAGACGAACAGGGCGATCCCGCCCGCCACCATGAACGCGCCGATGTAGAGGATCACCGGCCGCCCGGACCCGGAGTGGCCGGTGTGCAGCAGGACCAGGCCGGCGACCAGCCCGAGGGCCAGGAACAGGTTGTAGAAGCCGACGTTGAAGCGCCACAGCCGGACCTCCGGGGCGTCCGCGGTGCTGCCGGTGAGCAGGTAGCGCACCCGAGGGTGCCCGTACAGGTAGCTCTCCAGCGGCCACACCACCAGGTGGATCGCGGCGGCGAGCATGGCGAAGACCTGGCTCACGGCGTTCATGGTCGGCGGCTTCCTCTCGGTCGCGGTACGGCGTCAGGTTCGGTCCCGGGGCGGCGGGTGGACCACCGGCGCGGCCCAGGCGGGCGGCTCCGGCACCTGGACGATGCCCGGATCGACCGCCGGGACCACCTTGGTCGGCGGCCCGCCCCCGGCCCACGGGGCGGGGACGGTGGCCGCGCGCAGGTCGGCGACGAACTGCAGGCAGCTGGCGTACCGCTCCCCGGGGGCCTTGGCGAGCGCCCGGGCCACCGCGGCCTCGACCGCCGCCGGCAGGTCCGGCCGGTGCTCGCGCAGGAGCGGCGGCGGGTCGTTGAGGTGGGCCCAGAGCAGCGCGAGGTCGCTCTCCCGGCGGAACGGCGGGGTGCCGGCGAGCATCTCGAAGACCACGCAGGCGAGGGCGTACTGGTCGCAGCGCCCGTCCAGCGGCTTGCCGGAGATCTGTTCGGGCGCAGCGTAGTCCAGCGTCCCGACGATCTGGCCGACGCTGGTCAGCCCGCTGAGCGAGAGCGACTTCTTGGTGAGCCCGAAGTCCGCCAGGTACAGGTGCTCGGGGTGCTCGCTGTCCGTCCCGGCGGCGACCAGCACATTGCCCGGCTTGACGTCCCGGTGCACCAGGTCGTGGTCGTGGGCGGCGTCCAGGGCGGAGGCGATCTGCAGCGCCAGCCGCGCGGCGCGCTCGATCGGGAAGGGGCTGCCCCGGTCGATCAGGGCACGCAGGTCACCGCCGTCGACGTAGCGCATGGCGATGAAGAGGATGCCGTCGTGCTCTCCGGCCTCGAAGATCGGCACGATGTGGGGGTGGTCGATCGCCGCGGCCGCCTCCGACTCGTGCATGAACCGCTGCCGGAACACCTCGTTGCGGGCCAGCTCCGGGGCCAGCAGCTTGACCGCGACGGTCCGGCCCAGCCGCAGGTCCTTGGCCCGGTAGACCACGGCCATCCCGCCGCGCCCGATCTCGCCCTCCAGCCGGTAGCCCGCGACCTTCCGCCCGACCAGGCCCGCGGGCAGGCTGGGCGCGGAGGTCCGGTCGGCGGGGATCACGGCTCACCGGTCCGGGTGGGCGCGTACGGGCTGCGCACCGGCGCGGGCGTCTGCCCGGGCGTCGGCGCGGGCGTCGGCGCGGGCGCAGGCGCGGGCTGCGGCGCGGGCCGGTCGGTGGCCGCGTACGTCTGCAGCTGCAGCCCGTCGCAGTAGCACCAGCGGTCGTGCACCGGGTCGAACACCCAGAGCGCCTCGCCGTCCGCCACCAGGCCAAGCCGCAGCCCGCGGGTATGCTCCCGGAAGGACTCCAGGTCCAGAGCGCCCGCCGCGAGGTCCTCCAGCAGGGCCCGGTAGCGGGCCAGCGCCGTCTCGGCCTCGGCGAGCGCCGGGCGCGGGTCGGCGGTCCGCGAGGGCGGGCCGCCGACGGCGGGCGGCGGTTGCGGGAGGGCGACCAGCAGACGGGCGTCCACCCAGGTGGTCCAGCCGTTGGAGCAGAGCACCTGCGCCCAGTCACCCTGGTTCGCGATCAGCCGCAGCGGGAGCAGCGGGTCCAGCCGGGCGGAGGGCCGCGCCGGGTCCGGGGCTGCCCAGGTCGCCATCCCGCTCGGAGGGGCGACGTGGGTGGGGCTGAACGCGTACTCGTCCATGGACGGCTGCATTTCCTCCGCCGCGCGAGCCGGAGCCGGGGCAGGGGCTGCGCGCGGCACTTCGCACCACAGGTCGTTTCCACTCTACCGGCGGAGGCCGGGGCGGCTACTTGCGCATGATCGCCGGCTCGTGTCGCCGCAGCAGGGCGAGCACCACCAGCCCGTACGCCGCCGCGAGGACGGGCAACGCGACCATGCTGACCACCCACCCGGCGCGCTCGTGGCGGAACATCGGGTCCGCGGTGATCGGGGTCGCGACGGTGAGCCGGCTCAGGTCGACCGTGCGGGCCATGGCCGACAGGCCCCACCGGGACGGCCACAACCAGGCGAACTGCTCCAGACCGGGCACGCCGTGCAGCTTGAGCATCAGGCCGCTGAAGACGATCTGGATGATGGCGAGGAGCACCAGCAGCGGCATCGTGGTCTCCTCCTTGCCGACGAGTGCGGAGACCACCAGCCCGAGCGTCATCGCCGTGAACGCGAGCAGCGCGACCGCGATGATCAGCTCGGGCAGCTGGGGCATCAGCACGCCGGTGGTCACCGGCGGCGGGGCGTTCGGCCGCGCCTGCGCGGAGAGCGTGACCCCGGCCAGGCCGACCACGGTCAGTACCGCGGCCTGAGCGACCGTGATCGCGCCGAGCACCACCACCTTCGAGGCCAGGTACGCCGACCTGGACAGCCCGACCACGCGTTCCCGCCGGTAGATCGCGCGCTCCTTGACCACCTCGCGCACCGAGTTGGCCGAGCCGGTGAGCACGCCGCCGAGGCAGAGCGTGAGCAGGCAGTTGATGGCGTTCTCATCGGTGAGCCGTGAACCGGCCATCACCCGGCACATCAGGCCGATGATGAACGGCAGCGCGATCATCACGGTGAGGAACAGCTGGTCGGCGGCGAGCACCGCGGCGTACCGGCGCACCAGGGTGTTCAGCTGGGAGAGCCAGCTCTGCGGTTTCTCGCGGCCGATGGTCGGAGCGGATGCCATGGGTGGGTGCGGCAGGTGCGCCGCTTCGGCCGTCACGTACCGCCGGTACTGCGGCGAGGCGCGGAAACGCTGCTGGCAGACACCCCCGGAGTCGCTCTCGAACGCCTCGAAGGCCTCCGGCCACTCCTCGTAGCCGAAGTACGCCAGCGCCTCGGCCGGCGGCCCGTAGTAGGCGGTCCGGCCGCCGGGGGCGAGCACCAGCAGGCGGTCGCACACGTTGAGGCTCAGCACGCTGTGCGTCACCACGACGACCGTACGGCCGTCATCGGCCAGTCCGCGCAGCATGTGCATCACCGAGCGCTCCATGCCCGGGTCCAGGCCGGAGGTCGGCTCGTCGAGGAAGAGCAGCGAGGGCTTGGTGAGCAGCTCCAGCGCGATGCTGACCCGCTTGCGCTGGCCGCCGGAGAGGCTGGCGATCACCTGCTCGACCCGGTCGTCCAGGCCCAGTTCGTGGATCACCTCGGAAACCCGGGCCTCCCGCTCGTCCTTCGCGGTGTCGTCGGGGAAGCGCAGCTCGGCGGCGTAGGACAGGGCGCGACGGACGGTCAGCTGGGTGTGCAGGATGTCGTCCTGCGGGACGAGACCGATCCTTCGGCGCAGCTCGGCGTAGTCGTGGTACAGGTCGCGCCCGTCGTACAGCACGGTGCCCTGGTCGGCGGGGCGCAGCCCGGTGAGCGCGTTGAGCAGGGTGGACTTGCCCGCGCCGCTCGGGCCGGCCACCGCGAGCAGCGCCTTCTCCGCGAGCGGGAAGCCGACGTCGTCCAGCAGCACTTTGTGGTCCGGGCCGACCCGTACGACCAGGTGCTGGACGTCGAGCGAGATCTCGCCGGTGTCGGTGTACTCGACCAGCCGGCCGTCGACCAGGCAGAGCGCGGAGTGGCCGATGCCGACGATGTCGGCCGGGCCGACCGGGGCGCGCCTGACCGGACGGCCGTTGAGGTAGGTGCCGTTGTGGCTGTCCAGGTCGACGATCTCGTGGCCGCCGTCCGGCAGTTCGCGCAGCTCGGCGTGGTGCCGGGAGACCACCAGGTCGTCCAGCACCAGGCCGTTGTCGTCCGAGCGCCCGATCCGTACGGTGTGGCCGGGCAGTTGGAGGACGGCGCTCGGGCTGCGGAAGACGCCGGAGGACCGCGGGGTGAGCAGGACGGTGTGATCGCCCGGGGCGGGGCCGGGCAGGCCGGCGAAGGTCGCGGACGGGCCGGTGGCCGGATCGCCGAAGCGCAGCCGGGTGCCCGGGCCGACGTCCTCGCGGCTGATCCGCTGGCCCTGGTCGTAGGTGCCGTTGGTGCTGCCGACGTCCTCCAGCAGCCAGTGGCCCTCGGCGGTGCGCAGCACCGCGTGGTGCCAGGAGACCCGGGGGTCGTCCAGCACGATCTCGCTGGTCGGATCGCGGCCAAGGTGGTAGGCCCGAGCCGGGTCGATCAGCTGGGAGCCGCGGTCGGTGACCAGCATGAGGGGCGGCGCGGTGGGCGCGCCAGGGCGCTCTCCCATGGTGTGCATTCTATCGTCGGTGCCCGTGAACTGCCTTTCCGGAGGGCGGCATTGGACTGGACCACTGCCGCGGCACAGCGCTGTCGTGGCGTAGCACCACCGTTCGGCGTGCCCGCACATCGAGCCTGGGGAACCCATGAGCATCTGGCCGCAGCTGCGCCGGTCCCGGACCGTCCGAGCGGACCGCGCCGACGGCCGGGTGCTGCGCCTGGGCCTGATGGACACCATGCTCGCCGACCCCGCGGTCCCGGTCGTCCTCTGCTTCGAGCGCCCGCCCGGCGAGGACCGGCTCGGTCGGGCTGGACCAATCCCGCCGACCGCTGACAGCGTCCCCGCAACACCCCCGCTGAGCCCGCCGCCGGTCGGGGCCCGCGGGTCGTCGCCCGGCCGGCCGTGCTCACCTGAACGAGGGAGCGCGGGTGGCCGCGAGTGGACTCACCCCAACGGGCCCTCGGTCTTCTCGTCGAGCCCCCACGGCAGCTCCCACGAACACGCCGAGGTCGCCCCCGAGGTGAGCCCCCACGGGTTCGGCACCTCCTCCTCGCCCTCGCCCTCCCCGCCCTGCAACGGCAGCCGGTCGATCACCGCGACCAGCGCGGGCGGCAGCTGCGGCGCCAGCCCCCGGTGCACCCGGGAGAGGATGTCGCGTCGCACGTGCTCCGGTAGCAGCGGCCTTCTCATTCGCAACGGTCGTGTCGCGGGCTGGCGTTCGGCCGTCGACAGCTGGTCCGACCAGGCCCGCCAGTAGTCCGCGTCGTCGGTCTCGCCGAGCTTGAGGTGGTGCAGATGCAGGCAGTACGCGGCCGTTCCGCTGCCCGAACCGGCCGCGAACCGCCACCAGAACTCGGCGCCCTCCTCCTTGCCGGTGGCGTACAGCAGCGCGCCGAACACCTCCGCCCCCTCCGGCTGGATGCGGCGCGCGTTGACCAGCAGGTCCAACCCCTGGGAGGCGCACGGCGCGCCCAGCACCAGGGCGACCACCAGGCCGAGTTCGAAGGCGGCCTGCTCGTGCTCCGAGGGCAGGTGGACCGGGGCGGCTGTCAGTCGGGCCTGCCGGAGAGCGGCGATCCGCTCGGCGTTGGCGCGTTCGGCTCGGGGCACGTGGAAGACCGCGCGCCCTCCGCCGGCGGTGCACGCCCCACCCGTCGTCCGTTCCTCGCGGTCGGTGGTCACAGTTCGGCTCCTCGGTCGGGCAGTTCACGCACCCCGAGCCGGCGTGCCAGCCGCTCCCGGGCGTGCCGGAGGTTGGAGTGCACCGTCGCCACCGGCCGTCCCAGGTATGCGGCGATCACCTTGGTGTGCAGGCCCAGCAGATAGCGAAGGATCACCACATCCCGTTGCCGGTCGGGCAGTTCGAGGATCGCCGCGTACAACCGGACCTCGTCCGCCTCGCTGTGCAGCAGCCCGTCGGCGACCCGCTTGAACGCCCCGATCACGGCCGCGAAGGTGACCGCCTCCACCTCCACCGGCTCCTCGGCGGCCACCCAGTCCGCGACGTGCCGGGTGGCCAACCTCCAGGCGTACGCCGCCGGTTCCTCGAACCGCAGCACCTGCGGCCAGCAGCGGGCCAGGTCGGCCTTGACCGCCTCGATCACCAGTGCGGCGTCGGCCTGGCTGCCTATCCGGGTCAACGCGAGGGCGTGCCAAGCGGGTTGATGGGTCTCGCAGAAGGCGGCATAGGTGAGGTCCAGGCGCAGGCCGAGTTCCGCTTCGGTCCCGTCGGTGCGGTCCACCGCCGTCCCGCCTCGGTGCCCGCGCACGGGGGCGCCCCTGTCGATCGTCATCGCGCCTGCTTTCCGTGGCCGTCGGCTGCTCGCCGTGCCACCCGAAGGTCGGGCTGTCTGCGCCCATCCTCATTCCATCAGGCCTGTCACTCCAGGATGCAAACCGAATACAGATTGTCATCTCATGGGATCTGCCGAGAGGTTGAGCCATGGCAGAAGACGATTGGCCCCCGGATACGGTGGGCAGCAATTCGGATGTTGTCCGCGATGCCGAGGGGGAGCGCGATGAGTCTCTACGACGGGGTCGACCTGCGGTTGAACGTGCCGCATTCGGCCCGGATGTACGACTACTACCTCGGTGGCTTCACCAACTTCGCCGCCGACCGCGAGGCCGCCGGTCACGTCCTGGCGATCGCGCCCTGGGTGCGCGACGCCGCCCGGGCCAACCGCTCCTTCGTGCACCGCTCGACCCGTGCCCTCGCCCTGGCCGGCATCGACCAGTTCCTCGACATCGGCACCGGCATCCCCACTTCACCCAATCTGCACGAGGTCGCCCAGGGCGTCGAACCGCGCGCCCGGGTCGTCTACGCCGACAACGACCCGATCGTGCTCACCCACGCCCAGGCCCTGCTGGCCGGCACCCCCGAGGGCCGCACCGCCTACATCGAGGCGGACGTCACCGATCCGGCCGGCCTGCTCGCCGCCCCGGGCCTGCGCGACACCATCGACTTCAGTCGCCCGGTCGCGCTCTCCCTCAACGCCCTGCTCCACTTCGTCCCCGACGCCCACGGCGCATACGAGCTGGTCGAACACCTCAAGTCCGCCCTCGCCCCGGGTAGCGCGCTGGTGATGACCCACCTCACCCTGGAGTTCGCCCCCGAGGAGATGGGGCGGGTCGTCGGCATCTACCAGGCCGCCGGCACCGCCCTCCAGGCCCGCACCCGCGTCGAGTTCGCCCGCTTCTTCGACGGCTGGACCCTACTGCCCCCGGGCATCGTTCCCGCTCCGCACTGGCGGCCCACGGCCGACGACCCGGCCGTCTCGGCCTCGGACGCGTCCGGGTACGCGGGCGTGGCGCTGCGGCCCTGAACCCGCCCGCCCCGGCAGCGCGAGCGCCTGGTCACCTGGCTGCGCGGCAACACGACGGGCACCCGTCGCCTCCGCGAGGGCCTGCCGCAGGACTGGACCGTCGGGGACAAGACCGGCGGCTACGGCACCACCAACGACGTCGGCATCGCCTGGCCCCGGCCGGCCAGCCGGTCGTGCTCGCCGTCCTGACCACCAAGCCCTCCGGCCAGGCCGCCCGAATGGACGAACCGACGGTCGCCAGGACGGCCGCACTGCTCGCCGCCGTGCTCGGCTGATCCCGCGGCGGCGCACGCTCGCCTCACCCGTGCACCCCCGCCACCCCAGGCCCAGACTGGTGGTGAACCGATGCTGCCCGCGAGGCTGGGAGAGGCATGCTGCTGGGACTCACCACCGCGTTGGTCGCCACCGTCTGCTTCGGCTTCGGGGCGGTGTTCCAGGCGCGCGGGGCGCGCTCGGCGCCACGGGCGGACCGGGTGTGGGCGGGGCTGCTGGCCGCGCTGCTGCGGTCCTGGCAGTTCGTCGTCGGCACCCTGCTCGACATCCTCGGCTTCGCGCTGAGCATCGTCGCCCTGCGCAGCCTCCCGCTCTTCCTCGTCCAGGCGGTCACCAACGCCAGCCTGGCCGTCACCGCCCTGGCCGCCGTCTGGCTGCTGGGCGCCCGACTGTGCCGCGGCGACGTCGCGGGCATCCTCGCGGTGGTCATCGGCCTCACCCTGCTGGCCCTCGGTTCCGGCAAGGAGGGCCGCGAGTACGCCCCGGCGGCCTTCCACTGGGCGCTGCTGGCCACCACCGCCGTCATGCTGCTGGCCACCCTGGTTCTGGTCCGTCGGGTGGGCACCGCGGCGGCGGCCGGGCTCGGCCTGCTGGCGGGCGTGGGCTTCGGGGTCACCAGTCTGGCCGTGCGCGTCCTGGACACCTCCGGCCTGGTCGGCGTGCTGACCGACCCGGCCGCCTACGCCCTGGTCGTCGGCGGCCTCGGCGGCTACCTCGCGTACGCGCTCGCCCTGCAGCGCGGCACCGTGACGGCCGCGACCGCCGCCGGGACGGTGGCCGAGACCTTCGGCCCGGCCCTGGTCGGGGTGCTCTCGCTGGGGGATGCCGCGCGTCCGGGCTTCGCCTGGTGCGCGCTGACGGGCTTCGCGGTGGCGGTCGGCGGAACGTTCCTGCTCTCTCGGTTCGGCGAGCTGGAGGGCGAGTCGGCCGAAGTGTCCACCCAGCGGACGGGCGCCGAGGCGGAGCCCGCCGTCCCGCCCCGGTAGCCCGGACGGCTCTGTCATGCGAAGGTGACTTGCCGGACAAATCGGACGGCGAAAACATCCACGGAGCGGCAGGTGCGCGATGGCGGAGGAAGCCCAGTCCCGAGCCCGACGGTCGACCCCGACCGAGCGGCCCGTCGCGCTGATCACCGGGGCCTCCTCCGGCATCGGACTCGCCACCGCCACCCATCTGGCCGACGCCGGATGGCAGACCCTGCTCTCCGGCACCGACCGCACCCGCCTCGACGCGCTCGCCGAGCGCACCGGCGGGCGCGCCCTGCCCGAGGACCTCGGCAAACCGGACGGCCCGGCCCGCCTCGCCGAGGCCGCGCTCGCCGAGACCGGCCGGGTGGACGCGCTGGTCGCCAGCGCCGGCCTCGGCTGGCGCGGGCCCTTCGCCGAGACCCCCTCCGACACCCTGGACCGGATGATCGAGGTCAACCTCGCCGCCCCGCTGCGACTGGTCCGCCTGCTGCTGCCCGGCATGCTGGAGCGCCGCCGCGGCCGGATCGTGCTGCTCGGCTCGATGGCCGGCCAGGTCGGTGTGCGTGACGAATCGGGCTACGCCGCGACCAAGGGCGGGCTGGCGATGTTCGCCGAGAGCCTCTGGTACGAACTGCGCGGCACCGGGGTCGGAGTGCGTCTGGTGCTGCCGGGGGCGGTGGACACCCCGTTCTTCGACCGGCGCGGCACTCCGTACCAGCGCGAGCGGCCGCGCCCCGTCTCGGCGGAGCGGGTCGCGGACACCGTGGTCGCCACCATCACCACCGAGCGCGACCGCCTCTACGTCCCGCACTGGCTCGGCTTCCCGGCCTGGATCCACGGCGTCGCACCCGGCGTGTTCCGGCGGATGGCCTCCCGCTTCGGATGAGCCCCCGGGTGACCGCGGCCCTCGCCACCGCGGTGGGCCTGGAGTTCCTGCACCTCGCACCGGCGGCGGTCCGCCTCCCGGTGGTGCGCCGCACCCTGGCCCGGCGCACCGCCGGATACGGCACCGACCCGGGCCACCTGGCCCTGACCTTTGACGACGGACCCGACCCGCGGAGCACCCCGCACGTCCTCGACGCGTTGGACGAACTCGGCGCCCGCGCCACCTTCTTCCTGCTCGGCGCGATGCTGGACCGCGCCCCCGGGCTCGGCCGCGAACTGGTGCTGCGCGGCCACGAGGTCGCCGTGCACGGCTGGCACCACCGGCCGCAGTGGTACCCGGCCCCGGCCCGCGACCTGCGCGAACTGCGCCGCGCCACCGAAGCGGTGACCGACCTGTGCGGCGCCCGGCCGACCTGGTACCGCCCGCCGTACGGCGTGCTGACCGCCGGCCCGGCCCTGGCGGCCCGCCGCCTCGGCCTGCGCAGCGTGCTGTGGACGGCCTGGGGCCGCGACTGGACGGCCGGGGCCACCGGCACCTCCGTCTACGCCACCGCCCGCGCCGGTCTCAGCGGCGGAGCGACCCTCCTGCTGCACGATTCCGACTGCACCTCCGCCCCCGATTCCTGGCGCGCCACCCTCGCCGCCCTCCCGCTGATCGCCGCCCACTGCCGTGACCGCGCCCTCACCCTCGGCCCGCTGCGCGACCACGCCGTCCCGCCTCTTGCCTCCCGCCAGGGCTAGTCGGGACGATCGGCGAGCCGCGCCCACCACCGGGGCGGGCGCCCTGACCCGGCGCGATCGTCCCCGATCTCCGGCTACCCCAAGCCCACCCGGTCCAGCGCCGCCCCGAACCCCTTGCGCCACCCGTCCGGCGAGGCCCCGGCCGACGGCTGGGGCTCCGGCCTGCCCAGCGCCGCGAGCGCGTTGCGGACCACCTCGGCCGGGCGGGCGGTGGCGACATCGGCGTGGCCGAGCTCCAGTTCGTGCTGGAGGTTGTCCCGCCCGTGGCCCTGCACCACGTCGAGCAGCAGCAGCCGCCGCCCGAGCGCCCGGGCCTCGCTGCAGGTGTCACCGGAGCTGGTGACCACCAGGTCCGCGGCCGCCATCAGCGCGGGGATCCGGTCGGTGTAGCCGAAGGCGTGCAGCCGGGGCCGGCTGCGGGCGGCTACTCGCAGCCGCCGCTCCAGCTCCTGGTTGCGCCCGGCCACCGCGAGCACGTGCGGCCCGGCGGCGGCGAGCGAGGCGGCGGTGCGGGCGATCGGCCCGAGCCCCCAGGAACCGGACATCAGCAGCACGCACTGGGCCCGCGGCGGCACGCCCAGCTCGGCCCGCGCCCCGGCCCGGTCCGGCGGCCGGTAGAACGACTGCCGCAGCGGTGCGGGCAGCACGGCGATGTCGGCGTCCGGCCGGTAGCGGCGCACCGCGCAGGCGGCGACCTCGGAGGTGACCAGGAAGAGATCGGTGCCCTTCTGCACCCAGAGCCGGTGCGGCGTGACGTCCGTGCAGAACACGAGGTGCCGGAAGTCCCGGTGCGGCAGCCGGTTGACGGCCGAGGTGGCGGTGGCGAACACCGAGACCACCAGCTGCGGCCGTTGAGCCGCGATCAGCTCCCGCAGCGCCGGGACCAACCGGGCGCGGGCCGCCGCGTCGGCGAGCAGGGCGAGCCGCGCACCCGGGCGCAGCGCCGAGAAGTGGAAGGCGTCGTAGGCCCCGGGCAGGTCGAGCAGGCGCCGGAAGACGGCCTCCCCGGCCGCGCCGGAGCGTTGCCCGAGCAGGGCCATCGCGTCCACCGTGCGGGTGGTCCAGCCGCGTTCCCGCAGGGTGTCCGCGCAGGCCTGGGCCATCACGTCGTGGCCCTGGCCGAGCGAGCCGGAGACCAGCAGGGCGTGCGGCATCGGGCGGCCCCGGTCAGCCGGCGGCGGACGCGGCGGCGGAGGTGCGGTACCAGTCGGCGTACCGGCGAACGCCGTCGGCGAAGTTGGTCCGCGGCGACCAGCCGAGCAGCCGCTTGGCCTGCGCGGAGGAGATCCGCCGCCCCGTGTAGTCGGCCTTGCGGCCCTCGATGTGCTCGATGGTGACCGGTCCCAGCAACCGGTCGACGGTGTCGGCGATGTCGCGCACCGAGACGGCGGTCGAGCCCTCCAGGGCGAAGGTCTGGTCCTCGGCGGCGGGGGAGAGCGCCCGGACGTGGGCGTCGGCGAGGTCCTCGACGTAGACGAAGTTGCGGCTCTGCCGGCCGTCCCCGGCGATGGTGATCGGCCGCCCGGTCAGCGCCGCCTGGACGAACCGGGCGACGACCAGCTCGTCACGCATCCTCGGGCCGTACGGGATGCCGAAACGCAGGATGGTGAAGTGCTGCCCGTACAGCTCGCGGTAGCTGTGCACCAGCATCTCGGCGGCGAGCTTGGTGGCCACGTACAGGTGCCCGCTGTGCTCCAGCTCGATCGGCACGTGCTCGTCCAACTCCTCTTCCTCGCCGCCGAGTTGCCCGTCGGTGAGGGCGGCGCCGTAGACCCACACGGTGCTCGCCAGGACGGTGCGGCTCAGGCCGCTGCGCCGGGCGGCCTCCAGGACGGCCTCGGTGCCGTCGATGTTGGTGCGCACGGCCCGGACCGGGTCGGCGTAGACCTGCTCGACGTCGGCCATCGCGGCGAGGTGGTAGACCACCTCGCTGCCGGCCAGCACGGAGGTCAGGGCCGGCAGGTCGAGGACGTCGATCCGGGCGTGCTCGGCGTCGGGGTTGAGGTACTTGTCGGTGGTGTCCACGGCGAGGACCTCGTGGCCGGCCGCGATGAGATGGTCCACGACGTGTGAGCCGATGAACCCGCAGCCACCGGTGACGGCTATCCGCACGGTCTTGCTCCCTTCGCTCCGGCTACCCGGCCATCCGCCGGTGCACCGCCGAGACGGCCTCGATCACCAGCTGCGCCTCGTCCTCGCTCATGTCGGAGTGCACCGGCAGGCAGATCTGCCGCGCGCAGACGTCCTCGGCCACCGGAAGCGGCCCGCCCCGGTAGGGGGCGAGCACCGGCTGCAGGTGCAGCGGGAGGTCGTACACCTCGCCGGACAGCCGCACGCCGTACTCCTCGGCCACCGCCCGCTTGAACGCGGCGCGGTCGACGCCGGGCGCCAGCAGCGCCACGTACTTGTAGTAGTTGCCGCGGCAGTCGGGCGGTTCGAGCACCGGCTCCAGCCCGTCCACGCCGGTCAGCGCCGCGTCGTAGCGGCGGGCGACGGCGCGGCGGTTCTCGATGAACTCCTTGAGGCGGCGCAGGTGCACCGCGCCGACGGCGGCGTGCAGCTCGCTCATCCGCCAGGAGTAGCCGAGCAGCACGTGGTGGTTGGTGGCGAAGGAGCCCTTGCCCTGGTCGCGGTAGATCCTGGCCTCGTCGCGCAGCTCCGGCGACTCGGTGAGGATCATGCCGCCCTCGCCGCTGGTGGTGACCTTGGTCGGGTAGAAGGAGAAGGCCCCGGCCAGGCCGAAGGTCCCGGCGGCGCGGCCGCCCAGGCTGCTGCCGTGGGCGTGCGCGGCGTCCTCGATCAGCGGGATTCCGTGCTGGTCGCAGAGCGCGCGCAGGGCGTCGACCTGCGGGGTGACCAGCCCGCCGATGTGGACGAGTACGACGGCCGCGGTATCCGGGGTGATGGCGGCGGCCAGGGTCTCGGGGGAGAGCGCGAGGGTGGCCGGGTCGACGTCCGCGAAGACCGGGCGACCGCCCGCGTGGACCACCGCTCCGGCCGTGGCGTAGAAGGTGACGGCGGGGACGACCACGTCGCGGCCCCGGACGTCGACCGTGCGCAGGATCACCTCCAGCGCCGCGGTTCCGCTGCTCACCGCGACGGCGTGCGAGGCGCCGTGCTCGGCGGCGAAGGCCTGCTCGAAGCGCTCGGTCCACGGGCCGAGGGTGAGCGCACCGGTGGTGAGCATCTCGGTCACGGCGTCGGCGACGGCCGCGCGGTCCTTCTCGTCGAACACGATGCGGGCGGCTGGAACGCCCATGGGGCACCTCCGGCGGCGGGCTGGGGTCAGCACCGATCGGGATGGATCGGCCCGAACCATACGGAAACGGTCGGGCCAGGCACATCACGCTACTTCGCCCGGGCGGCCCCGGCCCGTCGCCGCCGCCCGCCCGGGTGACCCCCGCCTGCTCCCGCCTGCTCCCGCCTGCTCCCGCCGCAGGCCACCGCCCTGCTCCCCGGCTGCCTCCGGGCGCGCTTCCGGATACTCCCGGCGCGGGGCGTGCGCTCCTCCGTACGGGGGAGGGCCGTACTGCGTCCGCAGTACGCAAACTGCCTGCGCAGAGACGACGACGGAGCGGGGGGTCGCGATCAAGGATTGGTCATGCTGCGGGCGGACCAGGTCCGCCCTCGTGAACCCGTCCCCCGAAACCCGAACCCGAATCCGAAGGAGTCCGCTCTCCCGTGGCCACGTTCCTCTACCGCCTGGGCCGATGGGCCTTCGTCCGCCGCCGGCTGGTGACCCTCCTGTGGGTCGCCGTGCTGGCGGTCTGCGGAGTCCTGGCGGCCAAGGCGCCCGCCGCACCCGACGACGGCTTCGCGATGCCCGGCACGGAAGCGCAGAAGGCCTTCGACCTGATGAACCAGCGCTTCCCCGGCGGCCACGCCGACGGAGCCTCGGCCCGCCTGGTGTTCGTCGCGCCCTCCGGCCAGAAGATCACCGCGCAGCCCAACCAGCAGACCGTGGAGAAGACGGTCGCCGAGCTCGCCCACGCCGAGCAGGTCACCGGCGCGGTCGACCCGTTCAAGATGCAGGGCGCCGTCTCCAAGGACGGCACCACGGCGTACGCGACGGTCAGTTACTCCGCCAAGGCGGGCGAGCTGTCCAAGGGCGCCACCGACGCCCTCCAGCAGGCCGCCCAGCACGGCCGGGACGCCGGGCTCAAGGTCGAGATCGGCGGCAACGCGCTGATGGCCAAGCCCGAGGCGGGCGGCAGCAGCGAGGCGATCGGCATGGCGCTGTCCGCCGTCGTCCTGGTGATCACCTTCGGCTCGCTGGTCGCTGCCGGCCTGCCGCTGCTCACCGCCGTGATCGGCGTCGGCCTCGGGATGTCCCTGATCGCCGCGCTCGGCAGCACGCTGGGCCTCTCCTCGACCACCGGCACGCTGGCGATGATGCTCGGCCTCGCGGTCGGCATCGACTACGCGGTCTTCATCGTCTCCCGCTACCGGGCCGAGCTCTCCGAGGGCCGGACGCCGCAGGAGGCGGCCGGCCGGGCCGTCGGCACCGCCGGCTCCGCGGTGGTCTTCGCCGGCCTCACCGTGGTGATCGCCCTCGCCGGGCTCTCCGTGGTCGGCATCCCGATCCTCGCCAAGATGGGCCTGGCCGCCGCCGGCACCGTCGTCATCGCCGTGCTGGTCGCGCTCACCCTGGTGCCCGCGCTGCTCGGCTTCCTCGGCCGCAAGGTGCTGCCCCGCAAGGTCCGCAAAGCCGAGAAGGCCGAGAAGGCCGGGGACGGTGCCCAGCCGGCCGGGGCGAGGGAGAACGGCGGCGCCCGCTGGGCCCGCTTCGTGCTGCGCCGCCCGCTCGCGGTGCTGGTGCTCGGCGTGATCGGCCTCGGCGCGCTCGCGGCCCCCGCGCTCGACCTGCGGCTCGGCCTGCCCGGCGACGAGGCCAAGCCCACCTCCACCACCCAGCGCCGCGCCTACGACCTGCTGTCCGAGGGCTTCGGTCCCGGCTTCAACGGCCCGCTGACGGTCCTGGTGGACGTCAAGGGCGCCGCGGACCCGAAGGCCGCCGCGGGTGAGGTCGCCAAGACCGTCTCCGGCCTGCCCGGCGTGGTCACGGTGACGCCGCCGATGTTCAACAAGGCGGGGGACACCGCCCTGCTGAACGCCATCCCGGCCACCGGCCCGGCCGAGGCGGCCACCAAGGACCTGGTCCACACCATCCGCGGCCACGCGGCCGGCCTGAAGGCCTCCACCGGAGCGACGGTCCTGGTCAGCGGTACGACGGCGATGAACATCGACGTCTCGCAGAAGCTCACCGACGCGCTGCTGCCCTACCTCGCCGTGGTCGTCGGCCTGGCCGTCCTGCTGCTGCTGGTGGTCTTCCGCTCCGTCCTCGTCCCGCTCAAGGCCGCGCTCGGCTTCCTGCTCTCGGTGGCCGCCGCGCTCGGCGCCGTGGTCGCGGTCTTCCAGTGGGGCTGGCTGGCCGACCTGATCGGCGTGGAGCAGACCGGCCCGGTGATGAGCATGATGCCGATCTTCATGATCGGTGTGGTCTTCGGCCTGGCCATGGACTACGAGGTGTTCCTGGTCACCCGGATCCGCGAGGCCTTCGTGCACGGGGAGCAGCCCGGTGAGGCCATCGTCACCGGCTTCCGGCACAACGCCCGGGTGGTCACCGCCGCCGCCTTCATCATGATCTCCGTCTTCGCGGGCTTCATCGGGATGAGCGAGCCGATGATCAAGATGATGGGCCTGGGGCTCGCCGCGGCCGTCGCCTTCGACGCCTTCGTGGTCCGGATGACCATCGTCCCGGCCGTCCTCGCCCTGCTCGGCCGCCGCGCCTGGTGGCTGCCGCGCCGGCTCGACCGCCTGATACCGGACGTCGACGTCGAGGGCAGCAAGCTGCACACCGTCGCCCCCGAACCAGCTCCGGTCCGCGAGTCGGCCACCGTCTAGGTCCGGCCGGTTCGGGCGGCGCCCGGAACCCGGCGCCGTCCGGCACGGTCCGGACCAGGCCCCGCCCCACGGTGGGGCTTGGTCCGGCAGAGGTCGGCTCGCCCGCCGGTTCGAGCCCCAACCGTTACCGTTGCTGTCTGAGGCCGCCGCCGGCGCGGCGGCCCCCACCGGCGCGCCGCGCCCCACCCGGGGCGCGGCGCGGTACGACCTGGCGGAACCCGGCGAGGGTTCGGCCAGGGCACCCCGACCCGGAGAGCACGACCATGAGCGACACCTGGCAGCGGCTGCGCCGCGACCACCCCCGGCTGCTCGACGCCGCCGGGGGAGTGGCCCTGATCACGGTCACTGCCCTCGGCGCCACCGTCGACCAGACCACCGGCCACTTCACCCGGCTCGACCCGGCGACCGGCGTCCTCGCCTCAATCGCCGCCGCCGCCGTGTTCTTCCAGCGCCGCCACCCGCGCGCGGTGGTTGTCGTCACGCTGCTCTGCACCATGCTGCTCACCTGGACCAGCCCCCGGCTCACCCCGATGCTGGCCACCCCCCTCCTGCTCGCGCTCTACTTCCTCGCCGTCCGCACCGACCGGGCCACCGCCCTGCGCGCCTCGATCGCCACCGCCGTCCTGCTCACCGGGATATCGCTGACATTCGGCCCCGGCGGCCCGATCGGCGAGAGGATCAGCGTCCTCGCCTGGGCCCTGCTGCCCGGCGCCCTCGGCGACTCCATCCGCAACCGCCGCGCCCAGCTCGCCGAGATCGAGCAGCGCGCCGAACGCGCCGAGCGCACCCGCGAGGAGGAGGCCCGCCGCCGGGTCGCCGACGAGCGGATCCGGATCGCCCGCGACCTGCACGACGTCGTCGCCCACCACATCGCCCTCGCCAACGCCCAGGCCGGCATCGCCGTCCACCTCATGGACACCCACCCCGTCCAGGCCCGCGAGGTGCTCAGCCACATCACCGACGCCACCGGCTCCGCCCTTCAGGAGCTGCGCGCCACCGTCGGTCTGCTGCGCCGCGCCGAGGAACCGGCCCCGCTGGAACCCACTCCCGGGCTGGACCGGCTGCCCGAGCTGATCAACACCTTCGAGCGGGCCGGCCTGCCGGTCCGGCTCGCCGTCGAGGGCGAAGCCCGGCCGCTGTCGCCCGGCGTCGACCTCACCGCCTTCCGGATCGTCCAGGAGTCGCTGACCAACGTCGCCAAGCACGCCCACGGCGCCGACGCCGAGGTCACCCTCTCCTACAGCGGCAGCCGGGTCGCCGTCAGCGTCGCCAACGGCCGCCCGCCGGCCACCGGCCGCCGCCGCACCGTCCTACTACCCCAGCCCGCGCCGGGCGAGAGCGGCTTCGGCCTGATCGGCATGCGCGAACGGGCCGGCGCGGTCGGCGGCCGGCTCACCGCCGACCGGCGGCCCGACGGCGGCTTCCTCGTCCTCGCCGAGCTGCCGCTGCGCACCGGCGCCCGCGACGACGGCGCCGCACGGGCGGAGGACGCCGTCCGGCCCGGCGACGGCGTCCGGCCCGATGGCCCGGCCCGACCCGGAGACGGCGCCCGACCCGGAGACCCGGCCCGACCCGCCCCCGCCGCCCGCTGGGACTGCTCCGTACGAGCCGACCGCGCAGGCCGTCCGGACCGCGCCGACCGACCCGACGGCTCCGCCCGACCCGACCGCGCCCCACGACAGGATCGCGCCACCCGAAAGGACAAGGACCGCGCATGACCATCCGTGTGCTGCTCGCCGATGACCAGGCCCTGCTGCGCGGGGCCTTCCGGGTGCTGATCGACGCCGAGGAGGACATGGAGGTGGTCGGCGAGGCCGCCGACGGCCGGGAGGCGGTGGAACTCGCCCGGGCCACCAAGCCCGACATCGTCCTGATGGACATCCGGATGCCCGGCGCCGACGGCCTCGGCGCCACCGCTGAGATCTGCGGCGACGAGGAGCTGTCCGGCACCAGGGTGCTCATCCTCACCACCTTCGAGATCGACGAGTACGTGGCCCAGGCGCTGCGCGCGGGCGCCGGGGGCTTCCTCGGCAAGGGCGCCGACCCGAAGGAACTGCTCGCCGCCGTCCGGACCGTCGCGGCCGGTGACGCCCTGCTCTCGCCCGCCGCCACCCGGGCCGTGATCGACCAGCTCCTCGCCCAGCCCGGCCCGGCCGCCGTCGCCCCCGCCGAACGGCTCGCCGTGCTGACCGCCCGCGAGCGCGAGGTGATGTCCATGGCCGCCACCGGGCTCACCAACGAGGAGATCGCCGAGCGGATGTTCGTTAGTCCGTTCACCGTCCGTACTCATGTTCACCGGGCGATGTCCAAGCTCGACGCCCGCGACCGTGCTCAACTCGTCGCGATCGCCTACCAGTCCGGGCTGGTCCCGCCCGGACACCCGTCCTGACGGACGATCACCATGGGTTATGACTCCGGCCATTCGCCGACGTCACACCCTGAACATTCGTCAAAACGCACACCCGGGAAGCAGTTCAAGATTCCACCTGTCCTGAAACGACCTCCGAACGGGTGTATCAGCGAGTAGTCTGCCGATGACTCAGAATGAGGAGGACGTTGGTGGAAACCAAGGACACGGCCGGTGAGGTGCGGATTCTCCAGTCGTTGCCCGGGCGCGCGGACGACGGATCGCAGGCGTTCGAGCTGCGGCTCGCGCGACTACTCCTCCTGCTCGGGGCCGAGGTCGCGCCGGGAGCGGACTATCCGGGCGCGGCCCGTTGGGAGGTCCACAAGGCGCTCGCCGGGCGGTCCGAGCTGCCCGAGGAGTACTTCGAGGCGCTGATGGAGGCCGCGGTCCACGACCCCAACCCGAGCTTCAACCGCCGTTTCGTCGAGCCCGCCCTGATCGCCTTCGGCCAGCGCCGGGTCCGCCTGGCCCTGCTCGGCTACCTGCAGACCGGCACCGACCCGGAGCGCGCCGGTGCCGCCCGGGCCTGGTACTGGACGGCCCTGTCGGTCGGCGGCGGCCGCAACGCGACCGCCGACGAGGGCGCGACCGTCCGGGACAGCTGGAACGAGGCCGCGCTGCGGGAGTTCGTCGCCAACGAGGACATCGACGTCCGCCGCTGCATCCTCCCCGGCCTCCCGCTGGTGCCGCGCGCCTACCCGGTGGAACTGCACGCCCTGGTCGAGGCGGCCGTGGCGATCGCCCGGTCGCACCCGGACGAGTACATCCGCCACCGCGTCGAGGTCCAGACCGGCCTCTGAGCTTCGGGTACGCCGCTCCTGGTGCGCCCGCCGAGGTGCGTGCCCGGAGCGGCGATTCCCACCCGGGTTTCCGATCCGCCCCGCGAGGCACTGCGAATTCGGACGCCAACTGGCCTTTTCCGGTTGATGATTCGTGGGCTTGTCGTCCGATCATGCCAATCCCGATCGACCACCACCCATCGCCCGGCGCTGCCACCATGGCGCCGTGACCGAGCGCCCGCCCATCGCCGTCCGCCTCCTGGAGTCAGCCCGGCTCCGCCTGGTCGAGACCCCGCCGCCGGGCCGGCTGGTGGACAGACTGAAGCCCAGGTCAGCGCCTTGCCGCCGGGTGGTCGGGTCACCCCCGTATGTCCCATTCGTCGCGCCGCCGGGCCCGTTGCGGCGCAGGATGGAAGCTCCGGGCTGTGCAGCCGGTGGCAGCCGCGACACGGGAGGTCCGAGGCCGTGGGGATCGCGATGGCAGACATCCGGGAGTGGCGCGGCCATGCCGTGGTCGACGAGAAGGGCCACCGGATCGGCACGCTGGAGTCGGTCTACGTCGAGACGTCCACCGACGAGCCGTTCTTCGCCACCGTCACGGTCGGCATGATGGGCCGGCGCCGTCTGGCCTTCGTCCCGCTGGAGGGCGCGGTGGCGGGGCCGGGCTACCTGCGGGTGCCGTTCCCGAGGAACAAGGTCAGACAGGCTCCCGCGATCGGCACCGACGACATCCTGCCGGCCACCGACGAACCCGAGGTGTTCGCCTACTACGAGCTGCCGTACGCTACCGGCGCCGGAGGCGAACGCCGCCTGGCCCGTCGCTGAGCCCGGCGCCTGGCCCGTCGCTGAGCCCGGCGCCTGGCCCGTCGCAGGCGCCTGCCGCAGAGTCCTTCGCCGCGCCCGTCGCCGAGCTGGGCAGCGGCCTCCTCGGTCGCCTGGGAATGAATACCCCACCGGGTACACTTGTCAATCGACAGTCGATGAAAGGCGGCCCGGACATGCAGGTGGACGAGGAGGCGGTCGGCGCGGTCCTGAACCGACTGCGTCGCGCCCAGGGTCAGTTGGCCGGGGTGATCGCGATGATCGAGGCGGGTCGGGACTGCAAGGACGTGGTCACCCAGCTCGCCGCCGTCTCGCGCGCCCTCGACCGGGCGGGTTTCAAGATCGTCGCGAGCGGGATGCGCCAGTGCATGGCCGCCGCCGACGGGGGCGCCCCGCCGATGAGCGAGGCCGAGCTGGAGAAGCTGTTCCTCGCCCTGGCCTGAGCCGGTCCGAGTTCCGGCCGGCGGGACAGCCGACAGCCCGGAGGGGCCGCGACGGATCGTCCGTCGCGGCCCCTCCGCATGTCCTGGTGATGTCCTGACGATGGTTTCGCCACGGAGTTCCCGAACCGCCCGACGCTGCGTCACGCGGCGTTCACGCCCTGGTCGCCGGTCTTCGGGTGAATGAGCCCGCCCGCAGTTGTACAGCCAACTGTGAGCGTTCTCCCTCCCAGCCTCCGTGACCAGCCGCGTGCGGCCCCGGCACCGTCCCCCGGCGGACCGGGCCCGCTGGCGGCGGACAGGACAACCATGGCCGCAGGCAGCGCCCTGACCCTGACCTCATCCAGCAGCCCCGCCGAAGGCGACCGGCTCGGCTTCCACTGGACCACCGACGCCCCCGACGCCAAGAACTGGATCGGCATCTACGACGGCAGCCGCCAGCCCGGCACCGGCTCCTCGCTGCTGTGGAAGTACACCCCCGGGACCTCGGGCGACGTCCAGCTCGACACCTCCGCGCTGACCGGCGGCCCGTACACCGCCTACCTGCTCGCCAAGGACGGCTACGGCATCCTCGCCCAGACCGCCCCGTTCAGCTTCCGCCCCAAGCCCGCCGTGGTCCGCCCGCACGCCGCCGTCGACTCGTTCACGGCCACCCCCGTCGCCCCGGGCGCGGCCGTGCGGATCAAGCTCGGCGGCCTCTGGTCCCGTCCGGCCGGCAACGCCCCCGGCTCCGCCGCCTACCGCAAGCTCGGCGGCGCGGCCTGGGCCTCGGTCGGTGCCGACGGCACGCTCACCGGCACCGCACCCGCCAGCCCCGGCCGGAACCCCGAGCTGGTCGTGGTCGGCGTCAAGGACAGCACCGGCGCCACCGACACCCTCACCGTGCTGGTCCCGGTCGCGGACCCGGCCGCCCCGCCCCGGCTCAAGGCCGCCAGCTGGAACCTGCACGACGCCGGTGCCGGCTACACCGACGCGCTGGAGAAGCAGCTGCGTGTCGTCCTCGCCCAGGGTCTGGACGTGCTCGCCCTGCAGGAGACGGCCGGCGAGCGGGCCAAGACCCTGGCCGACGCGCTCGGCTGGTACGCCCATCAGAGCCCGGGCAGCGTCGGCATCCTCAGCCGCCACCCGCTCACCGACCTCACCCCGGCCACCGCCGAGTTGCCCGCCGTCGCCGCCACCGTCCAGCTGCCCGGCGGCCGCAGCGTCCGCTTCTGGGCCGCGCACCTCGACGAGGCGGGCTACGGCCCGTACGCCGTGCAGGACGGCGGAACCGCCGCCCAGGTGACGGCCGCCGAGAACGCCTCGCCGCGCCTCAGGCAGGCCAAGGCGCTGGCCGAGGCCGTGCGCGCGGACCTCGCCCGGCACCTTCCGGTGGTGCTGGCCGGCGCGCTCTCCTCGCCCTCCCACCTGGACTGGACGGCCGCCACCGCCGCCGCCCACAACGGCGTCGGCGAGCTCGACTGGCCGGTCACCGCCGCCCTGCAGGCCGCGGGGCTGACCGACAGCTTCCGCGAGGAGAGCCGCGACCCGGTCAAGAACCCGGGCACCACCTGGTCGCCCACCCGCAAGCGGCGCGGTGACCGGTCCGAGCCGCAGGACCGCATCGACTACGTCCAGTACGCCGGCCCGCTGAAGCTGGTCGAGGCGCACACTCTCGTCGCCGACTGGCCGCAGCCCGAGCCGAACGCCGCCGCCAACGAGTGGCCCTCCGACACCGCCGCCGCCGTCGCCACCTTCCAGCTCTGAGAGGCCAGTTCGTGATGCCCGAGCTCTCCCGCCGCACCTTCGTCGGCGCCACCGCGGCCGTCGGCGCCACCGCCCTGACCGGCCTGTCCGCCGCCCAGGCCGAGGCCGCCCCCGCCGCCGACGCGCGGACCAGCGCCGCTCTCACCGGCACCATCAAGGACGTCAAGCACGTCGTCGTCCTGATGCAGGAGAACCGCAGCTTTGACCACTACTTCGGCACGCTGGGCGGCGTGCGCGGCTTCGGCGACAAGCAGGCGCTCCAATTCCCGGACGGCACCGACGTGTTCCGCCAGCCCGACAGTCGCCGCAGCGACGGCGGGGCGATGCTGCCGTACCGGATGGACACCGCCAAGTACAACGCGCAGAACGCCGGCGGCCTCGCCCACGACTGGGCGACGGGCCACCAGGCCATCAACAACGGCGCGATGAACAAGTGGATCGCCGCCAAGGGCGAGCGCACCATGGGCTACTTCACCCGGGACGACATCCCCTACCAGTACGCCCTGGCCGACGCGTTCACCATCTGCGATGCCTACTTCACCTCGCTGGCCGGCCCCACCGACCCCAACCGGCTCTACCTGTGGACCGGCACCGCCGGCCCCGGCCGCGACGGCACCACCGGCCCCTGGATCGACAACACCCCGGTCACCGACAACCCCGTCGCCGACTGGACCACCTACGCCGAGCGACTGGAGGCGGCCGGCGTCAGCTGGCGGGTCTACCACAACCCCAGCAAGGACGACCGCACCGGCGACTACGACGACAACGCCCTCTCCTACTTCAAGCAGTTCCACAACTTCCCGCACGACGACCCGCGTTACATCAACGCGATGACCAAGTTCGACCCCACCGACTTCGACCGACACTGCAAGGACGGCACCCTGCCGACCGTCTCCTGGCTGGTCGCGCCCTACCTGTTCTCCGAGCACCCGGAGGCCGGCCCGGCCTACGGCGCGCACTGGGTCGACCAGGCGCTGCAGTCGCTGATGTCCAACCCGGAGGTCTGGCGGCACACCGTCTTCCTGGTCATGTACGACGAGAACGACGGCTACTTCGACCACATGGTCCCGCCCACCCCCGAGCCCGGCACCCCCGAGGAGTTCACCCAGGGGCGCGCCATCGGCCTCGGCAACCGCGTCCCGCTCTGGGTGGTCTCGCCCTGGTCGCGCGGCGGCTGGGTCAACTCCCAGGTGTTCGACCACACCTCGGTGCTGCGCTTCATGGAGCTGGTCACCGGCGTGGCCGAGCCCAACATCTCGGCCTGGCGCCGGTCCGTCTGCGGCGACCTCACCAGCTGCTTCGACTTCGCCGCCCCGGACCACTCGCTGCCGAAGCTGCCCGACACCAACGCCCTGATGGCCAGGGCCGACGCGGGCACCAAGCTGCCCGGCGTAGCCCTCCCGGCGATCGGCGCCCAGTCGATGCCCGTCCAGGAGCGCGGAGAGCGCCCGCACCGCCCGCTGCCGTACCAGCCGTGGGCCGACGTGTCGGTGGACCGCGGGACGGGCAAAGTCAGCTGCGTGATGAGCAACGACGGCTCGGTGGCCTTCCCGTACACCGTCTACCCGAACATCTTGCTCCCCTTCGCGGGCACCCCGTACACCGTCGCCCCCGGCGCCAGCGCGACGTACGTCTGGGACGCGGCCGCCACCAACGGCCGTTACGACTTCACCGTGCACGGCCCGGACGGCTTCGTGCGCCGCTTCGCCGGCACGGTGGTCCGGGACGGGCAGGACGGGCAGAACGACATCGGTGTGCCGATCGTCACCGCGGACCTGCACGGCAGCCTGAAGCTCACCCTCCAGGTCGCCAACGACGGGATGACCGACGTGGCCTTCACCGCCGTCCCCAACGACTTCGCGGGCACCGCGCAGACCGTCTGGGTCAAGCCCGGTAAGCAGGTCAACCTGTCCTGGCCGCTGGACAAGCAGGGCCGCTACGACGTCGTCGTCACCGCCCACACCGGCCAGCGCTTCGTGCAGCGCTACGCGGGCTGGGTGCACTGACCGAGGGCCGGCCCGGCCGGGGGCGCCGATCCGGTGACCCCCGGCCGTGGCTCGGCCGCCGCGACAGGGCCCGCCGCTACCGTCGGGCGCATGCAGAAAATCACCACCTTCCTCTGGTTCGACGACCAGGCCGAAGAGGCCGCCGTCCTCTACACCTCGCTGTTCCCCAACTCCGGCATCACCAAGGTCACCCGCTACGGCGAGGCCGGCCCCGGCCCGGCCGGCTCGGTGATGACCGTCGAGTTCGAACTCGCCGGCCGGGAGTACACGGCGCTCAACGGCGGCCCCGAGTTCAGCTTCACCGAGGCGATCTCGCTCCAGGTGGAGTGCGAGGACCAGCAGGAGATCGACGAACTCTGGGCCAAACTCACCGCCGACGGCGGCCAGGAGGGCCCGTGCGGCTGGCTCAAGGACCGCTACGGCCTCTCCTGGCAGATCACGCCGCGCGTCCTGCTCGACCTGATCGCCGACCCGGACCGGGCGAAGGCCGACCGCGTGATGGCGACCATGCTGCGGATGCGGAAGATCGAGATCCAGCCGCTGCTCGACGCGGCCAGGGGCTGAGGCCGTGACCGCCTTCAGCCACCGCGGCATCGTCTACCTGCGCGCCACGCCCGAACGGGTCTGGCACGCGCTCACCAATGCCGACGAGTCGGGCCTCTACTGGGGCCACCGCAACGTCTCCACCTGGCTGCCCGGTGCGCCCTGGGAGCACCAGCGCGGCGACGACTCCGGGATCGCCGACGTGATCGGCATCGTCGAGGCCGCCGAGCGCCCGCACCGGCTGGTCACCAGCTGGGCCGGGCCGGAGGAGCAACGCCCGGCCGGGCCCTCCAGGGTCAGCTTCGACATCCGGGCCTGGCAGGACCTCACCCGGCTCACCGTCACCCACGAGAACCTCGCCGACGAGGCCGAGCAGGCGGACGCCGAACAGGGCTGGTCGGCGGTGCTCTCCAACCTCAAGACCTACCTGGAGACCGGGCACCCGCTGCCGCAGCAGCCCTGGCTGATGCCCTGACGTCCTGGTCTCCCGGGCCCGCGGCAGGATCAGCGCCCGGCCTCCGCCGCCGGGCGCTCCGCCTTGGCGGACGTCCGACGGCCGGGCCCCCGCTCGCCCCGGACGTAACGGCGCAGCCCGGCGAACCGGGAGAACCGCTCGCGGTTCGCCACCGAGGCCCGGTCGAGCTCCTCCATCAGCCGCCGACTGCGGTGCTCCAGGTCCAGTTCGTCCAGGATCCGGTCCACCTCGGCCAGCATCGAGCCGTGCAGCTGCCAGGCCTCCGGGTGCTCCTGGACCCTGCGCAGCAGCACCTGGGCGACGTTCTCCCGGCAGGCCCAGGCCGCCGCCAGTTCGGCGGTCAGCCGCTCCTCGGCCTCCTCGGCGCTGCGGCTCACCTGGGTGGTGACCAGCACCGCGAAGCTGACCATCGCCCCGCCGACGTGCGCCAGCAGCTCCTCCAGCCCGACCGCGACCTCCGGCGGGAAGAGCCGCTCGCCGGGCCCGCGCCGCTTGGCCAGGTCGGTCAGCGAGCGGGCCAGCACCCGGATCACCACCACGCAGATCTCCAGCGTGTCCAGCCCGGTGCGCAGCACCAGCCGGGAGAGCAGCCCCTCGCTGATCCGGGGGTTGAACCGCAGACTGTCCTCGGCCTGGCGCAGCGCCGCGTCCACCTCGACGATCGCCTGGTCGAGCCGGCGGGCCTCGTGCAGCCGCTCGGCGGCCCGGGCCACCGGGATGGGGCGGCCCAGCTCCTCGGCGATGTCCAGCAGCAGCTTCCGGGCCCGCCGGGCGAGGTCCTCGATCGACTCCCCGGCGGTGTCCACCCAGACCGGCGGAGCGAAGAGCAGGTTGAACAGCAGGCCGACGGCCGCGCCGATCAGCGTCTCCAGCACCCGGTCCCAGGCCTGCGAGGCCAGCTTGGTGACGCCCAGGATCAGCATCGCGCTGATCGCGACCTCCTGGACGAACTCCTCCACCCGGACGAACCGGCCGATGACCAGGGAGGCCAGGATGATCAGCCCGAGGCTCCACCAGGAGAGCCCGACCACGGCGCTGAAGCCGATCGCGATCAGTACCCCGACCACCACCGAGTTGACCCGGCGGATGCTTGTCTTGAGCGTCGAGTAGACGGTGACCTGCACCACCAGCAGCGCGGTCAGCGGCGCCGTCAGCGGCGCGGGCTCACTGCTGAGCCGGGTGGCCACCGCGAAGGCGAGGGTGGCGGCCACGGTGGCCCGTACGGTCTGGACGACGAAGGGCTCTCGGGCGCCACGGCGGACCAGGGTCGTGAAGGACTCCGGGAGAAGGGCCATGACGGCCTTCTTTCCCCGCGGCCGCCGCTCACACCGCCACCCGGCCGTCCTACTACCCGGATGACCGCGTCGGAGGCGCCGGTCGTCCGTTCGGCCCGTTGGCGTCAGTCGAGCCCGCCGGGTTCGTTCTCGCGGTTGAAGCGCAGCTTCCAGGGCGCGAGCGCGGACTCGACCTGCACCCCGATGCTCATCTTCGAGGCGCCCTCGATCCGCTCCTCGAAGCGGATCGGCACCTCGCGGATGGTCAGCCCGCGCTGGATGACCCGGTAGTTCATCTCGACCTGGAACGAGTAGCCGTTGCTCCGTACGGTCGGCAGGTCGATGGCCCGCAGAGCTGTGGCCCGCCAGGCCTTGAAGCCGGCGGTGGCGTCCCGCACGCCCAGGCCGAGGATCGCGTTGACGTAGAAGTTGGCCCAGGCGGAGAGCGCCTTGCGGTGCCAGGGCCACTCGGCGGCGGTCGAGCCGCCGGGCACGTAGCGGGAGCCGAGCACCACGGCGGTGTCGTCGGTGAGCAGAGCCCGCACCATCGCGGGTATCGCGGAGGCGGGGTGGGAGAGGTCGGCGTCCATCTGGACCACGACGTCGGCGCCCTCGTCCAGGGCGCGGGCCATGCCGGCCAGGTAGGCGCGGCCGAGGCCGTTCTTCTCGGTGCGGTGCAGCACGCCGACGGTACCGCCGGAGTCGGCGGCGAGCTTCTCGGCGATCTCGCCGGTGCCGTCGGGGGAGTTGTCGTCGACCACCAGCAGGTGCAGGTTCTCCAGCGGGAGTTCCGCGAGGAGCCCGGCGAGGACCGGAAGGTTCTCCCGCTCGTTGTACGTGGGGACGACGACAACGACCTTGGGGGAGGCCTCGACCATGTTCTGTTTCCCTCGTGCCCTCGCCGGCGGGCACCCGTGCCATACCGGTCGGTTGTCCTGGACGACCTGCGCTGCTGTGAGACCGTGTGAGTGTAGCCGGGCCGGCGGCCTCCTCCCGCCCGGGGGCGTCCGGCCGGGGCCGCCCCACCGGGGCGCGGAAACCAGTTCGACTGCGATTGGCCGCTGTGACAGGCTTCCGGCTCGTCCCGAACGGCCGACCCGGAGCATTCCTTTGACGATTCGTCGTCCCGGAGTTCCACCCGGCCGCGCACCTGTCGGTGGAGCAGGTGTGCGGCGCGGACCCGTCGAACGCCGAGCGGATGGCGTCCGACGGCGTGGACGGGCTCGACTACCAGCTGTGGATCGACCGGCTCGGCCGCCCGGTGCGGGGCGAGCAGTCGATGACGGTGAACGGCAAGCTGACCGTGGTCAAGGGCGTCTACTCGGACTTCGGCCCGCCGGAGACCTTCGTCCCGCCGATCACGGCGGGCTGAGCCGGACCCACCGGCTGGCCCGCCGGGCCCGCTACGCCGTGCCGTAGACGGCGGCGAGGTTGTCCTGGGCGGGGTGGGTGCGACCGGCCGGTCCGGCGGCGAAGGCGCGCAGGACGTTCTCGGTGGCCTTGCGGACCACGTCCCCGGCATGCGAGTCGATGCCGTGGTCGGCCTTGCCGCCGCCGGGGCCGTGTGCGTCCAGCGCCTCCACCCAGCGCATCGTCCCGGTGGCGAAGACCCCGGCGCCGCTCGGCACGGTGTAGTACGCGGTGTCGGAGTGGGAGCGGCGGCCCTCGCAGACCACGGGGGAGTGGGCGATGACCTCGATCGGGCGCGGGGTGGGGAAGCCGGTGTCCACCCGGTCGTACTCGACGCCGACCAGGTGCGGGAAGGACGCCCCGGCCGCGACGCCCGTCCCCTCGAAGACCCAGTGCCCGGGCGAGGTCACCACGTACGGAGCGTCCACCGGATAGCCGTCGTAGATCACGCCGAGCATCGAGCTCTCCGGGTCGGCGCCCGGGCCGGCCCGGAAGTCGGTGGTCGCCGGGGCGCCGGCCTGGTGGCCCGGGTCCTTCGCCCAGGCGTCCTTGTAGCAGACCACCGTGCGGTCCGGGCCGAGCCCGGTGGGCTCGAAGCGGACCCGGCGGTAGCAGCAGTTGGCGCCCAGGATCGCCAGGTTGGTCCCGGCGTCGCGGGCCGCGACCACGTTGGCGCGCTGCTCGGGGGACCAGTACTCGTCGTGGCCGAGCGAGAGGACGGCGCAGGCGCCGCGCAGCAGCCCCGGGTCGCGGGCCACGTCGATCCCGGTGGTGTACGCGAGCGGCAGCCCGAGCCGCTCGGCGAGGGCGATCAGCGGCGCCTCGTAGACCAGGAACAGCCCGGCGCCGTGGTCGTAGTCGTACGGCCGGTCGAAGACGACCCGCAGCGAGCGGGTGGCGAGGGTTCCGGTCGGGCCGTTGTAGAGGCTGTAGCCGCCCCACTCGTTGTAGGCCTGCCACGTCGCCGGGGCACTCATGACCACGGTCTTTCCGGCGGTGCTCGCCGAGCGGACGGTGAGCGGGACGTAGCGCCGGCCGGGGCCGCCCTCGACGGCCAGCCGCAGCAGGTAGGCGCCCTCGGGCCAGTCGGCGGTGTCCACGGCGAGGGTGCGCTGCCAGTCGGTCAGCACGGTGCGGGTGGCCTGGTCGACGTGCGGCGCGGCCTGCTTGGCGCCGGGTACGTGCTCGCGGCGCCAGACCAGGCGGGCGCGGGCGCCGTCGTACCAGCCCATCCGGTACGCGGAGACGGTGAAGGCGGAGGCGGCGGTGGAGACGTGCAGGCCGAAGGACTCCCCGGGCAGCACGCTCACCCGGTCGGCGAAGCCCTCGATGGCGTCGGCCGGGCCGGGGTCGGTGATCTCCCAGTCGGGGTTGCCGGGCTGGGACTGCTCACTCTTCAGGCCGACGTGCCGGGCGGTGGTGGGCTCGGCCGTGCGCGGGGTGCCCTGGGGGTCGGGAGTGGGGTTCGGGACCGTGTCCGGGTGGCGGTTCCCGCAGGAGGTGACGGCGGCCGCCATCAGTCCCAGGCCCAGAATCCCCCGCCGGCTCGGTTCCGCCACCGTGGCCTCCTCCTCGTCCGTCACTGCGCGCCCACTGCGCGCCCACTGTGCGTCAACCTCGCGGGGTCGCGTCAACCCCGTGCGTCAACGCGCGCGGACATCCTCGCCCGTTCCGGGCAGTTCATGCCGACCGCCGCGCCGGGGCCGCGACCACGGCCGGACAGCGGCCGCGACCCCGGAGGGCCGTACGGGCGCACCGTGGCGTGTTGGCGCGCGCGGTTCCCGGGCCGTCGAGGCCAGGTCACCTAGCCTGACCAGGCCCGCCGTCCGGCGGCCACCAGGGGGTCCGGAGCCGCGCGCGGCCGGCTGAAGTCATGGACAGGGGTGAACGTGGTCTCGTCGGGTTCGGCCGAACCGGGAATGGCTCCTCCGACGCGGGGCGCGAGGTTCCGGGCGTGGATGCTGGAAGGCCTGTCGGACATGGCCAAGCAGCACCCCGGCCCGCACGCCCAGGCGCCGCACGAGAAGGGCCAGCGCTGGTGGCGGGTGATGTGCCTGACCGGCCTCGACTACTTCTCCACGCTCGGCTACCAGCCCGGCATCGCCGCCCTCGCGGCCGGCGTGGTCTCACCGCTGGCGACCATCGTGCTGGTGGTCGTCACCCTGCTGGGCGCGCTGCCGGTCTACCGGCGGGTGGCCCAGGAGAGCCCGCACGGCGAGGGCTCCATCGCGATGCTGGAGCGACTGCTGTCGTTCTGGCAGGGCAAGCTCTTCGTGCTGACCCTGCTCGGGTTCGCGGCCACCGACTTCATGATCACCATTACCCTGTCGGCCGCCGACGCCACCGCGCACCTGGTGGAGAACCCGCACCTGACCAGCACGCTCAGCGGCAGGCAGGTGATGATCACGCTGATCCTGGTCGCCCTGCTCGGCGGGGTCTTCCTCAAGGGCTTCAGCGAGGCGATCGGTCTGGCCGTCTTCCTGGTCGGGATCTACCTCGCGCTCAACGTCGTGGTGGTGGCAAACGGGCTCTGGCACGTGCTCAAGGCCCCGCACGTGCTCAGCGACTGGACGGACGCGCTCACCGTCCAGCACGGTAACGCCTTCGCGATGATCGGCGTCGCGCTGACCGTCTTCCCGAAGCTGGCCCTGGGCCTGTCCGGCTTCGAGACCGGCGTCGCGGTGATGCCGCACATTGAGGGCGACCCGGACGACACCGAGGAGAAGCCCACCGGCCGGATCCGGGGTGCCCGCAAGCTGCTCACCACCGCCGCCGCGATCATGAGCGTCTTCCTGATCACCACCAGCTTCATCACCACGCTGCTCATCCCGGCCGAGGCCTTCAAGAAAGGTGGCGAGGCCAACGGGCGGGCGCTCGCCTACCTCGCCCACCAGAACCTCGGCAGCAGCTTCGGCAGCGTCTACGACCTGTCCACCATCGCCATCCTCTGGTTCGCCGGCGCCTCCGCGATGGCCGGGCTGCTCAACCTGATGCCGCGCTACCTGCCCCGCTACGGCATGGCGCCGCACTGGGCGCGCGCCGTGCGGCCGACCGTCATCGTGCTCACCCTGATCGCCTTCCTGGTCACCTGGATCTTCGACGCCAATGTGGACGCCCAGGGCGGCGCGTACGCGACCGGTGTGCTGGTGCTGATCAGCTCGGCCGCCATCGCCGTCACCATCGCCACCCACAAGGCCGGGCAGCGCGGCTGGACGATCGGCTTCGCCGTGATCGCCGCGGTGTTCCTCTACACCACGGCTGCGAACATCGCCGAGCGGCCGGACGGCGTCAAAATCGGCGGCTGCTTCATCGCGGGCATCATGCTGGTCTCCTTCGCCTCCCGGCTCAAGCGGGCCTTCGAGCTGCGCGTCACCGACGTGGTGCTGGACGAGGTGGCGGAGCGGTTCGTCCGGGACTACATGCACCGCCCGCTGCGGCTGATCGCCAACGAGCCGAACAATCGGGACCTCGCCGAGTACCGCGACAAGCTCCGTCAGATCCGCAAGGACAACGACATCCCCGCCGAGGACGACCTGGTCTTCGTCGAGGTCACCGTGCTCGACCCGTCCGACTTCGAGGCCGTACTGACCGTGCGCGGCGAGGTGCTGCACGAACGCTACCGGGTGCTGTCGCTGCAGAGCTCCAGCGTGCCCAACGCGCTGGCCGCGCTGCTGCTGCAGGTGCGCGACCTCACCGGGCAGCAGCCGCACATCTACTTCGAGTGGACCGAAGGAAACCCCTTCGCCCAGTTCCTGCGGTTCCTCCTGTTCGGGCAGGGCGAGATCGCGCCGGTCACCCGCGAGGTGCTCCGCGAGGCCGAGCCGGACCGCGCCCGGCGGCCCGCGGTCCACGTGGGCTGAGCCGGTTCACTCCCCGTCCGTCCGGCGGCCGCCGGGTCAGCGGGGCGGGCGGGACTTGGACCAGGCGGGCGCGACGAAGGCCACCAGGGCGACGGCGAAGCCGAGTTGGAGGATGTGGCGGATCCAGTCGATGCCCGAGGTGTGGCGGACGCCGATCCAGCCGGAGACGGCGTTGCCGAGCCAGGCCCCGGCGGCGCCGAGCAGCATGGTCAGCCACCACGGGATCGACTGCGGCCCGCGCAGGATCAGCTTGGCGAGCATGCCAGCACGAAGCCGATGAGCAGGATCCACAGGAGCTGGAACATCGCGGTCCACCTTCCCGGCGCGGCCGGCGGGCACCGGCGCGCCGAATCGCCGAAGACGCGGTTCGTCCCATGATCACCCGGTTCGGCCGAACGGGCATGTCGGCGGGGGCGCCGCGGGTGGCGGGCCCGGCACCGGCCCGGGCGGGCCGGGCAAGGGCGAGAACGCGCCGCCGGTGGGGCCGGAAACGCACTGTTCGGAGGGTCATTCGTGCCGGTAGGAATGGGCCCTGGCGCGGACAGGCCGCGTCACCCGAGAGGAGCCGCTCCCGTGACCCGACTTCGTGCCGCCGTCCTCACCCTCGGCTGTACCGCCGCCGCCCTCACCCTGACCATGGGCACCGCCCAGGCGGCGCCCGGCGACACCAGCACCATCTGCTCCTCCTCGCTGACCCCGGGCGGCTCCGTGGACGTCCAGTGGTGGAACAGCGCCGGCTGCGGCTCCGGGTTCAACCCGAACACCAAGAAGATCATGCAGCTCACCGGCTACCCGGTCGGCACCGTGGTCAACGCCTGCGCGTCCACCTGGCCGCCGGCCGGCTGGACGATCGTCAGCAGCTTCTACAGCTCCGGCTGCCAGTACTCCTCCGTGCCGAGCTTCAACAACAACTCCTGGCAGCTGAAGCGCGTTTCCTGACGGTCTCCGACAGCGCCGGGTCGCGGCGGTCCGCGGGGCCTCAGGGCTCCCGGACCGCCGCGACGGCCTCGCGGACCTCTGGGTGCGGGTCCTCGGCGAGGCCGTCCAACAGCTCGGCGACACCCGGGGTGGACCAGCCGCAGACGGCCCAGACCAGCTCCTCGCGCACGCCCGGGTCCGGGTGGTCGGCCAGCCGGGCGTGTACGGCGACCAGCGACCCCTTCGGGCCGAACCGGGCCAGCTCGCGCAGCCACTGGTGGGTGTGGGGGTACGAGGGCAGCGCCGGGAAGCAGTACACCCCGCGCACACCGCCCTGGCCCCGGCTGTCGGCCCGGATGCCGGCGCGGCGGATGCGCGGCGCGTTCGCCGTGGCGGTCAGGTGCACGAACATCGCCATGGGGCGGGATGCTAGCCGCCCCGGGGGCGTTGATCGAGAGACTATCGAGGCCGCGGCCGCTCCGTGCGGCGGCTGATCAGGGCGGCCAGGCCGTCCAGGATGCGCGCCAAGCCGAAGTCCAAGGCCTGGTCGTGCCCGTCCGGCTCGGCCATGGCGGCAGCCAGGGCGGGGTAGCGGTCCGCGTGCTGGTGCACCACGGTGCCGAGGGCGGCGAGGAGTTCGGCCTCGGGGGAGCCGTTCGGGCCGACCGTGCGGGCCTGTTCGGCGATGCCGCGCACATGCCCGGCGAGCAGGACGGCGGCGTCCATCCGTTCGGCGCCGGTCAGCCCGTGACCGTCGAGGGCGGCCACCACCCGCTCCAGCCAGGCGAGTTCCTTCGGCCCCGGCACCCGGGGGCCGACGGTGGCGTCCAGCAGCCACGGGTGCCGAGTGAAGGATGCCGCCAAGTGGTGCGCCCAGGCGGTGAGTTGCTCCCGCCAGTGGGTGCCCTCGGCGGGCGTGGGCGGCTCGTCGACGGCCGACTCGACCATCAGGGCGATGAGTTCGGCCTTGCCGGGGACGTAGCGGTAGAGCGACATCTTGGTGAAGTCGAGCAGCGCGGCCACCTTCTGCATGGACACCGCGCCGAGCCCCTCCGCGTCTGCCACCTCGACGCCGGCCGCCGCGATCCGCGCCAGGCTGAGGGCTGGTTTCGGGCCCCGGGTCGGCTTGGCCTGCGGGCCCCAGAGCAGCCGCACCGTGTCGTTCGCCGCCTCGCCCATCGTCCGCTCCCGTCCTGGGGGTTGCCTGCCCGCGCCAACTGTGTCTACCGTACACAGCAGTGAACAGTGTCCGCGAGACACAGTTATTCGACTCGACCTTCGACTCTCGAACCTCGGACGGAGTGGTTTCCATGAGCGGCTTTGCGCACGGCGCCTGGGGCGGTTCCCCGCGCGGCTCCCGTCGCACCAAAGTGCTGATCTCGGGCGCGAGCATCGCCGGTCCGGCGCTCGCCCACTGGTTGAGCCGGTACGGCTTCGAGGTGACGGTGGTCGAACTCGCCCCGGCGCCGCGCGGCGGCGGCCAGAACGTCGACTTCCGGGGCCGCACCCACCTGACCGTGCTGGAACGGATGGGAGTCCTGGAGGAACTGCGCGCGCTCGACACCGGCGGCAGCCCGATCACCTTCGTGGACCAGAACGGACGTCAACTGCTGCACCTTCCAGCCGAGTTCGCCGGCGGCGAGCTGGAGGTCCCGCGCGGCGAGCTGGCTCAGCTGCTCCACCGGCACAGCAGCGCCCGCGCCGAGTACGTCTTCGGCGACTCCATCACGGCCCTGGAGGAGACCGTGAACGGCGTCCGGGTCGCCTTCCGGCACGGCCCGCCCCGCGAGTTCGACCTGGTGATCGGCGCCGACGGGCTGCACTCCAACATCCGGCGGCTCGCTTTCGGCCCCGAGCAGCGGTTCGTCCGCCACCTCGGCTACTACGCGGCAACCTGGCAGCTGCCGAACGACGACTGCCTGCCGGCCGGCGGGGTCGGCCTCAACGTGCCCGGTCGGCTGATGTCCGTCGGCGCCGACCACCGCGACCCCGCCCTGGCCGGGGCCTTCTGCCTGTTCGCCTCGTCCGAGCTGCGCTACGACCGCCACGAACCGGACCAGCAGAAGGCGTTGATCCGGGACGCCTTCGCGGGTCTGCGCTGGCGGGTGCCGCAGCTGCTGGCGAGCCTGGACGCCGCGCCCGAGCTGTACTTCGACTCGATCAGCCGCGCCGACGTTCCGACCTGGTCCGCCGGACGGATCGCCCTGCTCGGCGACGCCGCCTGCGGCGCCACCATCGGCGGCATGGGCACCGGGACGGCGGTGGTGGCCGCGTACGTCCTGGCGGGCGAGCTGGCCCTGGCCCGGGGCGACCACCGTGCCGCCTTCGCCCGGTACGAGCGGCTGCTGCGCGACTACGCCCAGGGCTGCCAGAAGGGCGGGGACCGGACCGGCCCGTTCCTGGCGCCGCGTACCGCGACCGGACTACGGCTGCGCAACGCCGTGCTGAACCGGCGGTGGGCGCTGGACAAGATGCTGGAGCTGGGCAAGCAGGTGTCGAGCGTCGAACTTCCGGACTACGGCCAGGCGCTGGCCGGCCGGGTCGGTGCGGCGGGCTGACCCGGCCGCCGTTGTCGAGGAGCGCTTCGACTCGGACGGCCGCCCGGGCGGGGTGCTCGACGGCCAGGGTGCGGTCCGGGGCGGGCCGCTCGGCCTCCGGCCCCGCCGGGAGGTCGCGCCGTCCGTGGCCCCGGCGCGCCCCGGGACCGCGCGCTCCCGCCCGTCGGCTCCGTGTTCGCAGCTCAGGGTCCTTGGTCCCACCCGTTCAGCCCCTTGGCCCCTGGCGATCCAGGCCGTTCGGGGTCATGCTGCGGGTATCGGCCGGGACGATCCGTGCCCGGTCCGACCAGCACCGTTGGACGAGGTGAACCGGCGTGCGGCATGCCACCGTCGAATCCGTGATGACCAGCCCCGTGGTCCGGGTCGCGCCCGAGACCGGTTTCCGGGAGATCGTCGCGCTGCTGATCGACTACGACATCACCGGGGTGCCGGTGGTGGACCCGCAGGGGCGGCCGCTCGGCGTGGTCTCGGAGGCCGACCTGTTGCGCACCCTGGCCGCGCAGGAGGACCCGGGCAGTCTGCTGCCCGCGCCCGAGTCTGCGCAGGCGGGGCCGGGTGGCGAGATCACGGCGGCGGACCTGATGACGGCGCAGCCGGTCTGCACCACGCCCGACACCAGCGTGGTCGCGGCGGCCCGGCTGATGAGCCGGCACGGGCTGAAGCGGCTGCCGGTGCTGGACGAGGAGGGGCGGGTCCTCGGGATGGTGAGCCGGGGCGACCTGCTGCGGGTGTTCCTGCGCGAGGACCGGGTGATCCGGCGGGAGATCGTCGAGGAGGTGCTCGGCCGGATCGACGGGGTGAGCCCGGCGGAGATCGGGGTGGAGGTGGATCAGGGTCGGGTGGTGCTCAGCGGCACCGTGCCGGAGGCCCACCTGGTGCCGGTCGTGCTGAACCTGTGCCGCTCGGTGGACGGGGTGGTCTCGGTGACCGACCGGCTCCGGGCCGGGGGTGCCACCGCGTCGGTCGGCTGATCCGGGCCGCGCGCCCGGATGTCGCCTCGGACCTCGGAGGCTCCTGCCTCGGACCTCGCCGGTCCGGTTCGGTTCGCATACTGCGGAGCGTATCGGGTAACTCACCCTGTGTGCCCGGCGATTCGGACTGCCGGGGCACCGGAGCATTGGGGAGGCGACCGTGGCGGTCGTGTTTGACGCGGACTTCACTTCGACCAGGCAGTGGATCGCCGGGCGCAGCAGCGCGTACCCCCGGATGGGGCCGACCAACCGGAGCGACCACAAACTCGACTACCTGAGCCGCCAGTACTGCCCCGGCGGGGTGTTCGCCGCCGTCCGGCGGCCCAGCGGCGGGCTGTGGACCTGCAATCTGCTGACCACCGAGGGCAGTCCGGAGGGCTTCCAGGTCCGCACCGGGGACGTGCTGTCCGCGCAGGTCACCCTGCCCGTCGAGCTGGGCGCCTGGCCGGCGATCTGGACCTGGCGGGACGGTGGCAACGAGGTCGACATGTTCGAGTACCACCCGGACAACCCGGACCTGTTGGAGATCTCCAACCACGTCCGCGGCGGGTTCCGGTACTGGCACGGCGGCAGCGTCGGGATCGGGCCGGGGGCGGCCTTCGGCCTGCGGGTGGTGCTCGGTGCGCACTCGGTGGACTGGTACGTCGAGGAGGAGTTGGTCTACGCGGACCTGCACGGGGTGGGAGCCGGCTGGCACGCCTACCTGATCGTCAACCTGTCGGTGTCGGACGGGACTTACCACGACCGGCCGTCGGCCGACGGGCCGGACCGGCTCAGCTGGGTCTGCCACAGCCTGAAGGTCGAGCGCTGAACCGGCCGCGTGGGATTCCATGGCTTCGGACCTCGCGGTTCGTGACCTCGCGGTCCGTGACCTCGCGGTTTGTGAACGTCGCGGTTCAGGGTCTCACGGTTCGGGGGCTCACGGTGCGAACGTCGCGGTGATCGGGCCGCCCGGGCCGGAGCGCTGGAACCAGACAGCCCGGCGGTGCGGGCCGATGTGCGCGGGGTCGGTCACGTACAGGTCGTCGCGCGGGGCCCGCTCGTTGCCCGGGGCGAGTGCCGCGTCCTCGGCCCGGTCGGCGATGGCGCGCAACAGGGCGGTGGCGGTGGCCTCGGCGGCGGAGGGGGCGATGGCGAGGGCGGTGAGTTCGGTCCAGAGCACGGTGGACACGTAGACGATCGGGGAGCGGCCGAGCGCCGGGTGGGGGGAGCCGTCGGTGTGGCGGCGGAGCATCCCGGCGGCGACGAGCTGCTCGGGGGAGCGGTGGTCGCCGGGCAGGTGGTGGCTCATGGGTGGCAACGCTACCCCGGTGGTCGGGGGCGTGAGCGCAGGCACGTTTTCCCAGGCTTTCTTGACAGCGCTTTGACCGGTCGCGGGCGCACGATGGTGGTAAGGCGCTGATCACCTCGGACACCTCCGCTCCTTCCGCGGAGCCGCTCCCGGGCGTGACGGCACCTTCGGCGGTCCGGCACCTCGGACGGTGGGGCGTCGGTCGCCTCGGCGGGCCCGGTGGGGCCGGAGGAGGAGGTCTCGATGAGGCACTGGCATCTTCACGGGTACGGGCCCGGCCACGGATTCGGCGGTTGGGGCATCGCCGTGATGGCGATCGGCTCGCTGTTGGTCCTGGCGCTGCTGGTGCTCCTGGCCGTCGCCCTGCTCCGGTACCTCTCCCGCTCGCGGCAGCGGGTTCCGCCCGGCCCCGCGGCCGCGAGCGCCGCCGGCCCGGGTCAGGGCGGACCGCCCGGTTGGGCACACGGCCCGACCCCGGAGCAGGTGCTCGCGGAGCGGTTCGCGCGGGGTGAGATCGACGCGGAGGAGTACCGGCACCGACTGGAGACGCTGCGTTCGGCGGACGGGCCGGGCGGCGGCTGACCCGGGGGGTGCGCACCGAGGCCCGCCGCACCGGGTGTGCGGCGGGCCTCGGCGCTGTCCGCCGGGTGGGCGTCGGGCTTGCTCGGTGGACCCGGCTCCACGGCCTGCGCGTCGTGCGCGGCGCGCTCGTCCAGCGAGGCCTGCTCGCCCTGCCGGACTTACTCGACGACGAGTTCGACCGGGATGTTGCCCCGGGTGGCGCGGGAGTAGGGGCAGACCTCGTGGGCCTGCTTGACCAGCAGCAGGCCGGTCTCGCCCGCGAGCGTGTCGGGCAGCTCGACGCGCAGCACCACGGAGAGGCCGAAGCCCGCGCCGTCCTTGCCGATCGACACCTCGGCGGTCACCGAGGCCTCGCTGGTGTCCACTCGGGCCTGGCGGCCGACCAGACCCAGGGCGCTGGCGAAGCAGGCGGCGTAGCCGGCCGCGAACAGCTGCTCGGGGTTGGTGCCCTGGCCGCTGCCGCCGAGCGCGGGCGGCATCGCGAGAGCGAGGTCGAGCTGGCCGTCCGAGCTGACGGCGCGGCCCTCGCGACCGTTGGCGGTGGCGGCGGCGGTGTAGAGCGCGTCCATGGTGGTGTCCCTTCGTGTTGCTGCTCGTCTCGCGGGGTGCGGGTCGTGGATCGCCGTGCGCGGATCGTTCCGCTCGGGCGGCTGCCTGGCGGCCCGCTGTCCGCTCGATAAGTAGAGCACGCGATTCAATTGCGCACAACTTAATGGCGCGATTGTGATCGGTACCATGGGTCCATGACCACGCTCCCGGGCATGGCGGACGAGGAACTGCTCCGCCTCGACCAGCAGATCTGCTACTCGCTCAATGCCGCCTCGCGCGCCTTCGGCGGCGTCTACCGGGTCCTGCTCCGGGACCTCGGGCTCACCTATCCGCAGTACCTGGTGATGCTGGTGCTCTGGGAGGACGGCCAGCTGCCCGTCAAGCGGATCGGTGAGCGCCTGCGGCTCGACTCCGGCACGCTCTCCCCGCTGCTCAAGCGGCTGGAGGCGGCCGGACTGGTGCGCCGCGAGCGCAGCCCGGAGGACGAGCGCTCGGTGACCGTCAGTCTCACGCCCGAGGGATCCGCGCTGCGCGAGCGGGCCGGGCAGGTGCCGCGTCGGCTGCTCGCGGCGACCGGGCTGCCGGTCGAGGACCTGGCCGCGCTGCATGAGCTGCTGGAGCGGGTGACCGGCGCGCTGGACTCGGCGGTGGTGGAGCCCGCGCCGTAGGGCTGCCGTATCGGTGCGGGTGTCGGCGTCAGCGCCGGCGCCAGTGTCGGTGCTGGTCTCGGCGCTGGTGTCGCGGAGCTGTGACGCGGGCTTGGTGCGGGGCCGCCGGGGGGCTTGTCAAGCCGGGCTTCGGCGGTATGTGATCTGGGTCACGTCGCGACCGTCGCGCGGTCGCTCGGGCGCTCGAAAGGGCAGGTCAGCGGCACTGTTCGGAAGTGAACGGAAACGGTCGCCAATTGTCCGCCCGATCCGGTCAACAACCTGGGCCTCCCGGACGGTTACACCACGAGCCCCCAAGGGGCCGTCGGCGTGCCACCGGGTGGGCCGGCCAGCTGACCGAGGAAGAGGGGGCGCGTGTGAACACTCCCGGGCCGGGCGAGGAGCGGAGCCTGCGGGCGGACCCGCTCGACGACCTGCCGACCGACTTCGAGGCCTTCTTCACCCGCGAGAACTCCGGGTACCTCCGCTACGCCCAGCAGCGACTGCGCCACCGCGAGGACGCCCAGGACGCCGTGCAGAACGCCGGTACCACGCTCTACCGGAACTGGCGCAGGGCGCTGGCCAGTGAGGACCCGCAGGCCTTCGCCTTCAAGATCGTCAAGGATGCGGTGGTCGACGTCATGCGCGAGCGCCGCCGCACCGAGCGCAAACGGCAGCGGGTGATCGCCCAGCGCCGCCCCGACACCAGCCAGGACGAGCTGGAGGAGCTCGCCGAACTGGACGCCCTGGACTGGGCCATGGAGGAGCTCGCGCGGGCCGCGCCGGTCCAGTCCGACGTGGTCCGGCTGCGCCAGGCGGGCCTGTCCTACCACGACATCGGCCGGGCGCTCGGCATCGCGCACACCACCGCTCGCACCTACTACAGCCTCGGGCGGCGTCACCTGGAGTACCTGCTGGAGCACCCGGACGACGGGCAGGCGACATGAGGATCATCGAGCTGCTGCGCGCGCACGCCGCCGAGCTGGAGCGGGAGTTCCGCGACCACGACCCGGCGGCCTTCACCCGTCGGCTGGCCGAGCGGCTGGCAGCCGCCCGACGCCCCGCCCCGACCGTGCGCGAGCGCCCGGCCCGCCCGCCCGCAGCCGCCCGGCCACCGCACGTCCCGGCTTCGAGGGAGCACCCCTGGGCCGGAGGGCGGTCCGAACTGCGTCGGGACCTACGGCGCGATCTTCGGCACCTGTGCGCGGGTGTGGCGGGAGCGGTGGAGCCGGCGGAGCTGGCCCTGGACCTCGAACTCGCCGAGAAGACGGCCCTGCGCACGCTCGGCTGCCTGCTCTACGGCATGGGCCGCACGGCGGACGGGGTCTTCTGGTGGCGGATCGCCGTCCAGTACGGTGACCAGCTGGCCGTCCACTGCCTGGCCGTGCACTACGCCGCCGAGGGCGAGCGGGGCGCCGCGGCGCGCTGGGCCGCCGAGGCCGAGGACCTCAGCGGCCCAGGGCGACTGCCGGAGCTGGCCCCGGAGGTCCGGCCGAGCGGCGCGGCCGAGCTGGCGCGGCGGCTGGCGGAAAGGTACGACGGGGAGATCCTGCTGACCTTACGGGACGCGGTGGCGGCGGGGGCGAGTGCCGGCGGCGACGCGGGCGCCGGCGGTGGGCGGCTGGGTGTGCGGACGGTGCGGGGGCGGGGAGTGGTGCGGATCCGGTGACGGCGCCGGGGCGCTGTCGGCGACCAGGGTTCGGGCGACGAGGGTTCGGGCGACGAGGGCGCGGACGGCGAGGTGTCGGATCCGGGGTCCGGCTGCTGGCGCGGGGTCGTGTTCAGGTGAGCCCGGAGAGGGCGTCGCCCAGGTAGGCGGCGCCGAGCACCACCGGAACGGCGGTCATGATCGCCGCGTTGTGCGCGGCCGTCCAGGCGCGCCACTCGCCGAGGGCGCGGATCGAGCGGTCGTTGCCGCGCCGGTGGACGGTGAGCGGCAGCAGGGTGCCTAGCGAGCCCAGCAGCACCATCAGGGCGGCGGCTACCGCCTTCGCCCCGGTGCCGCTCGGACTGGCGGCGATCGAGGCGGCGCCGCCGACGGCGGGGATCAGGGTCTTCGGGTGGGCCACCACCAGGGCCACGGCGAGGCCGGCGGACCGGGCGGCGGTGAGCCGGTCGATCCCCAGGAGCCAGGTCGGCGGCGCGGTCACGTGCCCCGGTCTCGGACGGTCGCGCCACTGCTTCGCGGCGAGGAGGAGGAGCAGGGCGCCGAGGGCCAGCTTCAGCCAGGACGACCAGGTCGGCCTGCCGGCGTCCGGGTTCAGCGCGCCGCCCACCGTCAGGACCACGGTCTCGACCGCCGCCAGACCGAGCACCCACCCGGCGGTGAAGGCGAGCCCGTTGGTCCGGCCGCGCGGCGAGGCGAGGATCAGGAGCACGGCGATCAACGGCAGCGGGCTGAGCGCGACCGCCACCGCCGAGGCCAGCATCGGGCCGATCGCCTCACCCATCCCAGGACCTGCCTTCCCGTCGCCGGGCGCCGTCGCCATTCAGCTACCGCCGGCGGCGGCGCGCACGGCCGGTTCGGCCGTTCGGGTGAGGCGCGGCGGACGGAGCAGGGCCGCCGCACCGGTGTGGTGCGGCGGCCCTGCGCAGGGCGCGTCCGTCGGCTGGGTCACCCGGCTGACACCGTCGGCAGGATCAGTCGGTGCCGGACTCGATCGCCGCGTGGTCGAGTGCGGTGGACGCCGCCTCGTCGCCGGTGCCGGCGGCGATCGGCGCCGCGCCGCCCGGGGCGAGCTCGCCGATCAGGCCGCTCCACGGGGCCAGCTGGCCGTGGCCCGCGTACTGCTCCAGCTTGCTGCGGGAGTCGGCGATGTCGAGGTTGCGCATGGTCAGCTGGCCGATCCGGTCGTCCGGGACGAAGGCGGCGTCGACGCTGCGCTCCATCGACAGCTTCTCGGGGTGGTAGCTGAAGTTCGGGCCCTGGGTGTCGATCACCGAGTAGTCCTGGCCGCGCCGCAGCCGCAGGGTCACGCTGCCGGTGACGGCCTGGCCGACCCACTTCTGCAGGCTGTCGCGCAGCATCAGCGCCTGCGGGTCGAACCAGCGGCCCTCGTACAGCAGTCGGCCGAGCCGACGGCCCTGAGTGTGGTAGGTGGCGAGGGTGTCCTCGTTGTGGATCGCGTTCAGGAGGCGCTCGTAGGCGGTGTGCAGCAGCGCCATGCCCGGGGCCTCGTAGATGCCGCGGCTCTTGGCCTCGATGATGCGGTTCTCGATCTGGTCCGACATGCCCAGGCCGTGCCGCCCGCCGATGAGGTTGGCCTCGTGCACCAGCTCGACGGCGGTGCCGAACTCACGGCCGTTGATCCGGACCGGACGGCCGAACTCGAAGTCGACGGTGACGTCCTCGGTCTGGATCTCCACGGCCGGGTCCCAGAAGGCGACGCCCATGATCGGGGCGACGATCTCCATCGAGGCGTCCAGGTACTCCAGGCGCTTGGCCTCGTGGGTGGCGCCCCAGATGTTGGCGTCGGTCGAGTAGGCCTTCTCGGCGGAGTCCCGGTACGGCAGGTCACGCTCGGCGAGCCACTCGGACATCTCCTTGCGGCCGCCGAGCTCGGTGACGAACGCCTGGTCCAGCCACGGCTTGTAGATCCGCAGGTTGGGGTTGGCGAGCAGACCGTAGCGGTAGAACCGCTCGATGTCGTTGCCCTTGTAGGTGGAGCCGTCGCCCCAGATGGACACCCCGTCCTCCTGCATGGCGCGCACCAGCAGGGTGCCGGTCACGGCGCGGCCGAGCGGCGTGGTGTTGAAGTAGGTCTGCCCGGCGGAGCGGATGTGGAAGGCGCCGCAGGCGAGGGCGGCCAGGCCCTCCTCGACCAGCGGGGCCCGGCAGTCGACCAGCCGGGCCTGCTCGGCGCCGTACGCGCGGCCACGGGCCGGGACGTCGGCGAGGTTCGGCTCGTCGTACTGGCCGATGTCGGCCGTGTAGGCGTACGGGACGGCGCCGTGCTCGCGCATCCACGCGACGGCGACGGAGGTGTCCAACCCGCCGGAGAATGCGATGCCGATCCGTTCACCGGCCGGCAGCTTGCTCAAGACCTTCGACATGCTTGCACCCTTGACCCACCCGCGCGGCGCGGGCTCCTGATTTAGCGACGTGTGAGGGAATTCGGCGTATTCGATCCGATGCCCGCACTCTGGCATAGGTTTGCAGAGTAGCGCAAGAGAATACGGAGCGTGGGCCGGGGTGGCTGCTTGCCGTGCCGCTTCCCGTCGGTTGCTGATCTGGGCAACTAGGTTGGCGGGGGTGGTGGTTGAGGTGCGCTGGTGGCCGGGGAGGGCGCCGAGGGGTGGCTCGGGAGGTGGGGTGGATTTTTTGGGGCAGCCGTGGCTCGGGGTCGTCGGGACCGGCCGGGTGGTTCTGAGGGCGGTGCGGGGAGGGGCGTCGGGAGACGGAGGCGGGCCGGACTCCCGCAGGTGGGAGACCGGCCCGTCGTGGTCGGGGCGGCGGGGAGGTCAGGGTTTGTGGCCGCTGTTGTGGGCCGGTTCGCGGTCGGGGTCTCCGCCGGGTCCGCTGTTCGGCGTTCGGAAGGCGCGGGCGCGAACCCAGGCCGTGCGGGAGGCGAGCACGCCGAGCCCGAGGGCGACCAGGTGCCCGGCGTCGGCCAGTTGCTGGTTCAGCGCCCAGGCGGTGGCCAGCGTCAAGGCGAGGGCCGACAGGCCGTAGCGGCGCAGCGGGCGCGGGCCGAGGGCGAGCAGACAGGCGGCGGTGGCGACCAGTCCGTAGCTGATCCCGACGTCCCGGGCCCGGGAGAGCGCGCCGGGGATCCGGGCGGTCACCATGACCCACATGGCGCCCTCGGTGACCAGGGTGGCACCCAGGTGCCCGAAGGCGAAGACGGCGCCCGCGCGGGCCGGGCCCCAGCGCCACTCGGCGAGGCCCAGGACGACGGCGACGGCGGCGATGCCCGCCCAGGCCGGGACCCCGTCGACCACCAGGCCGCTGGTGAACAGCGTCCACCACTTGCCCACCTCCATGTGGTGGACGTTGCTGCTGTTGTGCCGGACGAACCGGGCCCGCTCGGCGTGGCTCTGGTTGGCCAGCCAGGCGGCGGTGACGGTCAGCAGCATGACGTAGACCGTGGTGAGCCGCAGGCGGAGGGCGGCTCTGAGTGCCGGGCGTCGGGCGGTGGCGGTGTCGGTCGGTCTCGTCGATCCGAGGCGGTCCCTCATCGTGCCTGGCGCCCTTGCTGTCTCGTTCCTCAGGTACCGGCAGCCACCCCCGGGAGGCCGGAGGCCCAGCCTACGTGAGTCGGGGGTGGCGGCCGTGCCGATGGCAGGCCGGCGGAACGGGGAGGGCCGGTGTGGGCCGGTGCGGGCCTGGGCCGGATCACCCGAACGGGTCGCCGCAGCGGCGGGCGGTGGTGCGGACGGGCGAGGGTGGGGAGGGACTGTCGAGGAGGCGCCGATGTCCGGCAGCACCACCGAGGTGCCCCAGACGCACCGGCGGCGCTGGTGGGCTCGCGCGGCCCATGCGGCGTGCGCCTATGTACGGCGCGCTCCCGGTACCTACATCTGGCTGGCGATCCTGCTGATCACCACCCAGGTGATCCGCCATGTCGACACCGCGACCGCCGACCGCATCCTGGAGCGGCGCTCGACCAACCTGCACCACCTTCGGGTCTCGCCGGTCCGGGTGCTGGCGACCAGTGCGCTGTGGATCGCGGGCGGCGGTTGGCTGAGCTACTTCGCGCTCTACAACGTCTTCCACGTGCCCGCCGAACGCTGGCTCGGCACGCTGCGCTGGATCTCGGTGGCGATGCTGGCGCACGTCGGGGCGACGTACCTCAGCGAGGGCGTCCTCGGGTGGGCGATCCACCGCGGCCTCGCCGCACCGAAGGCCGTCTACACGCTCGACTACGGCGTCAGCTACGCGCTCGCCGGGGTGATCGGGGTGCTCACCTATCTGATCGGGTGGCCCTGGCGGTGCCTCTACCTGGCCGGGGTGCTCATCGTCTACGGCGTGGGTGCGTACCAGAGCCGGGATTACACCAGCGTCGGGCACCTGAGCGCGGTGCTGATCGGGCTCGCCTGCTATCCGATGACCCGCGACCGGCCGGGGGTCTTCGATCCGGTCGCCTCGGTGCGGGTGTTCCGGCGGCGGATCCGTAGGAAGTGAGCGGTCATCAGGGGCGGTCGGCCCCAAGGAATTCGGTGAATGCCAACTGTTGGAATCGGTAGGGCTCTTAACCGTTTCTTACCGTCTGGATCTTCCCCAGGCCGAGCTGACCGGCCAGGCTTACCCCCTGTTTCGCCGGGGCCGCGCGACCGCGCGGCCGGCCACAGGGGAGGACCGCACTCGTGCCCATCAGGCAACGACGACGGCTGCTGCTGAGCGCCGTCACGCTCACCGCCGTCGGACTGACCACCACCCAGGCGCTCGCCGCGCCGTCCGCGCCGCCGACACCGCAGCCCTGGCAGGTGCGGCACCAGGCGGACATCGGAAAGCAGCACGCCCAGAAGGTCCGGGGCAAGAACGCCCTCTCGACCTTCAGCCCCAAGGCCGAGACGGCGGCCGGGGACGGCGGCGACGAGGCGGAGAACTCCGCCGAGGGCGTCGCCCAGTACACCGAGGCCCGCACCGCCCCCGGCGTGGTCGCGCCGGGCGCGTACGGTGCGGCCTGGTCACAGCTGCAGTCCATGCCGCACACGGACGGGCACTGGGATCACGTCACCTCCAAGCCGTACAACTCGGACGACCCGCGCTACCGCGACGTCAACTCCAACTCCAGCGGTGGCGCCGGGCTGGTGACCGGCCGGATCACCGGCATCGCGGCGGACAGCGACGGTTACGTCTACGCCGGTGGTGCCAACGGCGGGGTGTTCCGCTCCCGGACGGGCGGCGGGAACTGGGAGCCGATCGCGGACAAGCTGCCGACGCTGTCGACGGGCACGTTGAACCTGGACGAGGGCGGGCGGCTCTGGTACGCCACCGGCGAGTCGAACACCGGCGCCACCTCGTACGTCGGCACCGGCGTGTACCTGCTGTCCGACCCGAAGCGCGGCAAGTTCCAGCCCGGGAACCGGGTCGGCGGGGCCGAGCTGGAGTCGACGATCATCCACGCGCTGCGTTTCGGCGGCGGGAGGGTGTGGGCGGCGACCAGCCGGGGTGTGTGGAGCCACTCGACCACGGACCTGTCGGGGCCGTGGACGCTGGAGTTCGCACCCAACCCCGACTACCTGCCCGGTGGTTCGAAGGCCGGTGACCCGAGCGCGCCGTACAAGAACATCGCCAATGACATCGCGATCGATCCCAAGGACCCGTCCAAGGTGGTCCTGGCGGTCGGCTGGCGTGGCGGCGACACCTACAACGGTTTCTACAGCAAGGCGGCGGACGGCAGTTGGCAGCGGGTCTCGTCGCTCGGTGATCTGCCGACGGACGCGGCGAACGTCGGCAACGTGACCTTCGCGCGGTCGGCGGACGGCTCGCGGTACTACGCGATCGACCAGTCGCCGGACGTCGCGGCGCACAACCCGGACACCGGCCTGAAGGGCATCTACGTCTCCAAGTCCGGTTCGCCGTCCGGTCCGTGGACTCTGATCGCGGACAAGGACAAGCTCAAGGGGTCGGGCTCCGCCCTCCAGGACCCGGGCTACCAGCCGGGCATCCAGTCCTGGTACAACCAGTCCCTCCAGGTGGACCCGGCCAACCCGGACCACGTCTACGCGGGCCTGGAGGAGGTCTTCGAGACCACCGACGGCGGCGCCAAGTGGGCCACCGTGGGGCCGTACTGGAACAACGGCTTCCCGTGCTGGAGCATCGACCCGGCCAAGCAGACCGGTGACTGCTCGCCGACCCCCCACTCCGACCAGCACGCCGTCGCCTTCGGCAGTTACCAGGGCAAGGTCAACGTCTACGTCGGCAACGACGGCGGCATCTACAGGCGCCCGGGCAACGGGCAGTTGGACGCCTGGGGCCACGGCAAGGACTGGACGCCGCTCAACGACGGCACCATGGACACCCTGCAGTACTACTCGGTCGGCGTCGGCAAGGACCCGGCGGACCGCTCCGGCAAGGGCGTCATCGTCAGCGGCGGCCTTCAGGACAACGGCGAGTCGATCCTGCGCGCCCACGACAAGGTGATGGGTTCCAACTTCGGTGGCGACGGCGGCGACACCCTGGTCGACCCGAACAACGGCTGCAACATCGCCGAGGAGTACGTCTACCTCGACATGTGGGTCACCCAGAACTGCGCGGTGAACGACGGCAGCTGGACGAAGGACCCGAGCAAGGCCACCTCCTTCGAGGTCGCCCCGCCGGACAAGGACACCAGCGCGGCCCGCTTCATCGCGCCGATCACCAGCGACCCGAAGGACGCCAACACCTGGATCGCGGGCGGCCGGCACGTCTGGGTCCAGCACAAGGGCTACGCGATCCGCAGCGGCAGCGAGTGGACCAGCGCGTACGACCTGGGCGCCGGCCACGTCGCCACGGCGGTCGCGACGGTCGACGGCACGGTGTACGCGGGCTGGTGCGGCCCGTGCAACAACCAGGGCTTCAGCCGCGGCATCGCGGTCGGCAAGACTGACGGCACCGGCTGGCACCAGCTGAACCTGCCGGTCGACGGCGCCCTGCCGAACCGCTACATCTCCTCGTTCGCCGTGGACGAGAACGACGCCCAGCACGTGTTCGTCGCCTTCAACGGCTTCTCGCGGACCTGGACCGAGGGCCCCGGCGCGGGCAACGGCCACCTCTTCGAGACCCGCGACGGCGGCGCCACCTGGACCGACGTCTCGGCCAACCTGCCCGACGTCCCGGCGACTTCGGTCAAGATCCTGCCGGACGGTGGGCTGGCGCTGGGCACCGACCTGGCCGCCTTCTACCGCGCGCCGGGCGAGACCGACTTCTCGGTGCTCGGCCGCAACCTGCCCACCACCTCGGTGCAGCAGCTGAAGACCGGCCCGGACGGCCGCCTCTACGCCGCCACCTTCGGGCGCGGCATCTGGTCGATCGACCCGCGCGCGCTGTACGAGGACAACGACAACCAGCACTGATCGGCCTGCTGGGCGGTTGGGGGCGGCGACGGCCGCCCTGGACATCCGGACCGGCGGCGGCGAGGTGCTCGCCCGGGTGCCGTAGAGCGGTTCGCAAACCGTAGAACGGCTTTCGTTGACGCTCGGCCCGCCGGGGAAGCCGGCGGGCCGAGACGGGACTCGGGGAACGGGCGTCAGGCCTGCGTGACCAGTTCCAGGTAGGAGTCGTGCCACAGGTCCTCGTCCCCGTCCGGCAGCAGCAGGACGCGGTCGGGCCGCAGGGCCTCGATGGCGCCCGGGTCGTGCGTGACCATCACGATCGCGCCCGGGTAGGTGCCGACCGCCGCCAGGACCTCCGCCCGGGAGGCGGGGTCGAGGTTGTTGGTCGGCTCGTCCAGGAGCAGCACGTTGGCGCCGGAGTGGACCAGGGCGGCCAGGGCGAGGCGGGTCTTCTCACCGCCGGACAGGACGCCGGCCGGCTTGTCGGCGTCGTCGCCGCGGAAGAGGAACGCGCCGAGCACGTGCCGCAGTTCGCCGTCGGTCAGGTCGGGCGCGGCCTCGGCGAGGTTGTCGCGGACGCTGAGCGCCGGGTCCAGGGTGTCGTGCTCCTGGGCGAAGTAGCCGAGCCGCAGGCCCGTCCCGGGGACGACGCGGCCGGAGTCCGGGGTCTCGTGGCCGGCCAGGATCCGCAGCAGGGTGGTCTTGCCCGCGCCGTTGAGGCCGAGCACGACCAGCCGGCTGCCGCGGTCGACGGCGAGGTCCAGGCCGGTCAGCACCGGCCGGCCGCCGTACGCCTTGGCCAGGCTGATCGCGCCGAGCGGCATCCGGCCGCAGGGCGCGGGCTCGGGCAGCCGGATGCGGGCGGTGCGCTCGGCCTGCCGGGCGGGTTCCAGATCGGCGAGCATCCGGTCGGCGCGACGGGCCATGCTGCGGGCGGTGGTCGCGGTGGCGACATTGGCGCGCATCCGGTCGGCCTGGGCGTGCAGGGCGGCGGCCTTGCGTTCGGCGTTGGCCCGCTCCCGGGCGCGGCGGCGCTCATCGGCCGCGCGCTGGGTGAGGTAGGCCCGCCAGCCGGTGTTGTGGATGTCGATGGTGGCGCGGCCCGGGTCCAGGTGGAAGACCCGGTTGACGGTCTCCTCCACCAGCCCGAGGTCGTGGCTGATCAGAACCAGCCCGCCCTGGTGGGTGGCGAGGAAGCCGCGCAGCCAGGCGGTCGAGTCGGCGTCCAGGTGGTTGGTGGGCTCGTCCAGCAGCAGGGTGCCGTGCTCGGCGAACAGGATGCGGGCCAGCTCGACCCGGCGCCGCTGGCCGCCGGAGAGCGTGCCGACGGGGGCTTCCACCACCCGGGCGGGCAGCCCGAGCCCGGCCGCGACCCGGGCGGCCTCGGCCTCGGCCGCGTAGCCGCCCCGCGACTGGAACCGGGCCTCGGCCCGGGTGTAGGCGTCCATCGCCCGGCGTTCCTCCGCCGGGGAGCAGGCCAGCGCCATCGCCTCCTCGGCCTCGCGTAGCGCGCGGACGGCGGTGTCCAGGCCGCGGGCGGACAGGATGCGGTCGGTGACGGTGACGGCCGGGTCGGCGGCGCGGGAGTCCTGCGGGAGGTAGCCGACCGGCCCGGTGCGGGTGACCGTCCCGGCGGCGGGCGACAACTGGCCGGCGAGGGTGGCGAGCAGGGTGCTCTTGCCGGCGCCGTTGCGGCCGACCAGGCCGATCCGGTCGCCGGGGGCGATGTGCAGGGTGACGTCGGACAGCAGCAGACGGGCGCCGACGCGCACGTCGACACCACGGGTGGTGATCATGGGATAACGCTCCGAAACAGCTAACGGACACACGGGTGGCGTGGAGGCGGGTCCGTCAGCTAGGAAATTCGGGGCGTAGACATGCGGCCAGGCTAGCTGTTCGTCGGAACGGCCGCATCCGAATTAACCGGCCGCATTCCGTCCGGCTAAGCGAACGGGCCGCCCGGACTGCGGATTCACCGGCCGTACCCGGGCCATCCGCCCGTTCCTTCGCTGCGGTTTCGGCCACCGTGGCGCGCGAGGCCGTCTTGCCGGGCTGGGCCGGGGCCTCTTCCATGGCCGCATGGGCCGATCCGAACTCGTTCTCCTGACCGACCACAGCTCGACCGAAGGAAGCCGCGACATCCTGGCCACCGCCGTGCGGACGCTGACCGGCCGCGCGCCCGTCCACCTCGACGCCCGGCACTTCATGGACGGTGGCAACGGCCGGATCGAAGCCGACGGCCCGGGCGGGCTCCGGCTCACGGCGGACGGACGGACCGTCACCGCCGAGGCGGTGGTCGTCTACGAGATCCCGCCGCACCGGCGCCGCGCCTTCGCCGACTGCCAGCGGCGGCTGCGCGCATACGGCGCCCGCTCGCTCGGCATCGACTCCGAGGCGTGGCGGGCGGCCACCGAGAAGGACCGCACCGTCGCCCGCTTCGCCCGGGACGGGGTGCCGCAGATGCCCAGCGTCGTGCTCTCCCGGTCGAGCCCGGAGGCCGCCGCCGAGGCGTTCGAGCGGCTCGGTGGTGACGTGTGGGCCCGGCCCTGCGTCGGAATGGGCGGCGAGGACGTCTTCCACGTCACCACCCGGGCCCAACTCGCCGCCGCCGCACAGTACTATGCCGCGGCCGGGATGGACTGGCTGATCGCCGCCGATGCCCGGAACTTCCTGCCGGACGGCCGCCGCCACCAGTACCGCGTGGTGGTGCTGCACGGTCGGGTGGTCCGGGTGGCCGAGCACGTCCAGACGGACCCGGACGCGCCCTGCAACGAGTGCCGCGGCGCCGTCTCGACCACGCTTGATATCGGTGAACTTCCGGACGGTCTTGGAGAGGTGGCGATCGCCGCAGCCGACTCGCTCGGCCTGGAGCTGTCGGGCGTCGACCTCGCCGCCGAGAGCGGCGGGGTGGTCTTCGAGGTCAACGTCCACCCGGCCTTCGGGCAGCGCGCCCTGGAGCAGGTCGCGCTGCCGTACGTCGCCGCGCACCTCGCCCCGTGAGCGGCAGCGGCTCCGTGACCGTCGGCCTCGCGGCCGTCAGCTCCGCAGCACGGCGGCCAGCACCGACGGGCGGAAGAACAGCGAGGGCGGTGCCACCAGGGAGAGCACCTCGTGGAAGGCCGCGGTGACCTCCGGGTTGCGGGTCGCGCCGGCCAGCACCCGGTCCAGGAAGCGGTGCTGGATCCTGATCAGGGCGCCGGAGGGCCCGCCGGTGGTGGCGGCGAAGCGGACGTCCTCGGCGCAGGACATCATCCAGGCGTTCTTGGACACCGCCGCGATCTCCCGCTGCGCGTCGCGCGCGGTGGCGTGGCCGATGCCGCCGTGCCGCAGTGCGGTGCGGCGCAGTGCCTGCGCGCAGAACAGCGAGACCGTGACCCCCTGGCCGTACACCGGGTTGAAGGTGCTCGCGGCGTCGCCGACCACCACCAGGCCCTCCGGGCCGCCGCGCTCGTAGTGGCGCCGTACGCCCGGGCCGGGCAGGAAGCCGCGCACCTCGCCCGCCGGTTCGGCGTCCCGCAGCGCGTCGCGCAGGCCCGGGTCGCGGAGTTGGGCCAGGTGCTTGGTGAAGCCCTCCTCGCCGGGCTCGGGTTCGGCGCCGCGCATCCCGGCCAGGCTGACGATCCAGCGGTCGCCCTCGACCGGCAGCAGCACGCCCATCCGCGCCTTGTCCGGCGCCTTGGTCTGCAGGTAGATCGCCTGGTAGCCGAGGTCGACCCCGGGCGGGCGGTGGAACAGCCGGGAGGAGTAAGCCACACCGGCGTCCACCCGCTCCTCGGGCACCGGGCGGCAGCCCAGTTCGGCGAGCCACTTCGGCACCGAGGTCGAGCGGCCGGACGCGTCGACCACCAACTCGGCCGGGATGTCCCGGACTTCACCGAGACCAGAGCTCTGCCCCGCGTCGCGCTCCGAGCCGCGCTGACGGACCTTCACCCCGGTCACCGCCCCTGCCGAGCCCAACAGCCCGACCACGTCGGTGCCCTCCAGGAACTCGATCGAGGGCTCGGTGCGGACCCGGTCCAGGATCAGCTTGTCCAGCACCGGCCGGGTGCAGGAGAGGAAGCCCAACTCGGCGGGGTAGTCGGCCATCCACCCGGCCGAGCTGAGCCACTTCAGATCGCCCGAGACGGCGACCCGGTGCGCGCCCGCGGCCGACAGCTCCTGTTTGATGCCGGGCATCATCTCCTCCATCGCCCGGTGCCCCGCCTCCAGCACCAGGTGGGCGTGCCGCCCCTGCGGCACCCCGGCCCGGAACGTCGGCTCGTCCGGGTAGCGGTCCCGCTCCACCACGACGATCCGCTCGGCGCTGCCCCGCAGCGCCCAGGCCGCCACCACCCCGGCCAGACCGCCGCCGATCACCACCGCAGTGCCCCGCTCGGGGGCCGTCTCCGAAGAACTCATGACACGTAGCGTAGTGGTGTCCGAGGCGGTCCGTAGCCGCTTCACCTGGACGAACGTGCTGCCCCGGTCGGCCCGTTGAGGCCGCATCGGGGCGGCGGGAGCCGTGGAGCGCGGTAGTGCGGGTCGAAGTCGGCCCCGCCCCCGGTCGTCGCGCGGCGTTCGCCGGTTGGACTCACGGGTGTTCCGGGTGCGTCAGGGTTCCGTCAGGGCGTCGGCGCGGCGCTTGCCCCGGCGGGCCGGAGTGGGTTTGATGAGCTGCATGAACCGCCCGGTACGCCATCACGACCGTCCGCCGCATAAGCGGCCGCCGGTTCGCGCCGCCGTGGCCGTCATCGCCGTGCGCTGATTCCGCGCCTCCCCGCCGTAGGCACAGCCCGCGCCGCGCCCCGCCCTACCGCCGTCTTGGCCCGGGCGGGGCCGGGCGGCCGCCGATCCGCGAACACCGCGGATCCGTGTACCCCGCGTGAATTCCGCATCCCGGCAGATCCCTTGAACCCGCACCACCGGCCCCGAACAGGGCCGGCGATGCCACACACCCTGGAACGGTCATGTCCGAATCCGCCCTGTCCACCTCCTCCGTCCTGTCCGCCCGGACCGCCCTGGTCACCGGCGCCTCCTCCGGTATCGGCTGGGAGAGCGCCCGGCTGCTCGCCGGGCTGGGCGCCACCGTGCTGGTGCACGCCCGGACCGCCGCCGAGGCCGGGTCGGCTGTCGCCCGGCTGGTTGACGCGGGCGCTCGGCGGGACCAACTCGTCGAGCTGGCCGCGGACTTCACCAAGCTGTCGGAGGTCGCGGTGCTGGCCGGTACGGTGGTCAAGCACTACCCGGCGCTGGACCTGCTGGTGAACAACGCCGCCGTGATGGCGCCCGAGCGCTGCACCCTCACCGACGACGGCAACGAGGTCTCGCTGCAGGTCAACTTCCTGGCCGCGCACCTGCTGGCGAAGCTGCTGCGCGCCCCGCTCTCGGCGGCCGGCGACGCCCGGATCGTCAACGTCTCCTCCTCGCTGCACCGCACCGCCTCGATGAACTGGTCGGACCCGCACCGGGTGAAGAAGTACTCGCGGGTCGCCGCGTACGCCCAGTCGCAGCTCGCGCTCACCATGGCAACCGCCGACATGGCCCCGGTGGGCTCCGGCATCACCGCCGTCTCCCTCAACCCGGGCCAGTGCGCCACCGCGCTGCTGCCGCTGTACGGGCGTACCGGCGCGCCGGCGGCGGACGGCGCGGCGGCCGTGGTGCGGCTCTGCCTGCCGGACGTCGAGCTGGTCAACGGCGCGTACTACGACGGTGGCGCTCTCGCGCAGACCGCCCCGGCCGCCCAGGAGGAGCGCTCGGTGAAGCGGCTGGCCCGGCTCGCCGACCAGCTGGTCGGCCAGGCCGCCTGAACCACCGCGAACCGAGGACCGAGCCGAGAGCCACGAGAGACACGAGGAACACGAGGAACACGATGTCCAAGCGCGCACGCAAGAAGAGGTCCCGTCGGAAGAAGAAGGCGAACCACGGTCGCAGGGCCGGCCAGGGCTGACCGCTCCACCGGCACCTCTCGCAGGACCGACCCCGCCGGGCGCCGCGACGGCGCCAAGGAAGCGTCAAGATCGGCGCCCGGCGGTGTCAAGGAGGCGTCAGGAGGCGTCTCATCGTAGGCGGCGCGGCACTAGCCTCGCCCGGCGGAGAGAAGCGGTTCTGCGTTCGGTTTCAGTGGGAAACCCCCTGGCAGACCGTGCAACGGGGGAAAGGGACGTACCGTCATGACCACCTCGACAGCGCACCGGGAGACCACCTCGGGGGGGACGGCCGACGAAGGGGGTGACAGCCCCGAACCGGCCGGACCGAGCGGCCTGTCCGGCACCCTGGCCCGACTCGGCCAGGGCCTCCGGACGGTCGGCAGCCGGTCCTACTGGACCACCCCGCGCCTGGTCCGAGGCCTCACCGCGCTGAGCCTGGCCACCCTGATCGGCCTCGGCGCCACCGCCACCACCGTGCTCGGCGGCGTCCGTGACGGCACCGACACCATCGGCCACCGGGCCGCCCCGCAGGCCACCCGAGCCGCCGACCTCTACTTCGCGCTCAGCGACATGGACGCCCAGGCCGCGAACCTGCTGCTGGTCGGCGCGGACCCGGACTACGCGACGCTGCGCAAGCAGACCCTGGACACCTACGAGCAGCGCCGCGACCAGGCCGACGACGACCTCCAGCAGGCCGCCCAGGCCGCCTCCGCCGACCCGGCCGGGCAGCGCGCCGTCCAGCTGGTACTGGGCAAGCTCGGCAGCTACGAGGTCCTGGTGGCCCGCGCCCAGCTGCTGGAGGAGCAGGCCAAGGCCCCGGCCGGCCAGCCCTCGGCCGCCGCCCTGGACGCCTACCGGCAGGCCACCGACCTGCTGCGCCAGCAGCTGCTGCCCGCCGCGGACCAGGTCACCGCCGCCAACCAGGCCACCGTCGACCGGGTGTACGGCGAGCAGCGCGACGCCCTGGGCTCCGGCTGGTGGTGGGTGTTCGCGGTCGGCCTGCTCGCCCTCGCCGCACTGGTCGGGCTGCAGCGCGCCCTGTTCGTGCGCTACCACCGGGTGTTCAATCCGGCGCTGGCCGCCGTCACCCTGCTGACCGGCATCGTCATGGTCGCCGGACTGTACCTGGTGGGCCGCGCCGACGACCACCTGGTGACCGCGAAGAGCGACGCCTACGACTCGGTGATAGCGCTCAGCCGGGCCCGCGCCGTCGCGTACGACATGAACGCCGACGAGAGCCGGTACCTCACCGACCCGACCCGCGCGACGACGTACGAGCAGGCCTACCTCGACCAGAGCCAGGCGATCGTGCACCTGGACGGCGCGACCCTGGCGAACTACAACGACCGGCTGCAGGAGGCCGCGACCCGGTACCGGTCGAACCACGGGAAGGTCCCCTTCGGCGGGTACCTGGGCAGCGAGCTGAACAACCTCACCTTCGCCGGCGAGCGGGACGCCGCGGAGCGGGTGCTGGGCGCCTACCAGGAGTACCAGCTGACCGACCACAAGATCCGTGACCTGCGCGACGAGGGCAAGCTCAAGGACGCGATCACGCTCAACACCGGGCTCGCCAAGGGCCAGTCCAACTACGAGTTCGAGCAGTTGAGCACGGCCATGGGGGACACCATCGCGATCAACCGGCGGGCGATGGAGACGGCGGTCGCCGAGACCGACAGCGACCTCGACGGCACCACGGCGGCCCTGGCCGGCGGCGCGCTGGCGGTGGCGCTGGGCCTCACCGCGCTGGGGGTGCGGCCCCGGCTGCGCGAGTACCGCTGATCCGGAGCGCAGGGCCCGATGGCGATCGGCGGATCGTCACCGGGCCCTGCTGCGCTACGCACAGGCAGGGCGTCCGGAAGCCGCGAGGGCGTGCCACGGTGTGCCGGATTGACAAACACCCTTGCCGTCCCGGCGAATGGCAGGCATGGCCGACGAAGAGTTCGAGAACGTCCTGACCACGGTGGGCCCCCGGCTACGGGCCCTGCGCCGGGAGCGCGGCACCACGCTCGCCAAGCTGGCCGCCGCGACCGGCATTTCGCTCAGCACGCTGTCCCGGCTGGAGTCCGGGCAGCGCAAGCCGACCCTGGAGCTTCTGCTGCCGCTGGCCCGGGAGTACCGGGTGCCGCTGGACGAACTGGTCGGCGCCCCGGTCACCGGCGACCCCCGGATCCATCCGCGCCCGGTGACCAGGAACGGCCAGACGATCGTCCCGCTCACCCGCCACCTCGGCGGTCTGCACGCGTACAAGCACATCGTGCCGCCGGGGCGGAACACCGGGCCCGGGCTGGAGTTGAAGGTCCACGAGGGCTACGAGTGGCTGTACGTGCTGTCCGGGCGGCTGCGGCTGGTGCTCGGCCCGCACGACCTGGTCCTGACGGCCGGTGAGGCTGCCGAGTTCGACACCCGCACCCCGCACGCCTTCGGCAACGCCGGTTCGCAGCCGGTGGAGTTCCTCAGCCTGTTCGGTCCGCAGGGTGAGCGCATCCATGTCAGGGCGCGCCCGGGAACCTCAGTTCGGTAGGTTCGTTCCCTGACAGGGGGTTCCCGCTTCGGGCTCCCGCCAGGCCGTCGGGAGGGGCCGAGGAAATGAGTGTGCAGCAGAGCACGGAGTCCGGCGAGAGCGGTGGGACGAAGGAACGGGCGGAGCCGGAGAATGGGGCCGGGCAGGCCGGGGCCGGCGAGGCGGCGGAGGCCGGGACGGACGACGCGGAACAGGGCGCGAAGCCCGCGCGCAAGAAGCGCCCGTTCTGGCAGGAGCTGCCCATCCTGCTGGTGATCGCCCTGCTGCTCTCGCTCGGCATCAAGACCTTCTTCGTGCAGGCCTTCTCCATCCCCTCCGGTTCGATGGAGAACACCCTGCACATCGGGGACCGGGTGCTGGTCGACAAGCTCACCCCGTGGTTCGGTGCCGAGCCGGAGCGCGGAGAGGTGGTGGTCTTCCGCGATCCGGGCGGCTGGCTGGAGGGCACGTCGACGCGGGACGACGGCTTCATGGGCACCGTTCAGCAGGCGCTGAGCACCGTCGGCCTGATGCCCTCGGCGGACGAGAAGGACCTGATCAAGCGGGTCATCGCGGTCGGCGGGGACACCGTCGAGTGCAACGCGGGCAGCCCGGTGAAGGTGAACGGCGTCGCGCTGGACGAGCCGTACCTGTTCCCCGGTGCGACGCCCTGCGACAACGACCCGGTCGGCACCGTCACCGTGCCCAAGGGCAAGCTCTGGGTGATGGGTGACCACCGCGACAACTCGCGGGACTCCCGTCCGCACCACAACGAGACCGGGGACGGTTTCGTGCCGGTGGGCAACGTCGTCGGCCGGGCCTTCGTGGTGGCGTGGCCGATCTCCAACTGGTCCACCCTGCCCGTCCCGGACACCTTCGCCAAGGTGCCCTCCGGGGCCGCGGCCGCCCCGGTGGAGGCGCCTCCGGCGCCGGCCGCGCTCGCCTTCGCGGGTGTCGTCCCGATCGCGTTGTGGCGGCGCCGGCGGTCGCGACGGGCCGCCCGCTGAGGCGACGTACGGGCTTCGCCGGAACTCCACCCGCGGTGCTCTACGCGGCTGTAGAGTTCCGGCGATGGGCCGCCGCCCCGGTCGCGGCCGCGGCCGGGGCGGACCGGGTCGGGAGGCGGAACCGTGGTGGAGAGTCGGCGAAGCCCCGCACCGGCCGTCGAACCGGCCGACGCCGAGGTCCGGTGGGTGTACCAGCCGGTTGAGGTCGACCTCGGCGACGGCGCCTGGGCGCCCGGCCGGATCAGCGGCTGGTGGCGGGACCCGACCGGGCGGCGGTGGTGCCGACTGCGGGTCAGCCGCAGCGGGCAGCCGGCCGGTTGGCGGCTGTTCGAGCCCGAGCGGATGCTGCTGCTGCCGGTCTCCGGGTTGTGAGGTTTCGGTGGGGAGTTCTTGGCGGAACCGTTCGAGGATCCCTGTCGTCCCTGGCATCGACCGCCGAACAGGCCACTTTCAGCAACCGGGGACGACGTGAGTTCCGAGATCTACTTCAGCAGCAACTACCGCGACCTGTGCGAGCAGTACGGGACGGGCGCGGGCTTCCAGTTCGAGTTCTACTGCTACCGCTGCTCCGACACCTGGCGCTCGCCGTTCGAACGGTTCACCACCGGCCAGGTGGCGGGCTGGATAGGCAAGGGCGTCAGCGCGGCCTGGAACCTCATCGGCGGCAACGCCAACACCATCAGCAACGCCGCCGACGGCCTGGCCGGTCAGACCTGGGGCACCTCGCGCGACGCCGCCTTCCAACGCGCGATCGACAACGCCCAGACGCACTTCAACCGTTGCGGCCGGTGCACCCACTACGTCTGCGGCCGCTGCTTCGACCCGGCTCAGGGCCTGTGCTTCAACTGCGCCCCGGACACCGCGGCCGAGGCGTTGGCGGCGCAGCGGCGCGGCCTCAACGACATGGTGTCGGACCGGGCGTACCAGGCCGGGCAGCAGTCCGGGTCGGAGTTCGACGTGCGGACGCCGCGGCAGTTGGTCTGCCCGCAGTGCCAGACCGAGACGCACGGTACGGCGTTCTGTCCGGGCTGCGGGTTCAAGCTGGCGCAGCCCGTCCAGTGCGCGCAGTGTCACAAGGACGTGCCGGAGGGCGCCGCGTTCTGCCCGTCCTGCGGGACCAGGCGCTGAGTCCTCCCCGAGTGCGACGGGCGGGGCGACCCCCGGCTGAAACGGGCGGGGCGCCAGCGGACTTGAGGTCCGCGGGCGCCCCGCCGTCGTTGGCTTCCGGCCGTCGCGGCTCAGCCGTAGGAGATGTTGGCGCAGGGGTCGTCGTCCGCCGAGCGGGCGGTGCCGCTGACGCTGCTGGGCAGCGGGGCCGGGGCGCTGGGGTTCGCGCCGGGCGCAGGGGCGGCGGCCGGGTTGGCGGCGGCGAAGTCGTGGCCGAGCACCACGTTCAGGCCCTTGCCGCCGGGCTGGACGGTCGCGCCCGGGAAGAGCTTGGCGACCGCCTCGGCGGCGGTGCGCTCGCCGGTGCCGTACTCGACCACGGTGGTGCTGCGGGCCTTTCCGGCGGCGTTGCCGACGGTGGTCACGGTGTAGCCGGCGCCCTTGACGGTCTCGGCCGCCTTGCCGCCGAGGCCGGACTCCCCGGTGCCGTTGAGCACGGCGACCTTGATGTCGGCGTTCTTGGGGTTCGCGGTGGCGGTCGGGGTCGCCTCGGCGGCCGGGGTGCTGGGGGCGGCGGTGTCGGGGGCGTCCGGGCGCTGGGCGCTGGCGTCCTGGCCGTCGATGGTGCGGTCGGCCTTGAGCGCCGCCCAGAGCTGGTCGACGTCGGGGTGGACCAGGGCGACCCGCGGGCCCTCGTAGCGCCACGGCGCGGTGATGAACTTGATGTCGTGCAGGTCCACGTCCTTGAGTGACATGGCGAAGGACATCAGCTTGGCGGCCGAGCCGAGGTCGGGGTCGACGGTCAGTGACTTGGTCGCCGCGTCGGCCAGCGGCAGCAGGGTGGTCGGGTCCATGCCCTGCGACTTGACCTGCTTGATGAGGGAGGAGAGGAAGGCCTGCTGGCGCTTGGTGCGGCCGATGTCGGAGCCGTCGCCGATGCCGTGGCGGACCCGGACGAAGTCCAGCGCGGACTGGCCCTCGACCTTCTGCTTGCCCTTGGCGAAGATCAGCTTGCCCTTGTGGCCGAGGTTGGGGTTGAGGTCGCCCTCGTGGATGTCGTTCGGCAGGCAGACGTCGACGCCGCCGACCGCCTTGGTCATGGTGGCGAAGCCGTTGAAGTCCACCACGATGGTGTGGTCGACGCGCAGGTTGGTGAGCTTCTCGACGGCGTTCTGGGTGCAGGCGGGGTTGCCCTGCTCGGTGTCGCCCACCGAGAAGGCGCTGTTGAACATCACATTGGTCTGCTCCTTGGTCCACTTGCCGTTGGGGAGCTTGCACGGCGGGATGTCGACCAGGGAGTCGCGGGGGATCGAGATGCCGACGGCGTGCTTGTGGTCGGCGTAGACGTGCAGCAGGATCGCGGTGTCCGAGCGGGCTCCGGCGTCCCCGCCGCCGCCCAGGTCGTTGTTGCCGTTGCCGCGGCTGTCCGAGCCGATCATCAGGACGTTCACCGGGGTACGGCCCTGGGAGTCCGGGGCGGCGGCCTCCGGGCGGTCCTTGCTGAGGGCGTCGCCGTCGAAGGTGGTGATGTTGCTGTTCAGGCGGTAGTAGAGGGCGCCGCCGCCGATCAGGAGGAGAGAGGTGAAGCCGGCGGTCACCCAGAGCACCTTCTGCTTGGTGCTGCGTTTCGGCTTGCGCTTGGCCCGGCTCGCGGGCCGGTCGCCCGATATGTCCTTGTCCGGTACGGTTTTTCGGCCTGCGGCCCGACGTCCGCCGGGGCGGTGCGGTGAATTCTCGGCTTCGGGGGAACCCCTGCGACCCGACACGGCGTCATCCTCCACAGTTGCCACGGAACCCCCGTCGAAGCGGTGGAATTCGCGTGGCCCGGGGTCGGAGCCGATCCGGGCAGGCCCGTCGCTAAACTTTTACACCGCTGTAGAACTTCAGGGGAGCATACTAAGCGTAGATGAGAAAATCACTGGTCAGACCGTGAGAGCTGGTCGGCTGTGACTCATCCCGCTGCTCCGGACCGTACGAGGAGCACGATGACACACCGGATCGCACGTTCGATAGCCGGTGCCCTGGTGGCACTGCTGGCGGCCGTGGGCCTGAGCGCCGCGGCGTCGAGCGCGACGGCGGTGGCCGCACCCCGAACCGTCGCGGCGGGCGCCGCGTCCGTCGCGGGAGGACCGGTTTCCGCGGGCGCCGTCCAGGGCGTCCGGTCCGAGGCGGCCGCGCCCGCCTCCGCCGCCCACCTCGCGGCCAAGCAGGAGAAGAAGAAGTCGGGATTCTTCGCCAAGCTCGGCAAGTTCGTGCTGGTCGTGATCATCTTGATCATCCTGTTCGTCATCCTGCTGATCTGGGGCGTCATCCACCTGGTGAAGCGGATCTTCCGCCGCCGCCGGTGACCCGCTGAGCGCAAGTGGCCCGGTCCGGGCGACCGTTCCGGCGCCCGGGCCGGGCCACTCGGCCGTGATTGGCCCTGTCCCGGCCGGGCCGGAGCGGCCCAGGATGGCGGCATGAGCGACTTCCACCTGAACCCCGACGCGCTGCGCCCCGAGAGCCGGATCGTCCACCCGCCGCTCGCCGAGTCCGTCGGCAGCCGCCCGATGGGCATCCCGCTGCACCAGAGCCACCTGTTCGCCTTCGACACCAGCGACGAGCTCGTGCGGGCCTTCGCCGGACCGGGCGAGGCGTTCTTCTACAACCGCTTCGGCAACCCGACCGTCCGCTCGCTGGAGACGGCCGTCGCCGACCTCGAAGGCGGCGCCGCCGCCGTCGCCACCGCCTCCGGCATGGGCGCGATCAACACCGTGCTGCTCGCCCTGCTGCGCTCCGGTGACCACGTGGTCGCCCAGCGGAGCCTGTACGGCGGCACCTTCGCGATGCTGGCCGACCTCGCCCAGCGGTGGGGCGTCGAGGTGACCCACGTGGCGGGCGACGACCCGGGCGAGGTCGAGGCCGCCCTGCGGCCCGACACCCGGCTGCTGCATCTGGAGACGGTCTCCAACCCGACCACCCGGGTCACGGACCTGCCGGGGCTGATCGGAGTCGCCAAGCGGACGGGGGTGGTGAGTGTGGTGGACAACACCTTCGCGACCCCGCTGCTGTGCCGGCCGATCGAGCACGGCGCGGACGTGGTGATCCACTCGGCCACCAAGTACCTGGGTGGGCACTCGGACGTCCTGGTCGGGATCGCCGTCTTCGCCGACGCCGAACTGCACCGGAAGGTCTGGCAGTTCGCGACCGAACTCGGTGCCAGCGTCGACCCGTTCGCCGCCTGGCTGACCCTGCGCGGCCTGCAGACCCTCGCCCTGCGGGTCCGCCGTCACTGCGACACCGCCCTCGACCTGGCCACCCGGCTGGCCGCCCACCCGGCGGTCTCCGCCGTCCACTACCCGGGCCTGCCCACCCACCCCGATCACGACCTCGCCCGCCGCCTCCTCCCGGCCGGCCACGGCGGCGTCCTCGCCTTCGACCTGTCCGGCGGCCGGGAGGCGGCCCGCACCTTCACCGAGTCGGTGCGGCTGGCCTCCCTGGCGCCCTCCCTCGGCGGTGTCCACACCCTGGTGCTGCACCCGGCCAGCACCTCGCATCGGCAGCTCTCCGACGACGAGTTGGCGGCGGCGGGCATCGGAGCGGGGACGGTACGCGTCTCGGTGGGCATCGAACACCCGGAGGACCTGTGGGTGGACGTGGAACAGGCGCTGGCGAAGCTGTGAGGGGCGCCGGTCGACGGCCGCCGGTGCGGCGACCGCGCCGAGCAGGGTGTGGCCGAAGGGCAGCCGGGCCGTCTCGTACCAGTCGCCGCCGACGACGCTGGCGCTGCCGGAGGGGTCCGGCCTCGCGGGCGGGATCCCTCTGCTCGCTTGCCGTGCCGGAAGCGCGTAGGCCCATGATCACGTGCCGTGGCGCGGCACGCCCACAACGGGGTGAAACCTTGATTTTGGTCGGAGACGGTGTTGCAGCCGGGGCGGACCAGTTGCGTGCACGCACACGCACTTGTAGAGTGCGTGCACACGCACACAGTTGACCCGAATCCGGGCACTGCCCGGAAGCCAGAAGGAGAGACCGCATGGAAAGCACCCGGATCGTCCTGATCACCGGCACCTCCTCCGGGATCGGCCTCGCCGCCGCCGTGGCCGCCGCCCGCGCCGGGTGCCGGGTGGTCGCCACCATGCGCGACACCGGACGGGCCGGGAACCTGCTCCGCGCGGCGGAGGAGGCGGGCGTCGCCGGGCGGGTCGAGGTCGAGCGGCTGGACGTCACCGACCCGGCCTCCGTCGCCGACTGCCTGGCGACCGTCCTCGACCGGCACGGGCGGCTGGACGCGGTGGTCAACAACGCGGGCGCGGGCTTCGTCGGCACCGTGGAGCAGGACGGGCTCGCGCCGGTGCGCGCCGCCATGGAGGTCAACTACTTCGGCGTGGTCGAGGTGACCCGGGCCGCGATGCCGCACCTGCGGGCCAGCGGCGGCCGGGTGGTCACCGTGACCAGCGTCGGCGGCGTGGTCGGACAGCCCTTCAACGAGGCCTACTGCGCGGCCAAGTTCGCCGTCGAGGGCTTCATGGAGTCGCTGGCGCCCGTCGCGGCCACCGTCGGCGTCGCCGTCACCGTCGTCGAACCGGGCGCGGTGGCCAGCGAGTTCATCGGCAACCAGGACCTCGACGTGCCCGCGCTGATCGCCGCCGCCGGCCCGTACGGCCCGGCCCTGCGGGCGTACGTCGACCGGACGCTGAAGGCCTTCGGCGGCGCCCAGACCCCCGAGGAGGCGGCCGCGCCGATCGTCGCCGCGCTCACCGCGGAGCGGCCGCCGTTCCGGGTGCAGACCTCCGAGGCGGCCCGGGCCTTCGTGGGCGCCAAGCTGGCGGACGCGGACGGCTCGGCGGTGCAGGCGATGACGGGCGGCTGGTTGGCGGCCCACGGCGCCTGACATTGCCTGACGCCGCGTCGGCGCGAGGGCGGGTCCGCGCGGTGGTCGCCGGATGATCACCGGTCATACTTGGGCGGCGGCGTCCGGCACCCGGACGCTGCGGGTCGTGCCAGGCCCGCCCGACCGACGCCGGTTGCGCCGGGCTGCCAGCACCAGGCCGCCCGCACCGGACCCTCGGCGCCTGGCCGCCCGCACCGGACCGTCAGCAGCAGACCGGAGGAACCGGATGAGCCCCCACCAGCCGACCAGTCGCCCGGCGGCCGGGGCACCCGGGGTGCCGTGGAACCGGCAGCGGCAGCGCAGCAACAACGAGTGGCTGCTGCTGGAGCTGCTGCGCACCGGCGGCGGCTCCTCGCGCGCCCAACTCGCCCGGGACACCGGGCTGTCCAAGCCCACCGTCTCGGCCGCGCTGGCCGAGCTGGAGGAGGCCGGGCTGGTCCGCGAGGCCGGGCTGCTGGCCCCCGAGCGGGGCCGCACCGCCGTGCTGTACGAGGTCGACCCGACGGCCGGTCACGTGCTCGGGGTGGACGTCGGCCGGGCCCGGCTGCGGGTGGCCGTCGCGGACCTCGCCGGTACCGTCGTCGCCCGGCGGGACGTGGCCAACCGCGGTCGGAGCGCCGACGCCGTCGCGGACGCGGTGGTCGCCGCCGCGTGGGAGGCGACCACCGAGGCGGGGCTGTCCGCCTCGGACATCGTGCACGCGGTGATCGGCACCCCGGGCGTGTGGGACGAGGAGCGGCGCGACGTCCGTTACGCCTCCAGCCTGCCCGGCTGGGGCCGGCCGGGGCTGTTCGACCGGATCGGGGAGGGCCTGGGCACGGCCGTCACGGTGGCCAACGACGCCAACCTCGCCGCGCTCGGCGAATACACCCTCGGCGCCGGGCGCGGCAGCCGGATGTTCGCCTACCTGCTTGTCGGCACCGGGCTCGGGGTCGGCGTGGTCAAGGACGGCGAACTGCTGCTCGGCGCGCACGGCGCGCTGGGCGAGATCGGTTTGGTGCCGCTGCCCGCCCGCCCGGGCGAGCCGGCCGCGACCATCGAGCAGGAGGCCGCGGCCGACGCCGTGGTGCGCGCCGCCCGGGACTTCGGGCTGACCGGTCAGGGCGGGAAGCGGCTGACCGCCAAGCAGGTCTTCGAGCGGGCCCGGGCGGGCGAGGGCGCGGCGGTCCGCGCGGTGGAGCGGGAGGCGGAGCGGCTCGCCTACGCCGTCGCCGTGCTGTCCGCGATCCTGGACCCGGACCTGGTGGTGCTCGGCGGCGGCATCGGCAGCAGTGCGGACCTCCTCCTGGAGCCGCTGGAGCAGGCCCTGCACAAGCTCGCCCCGATGCGTCCGACGCTCACACCGAGCCTCCTGGGGGAGGAGGCGGTGCTCCTCGGCGCGGTCTCCACGGCGCTGGAGACCGCCCGCCCCGAGGTGTTCGAGCGCCGGACGGCGGGGCTGCGCTGACGACCGGTGGGCTCTCTCGTCAGCCGGCGGCCACGGTCAGGCCGTAGGTGCTGAGGATCGGGTTGACCGGCTGGAAGTAGGTCTCACCGCCCGAGGTGCAGCCGGCGGAGCCGCCCGAGGTCACGCCCTGGGCCTGGTCGCGCTCGGGGGTGATTGCGCTCGGTAGTCGGAATGTCTCGATCTGCCAACGAGTGGGGAAACCGTGCGTGCGGCGTGTCCGGGGTCTGCTTGAATCGCACGCCTCATCCAAACGGAACGGAGCGTTCTCCTCCCATGCCTTCACGGATACCCGGCCGTCGCCGGGCGGCCGGCCTGGCCGGATTCGCCGGACTCGTCCTCACCGTCGGTCTGACGCTGACCGGTTGCGACCCTTCGGCGGCCGACGGCGGGGCCAAGGCCTCGTCCGCGCCGAGCGTCGCGGCCACGCCGACCTCGGCCGCGGCCGCGGCTCCGGCGCCGCCGGCGGCCACCACCCCGGCCGCACCCGACCCTGCGCCCACCTCGACCGTCGCCCCGCCCGCGGCCCCGCCCACCCATCCACAGTCGGCTCCGCCCAAGGCGCCGCAGCCGAAGGTGACCACCGCGCAGCCGCCGACCGACCCGGAGCCGCAGCACACCGCGGCGGCGGGCGGTGCACAGTGCGAGCTCCGCTCCAACGCGGGCAACTGCTACGCGGCCGGGCAGTTCTGCCGCAACGACGACCTGGGCAAGAGCACCCACGACGCCGGCGGGCGGGTGATCTCCTGCCGGATGGTCAGCGGCAAGCCGCACTGGCAGGCGTGAGCCGACGGCTGTCTTCTACGGGCCCTACCGGCTGAGGGTGTCCCAGAACAGGTGCTCGTAGGCCTGGAGCAGCAGACCGTACTCCCGGGCGGTGGCCAGGGCCCGCCCGTCCAGCGGGTCGGGCCCGAGGGCGTCGGCGGCCTGCTGCTCCAGTTCGGCCGCGGGCTGGGCGAAGAAGTCGAAGAACGCGCAGGCGTCGTCCGAGAACCCGTAGCGGTGGCGAAGGGCGTGGGCGACGGTGGCGCAGTAGCCGCCCCAGGCCGCGAAATTGGCCACCAGGGCGGCGGCCGCGGCGGCCGGGAGGCTGTTCAGGGCGAGCCAGGCGAGGTAGCCGGGGTAGGCCTGGCAGCCGGGCAGCGGCGGACGGGCCGCCACCGCCTGCCGGTCGAGGCCGCAGGCGGCGGCCAGGGCGGGCAGGGTCCGCAGCGCGGTGCTCTCGCCCTCCGCCAGGGTGGCGAACCACGCCCCGAGCGGCCGGTCGGCGCAACGGGTGGCGAGCAGTAGCAGGCTGCGCCGGTCGGAGGCGATGATCCGGTGCTGCTGGGCGGCGAGTTCGCCCACCGCCGTGAGTGGGGCGGTGCCCTCGGTGAGCGCCGCGACCAACGCGGGGGTGGTGTCGCCGGGGGCCAGATCGGCGCGCAGCTGCTCTATCTGGTCGAGGATCGGGTGGTTCACCGGTGCCTCCGGGGTGCGGTTCGGTCCGGTGCCCATTCCTACCGCCTGGCGCCGCCCGGGCGGCGGCGACAGGCCGGGAGCGTCGGACGGCCGGCGTTCCCGGGCTCGTTGGGCGTGGTGGTCGGGCTCCGGCGCGCGGGCTGGGCCGGCTGCGCGACGGAGGCCGTGGTCAGGCGCCGGCGCAGGCCTTGGTCAGGTCGCCGGCGGCGTCGCCGATCGGCCCGAAGTCGGGCTGCCTGCCCTTGGAGACGGCGTCTTCGGCATCGCTGGCGGCCTTGGACAGCTTGTCGGCGGCCGCGTCGACCTTGCCGCCGCCGTCGTGCCGGATCCTCTGGGCATCGTCGGCGATCTTCTTGAGGGCCGTGACGGTGTGCTTGCGCCGACTGTCGTCGGTGATCTGGCCGACGTTGAGGGCCGAGTCGGTGAGGTCCTGGACATCGCCGGTGAGGCTGATCGCCCGCTTTCCGCAGTCGAGTGCCTGGTCGGCGTTGTTGCACGCGGTGAACAAGGGGGCCGCCGCGAGCAGTGCGACTGCGGCGACGGCGAGGCGGTACGGCTTCAGTGTCATGTCTGTATCCCTCCCGTTCTCAAGAACGCCCGGCCGCCGTGGGGCGGTTCCGGAAGGGGCGGGTGAACGGTCGGCGATGTCTGAGGCGATGAAGGATGGTGATGATCCGTCGGTTCGCTGGTTTGCCCGCCGGTCTACGGGTCGACCTACGGTCCGAGCTGCGCCGCGCAGGCCTGCCAGGCGGCGGTCGGCAGCAAGTCCCGTACACCAGCGAAGAGTTGGTACAGGCTCGGTCCGTAACGGTCGGCCAGTTCGGCGTTGTGGGCGAGTACGTCGAGCTCGTTGGCGACCGTGATGGCCAGGAAGGCGCGCAGGTCCTCCTCCGGCGGGATGTGGTCGTCCCCGCTGAACCGGTCGTGGAACAGCGGCCGTTCGTCCCGCCCCAGACGCGGGTAGACGGCGGCTCGGCCGCAGCTCGCGTACAGGTAGACGAGCGCCTCGGCGCGGTGGCCGACGAGTTCGACTAGGGTGTCCCGCTCGTCCAGCCCGAGCAGGGCGCCGTCGAACCCGTCGGTCCCGTACGCGGCGTGGCAGAGCCCGGCGGCCTGGACGGCGGAGTCGGTGCCCCACTCCGCCAACCGGGCCGCCACCCGGGCCAGGTGCTCCAGCAGGGTGCCGCCCGGATGCGGGATCCGGTCGGCCTCGTGGGCGCGGAGGAAGTCCTCGATGTGGCTCCACGCGGGAGCGCTGCGGTGGTCGGCTGACGTCACCTGAGGAGTTCTACTCGTGGAGTCAGCCGTCCCGCAACCGGAATCGCCGGGTCTGCCGGGCGACTTCGTCAGGACAGTTCGCGAACCAGCCGGGCGATGGTCGGGGTGTCGACGCCGTGCGCCTCGGCGGCCCGCAGCACGGCGCCGCCGATCGCGTCCAGCTCGGTCGGGCGGCCGGCCTCCACGTCGCGCTGCATCGAGGACTTCATCGTCGCGGGGATGCGGTCGAAGGCGGCGAGCAGCGCCCGCGGGTCGGCCGGTGCGCCGACCGCCTTGGTGACGGCGGTGATCTCGTCCAGCACGGCGAGGAGTTCGGCCCGGTGCTCGGTGCGCACGACGCCGATCCCGTCGGCGTGCCGGGTGGTCAGCAGGGCGAAGGGGGCGAGGAAGGAGAGCTTGCTCCAGAGCATCGCCGTCTCGTCCTCGCGCAGGGTGACGTCCAGACCGGCGTGCCGCAGTTGCTCGGCGAACTCCTCGACCGGGGCGGCGAGTTCGACAGTGGCGAACGGGCTGGTGTGCTCGATCCGGCCGGGTGCCGTACGGGTGGCCTCGACCCGGATCGTGCCGGCCACGACCCGCGCGGCGGGGAAGCGCTCGCGCAGCAGCGCCATGTGGTCGAGGCCGTTGAGCAGCGGGACGACGATCGCGCCGCCGACGGCCTGCGGCAGGAGCCGGTCGAGCGCGGCGGCCAGCGCCGTCTCCTTCACCGTCACGAAGACGGCGTCGACCGGCTCGCGCAGCTCGGTCGCGGCCTCGACCCGGGCGGTGAACTCGCCGAACGCGCCGCTGTCGACGCGCAGTCCGTCCCGGTTGAGGACGGCGGCGGTCTCCTCGCCGGCCAGGCAGACGACCCGGTGGCCGTCGCGCGCCAGCAGGCCGCCGATCAGGCCGCCGACGCCGCCCGGTCCGAGGACGGCGACGGTGAGGGGGGTGGTGGGCATGGTGACTCCTTTGAGTGAGAAGGGGGTTGGGGGCGGTTACCCGATGTCCCAGAAGAAGCGGCCTTCCGAACCGTCCGGGCTGAGGAAGCCGAAGCCGTCGTCGTAACCGAAGTCGAGGACGTACGGATCGCCCTCGTCCCGGGCGTCCGAGTGGGCGAAGAGGTACCGCCAGGGTGCGTCGACTAAGGCCTTGCCGCTCGGGAAGGACGGGAGGCCGCCGAGGTGGTCGTGGACGTGGCCGCCGCCGGGGAACGGGACTTCGGGGCCCTCGCCGCGCGGGTACCGCGGGAAGGCGGCCCGTCCGTCCGTCGACCGGTCCAGCTCGGCCCGTTGACGATCTCCGGGTCGAGCGCGGTGCCGCCGCTCGACCATCCCGTCCCGAAGGATCACCGGGTCCTCGGCGAGGACGGCGCGGAGCTGCTTGTCGATCACGAGGCCATTGTCGCGGGCCGCGACGGTCGTTGAGCGCACGGGAGCCGGGCGCCGGCGAAAAATGTACAGCTAGACTGGACAGTCCAGACTGATGAAATTACCGTGGAGTCGTGACCGAGAAGCGAACCGCCCCAGCCGCCCTCGAAGCCCCAGCAGAGCCGGCCGATCCCGCCGGCCCGGCTGACTCCGCCGCACTTGCGGCCCGGGAGCTGCGCGCCGTCTTCAGCCGCCTGCGCCGGACCCTCCAGGAGAAGATCCAGGGCGCCAGCGATCTCACCCCCTCCCAGACCGCCGTCCTCAGTCGGTTGATCGGCGACGGCCCGGCCTCCGCCAGCGTGCTGGCCGCCGCGGAGCGGGTCCGCCCGCAGTCCATGGCCGCCACCCTCGCCGCGTTGGAGGAACACGGCCTGGTCGGGCGCCGGCCCGACCCCGAGGACGGGCGCCGCCAGCTGGTCAGCCTCACCGAGGCGGGGCTCGCGTGGATCGCGGACAGCCGCCGGGCGCGCGAGGAGTGGCTGGCCCGCGCCCTGAAGGAGGAGTTCACCGAGGCCGAGCGCGCCACCGTGCTGGCGGCGCTGCCGTTGATCGATCGGCTGAACCGGCGATGAGCGGCCCGTCGACCCTGCTGGCCCGACTCCGCGTCCGCCGCCAGTCGCCGAGCGGTCAACGGTCCGGGCGCCCCGATGAACAGCCCACCCACAGCGGCGAGTTCAACCGCCGACTGCTCGCCCCGATGGTGCTCGGCTCGGTGCTCAACCCGATCAACTCCTCGATGATCGCGGTGGCCCTGGTCCCCGTCGGCACCGCCTTCGGCGCGCCGCCCGCCGAGACCGCCTGGCTGGTCACCGCGCTCTACCTCGCCACCGCCGTCGGCCAGCCGGTGATCGGGCGGTTGGTGGACGACTACGGACCGCGCCGGCTCTACCTGGCCGGAACGGCTCTGGTCGGCCTCGCCGGACTGCTCGGTGCGCTGGCGCCCTCGCTCGGGCTGCTGGTCGTCGCCCGGGTGCTGCTCGGCCTCGGCACCTCCGCCGCGTACCCCGCCGCGATACACCTCACGCGCAGCGAAGCCGAGCGGACCGGGCAGAGCAGCCCCACCGGCGTGCTGACCGCGCTCGCCGTCGCCGGCCAGACCGTCGCCGTGGTCGGACCGACCCTCGGCGGCCTGCTGATCGGGCTCGGCGGCTGGCGGACGGTCTTCGCCGTCAACGTCCCGCTGTCGCTGACCTGCCTGGCCCTCGGGCTCTCCCGCCTGCCCGCCACCCCGCCGCGCCGGAACCGGGAGGACCGGCTCGACCACGCCGGGATCGCACTGTTCGCCGTCCTCCTGCTGACGCTGATGCTGTTCGTGATGAAGCCCGGCACCGCGCTCTGGTACCTGCCGGTGCTCACCGTCCTGGCCGCCGTCGGCTTCGCCGTGCGCGAGACGCGGACCGGCGACCCCTTCATCGACCTGCGGGCGCTCGCCCGCAACCGTCCGTTGATCGCCACCTATTCGCGCCAGGTCCTCGGCAACACGGGCACCTACGCCTTCCTCTACGGCTACACCCAGTGGCTGGAGGAGGGGCGCGGCCTGGGTGCGGCCTCCGCCGGGCTGGTCCTGCTGCCGCTCTCGCTCACCGGCCTCGCGGTCTCCGTCATCACCGGCCGCAGTGCGGCCGTACGCGGCAAGCTGGTGGTCGGATCGGTCTTCCAAATGGCCGCCAGCGCCGCCCTGTTGCTGCTGGGCTCGACCAGTGCGGTCACCGTGCTCATCGCCGTCGGCCTGCTGGCGGGAGTCCCGCAGGGGCTGATCGGGCTCGGCAACCAGACCGCTCTGTACCACCAGGCCGACCCGGCCGCCATCGCCTCCGCGGCCGGGCTGCTGCGCACCTTCATGTACCTCGGCGCGATGGCCGCCTCGGCGGCGAACGCGGCATTCTTCCCGCACGGCGCCACCACGGGTGGGTTGCACCACCTCGCGCTGTTCATGCTCGGCGGTGCGACCCTGCTCTTCCTCGCCGTCCTCCCTGACCGCTCGCTCGGCCGGATGGGAACCGTCGTCGTGAAAGCGAACTGACGGATCGTCAGTGCATGGCGAGCCGCTGCCCGCGCCAGGCGTGGACGCCGGAGCCGACCTCGACCACCTCGGACGCGAAGGCGTCCCGGATCAGCTTGAGCAGGGCCCGCTGTTCCTCCACCCAGCCGGGTGCCAGGGAGAGGGCGACCCGGAGGGTGGGTGCCCGACTCCTCGGCGTCGGAGACGCTCACCCGGACCCCGCCCGGGCGGGCGGCTGCCGGGGCGGGAGCCGGCGGATCGTCCTCGGGGACGGTGAGGCCGAGGTGATCGGGCTGGTCGCGGACGGCCCCGAACCCGTACTGATCACCCACCGGTCCCGAGGGCGAGGTAGGCGTCGAGCCGGGTGGCCGCGGTGAGCATCGTGCGGCCCCGGGTGGTGAGGCGGTGGTGCCAGGCGTCGAGGGCCTCGGCCAGGGTGTCCGTACCGCCCGCCGTGCGGATCTGTCGGACCACGGTGGCGATGTGGGCCAGGGGGTAGCCGCCGCGGCGCAGCAGGTGGGCGAGTTCGGCGTCGCGGACGTCGTCGGGGCGGTAGCGGCGGTGGCCGGTGGCGCGGTCGCGGGGCGGGGTGAGGATGCCGGCGGCCTCCCAGGTGCGCAGGGTGGCGGGGGTGAGGCCGAGGCGGTGGGCGAGGTCGCCGATGCTGAGCGGGCCGGGGATGCGGAGGAGGCGCTCGGTGGGTTCGGCGGGGGTGGCCGGTCCGGCTGTGAGGTGGTCGACGGCCTCGCGGACGGCGGCGAGGGTCTCCCGGTCGCGCAGCAGCTGGGCGTGGCCGCGGTCGATGGCGGTCAGTGCCTGGTCGAGGCGGTCGGCGTGGACGGCGGTCATGATCCGGCCGCCGGTGGCGTGACCGTACCCGGAGACCAGGGCGAGGTAGGCACGCAGGGCGGCGGCGTGCCGTTCGGTGTAGATCCGGTAGCCGCTGGGGGTGCGGTCGGCGGGCGGGAGGAAACCGTCGCGCTCGTAGTTGCGTACGGCCTGGGTCGAGAGGCCGTGCTCGCGCGCGAGGTCGGCGGGGCGCATGGCGTTGGACTCCCTTTGAGACTTGTCCCGGTGGTTGAGCGAGTCTGCTGCTGAAAGTCTCAACCGAGCTTTCAAGGATACGCTTGAGGTCCATGAGTCAGGACATCCGAGACTTCCTCACCCCCTCCTGCGAACTCCTGGCGCTCGGCGAGCCGACGCACCAGGAGCCGGCCTTCGGCCGGGTCCGCAACCAACTCTTCGCCCAACTGGTCGAGCGGGGCTACCGTTCGATCGCACTGGAGACGGACCGGGTGGCCGCGCTCGCCGCGGACGACTACGTCCGGGGCGGCGCTGGCACCCTCGAAACGGTGCTGGCCGAAGGTTTCACCCACGGCTTCGGCGCTCAGCCCGGCAACCGCCAACTCATCGCCTGGATGCGCGAGTTCAACCGCGATCGGGAGGCCGGGGAGCGCCTGGCCTTCCACGGCTTCGACATCCCGACCGAGAACACCATGGCCCCCAGCCCGCGCGGCTACCTCGAACACGTCCGGGACTACCTCCGACTCGACCTCGACATCGCCGCGTTGACGGGCGGGGACGAGTGCTGGAGCAGCGAGCAGGCGGTGCTGGACGCGGCGAGCTCGCCCGGCGCCACGCCCGAGGCCACGACGCTGCGCCGCATCGCCGACGACCTGATGACCCAACTGTATCTACGGGCACCAGAATTGATCGAATCGAGCTCGCGTGCCGAGTGGTTCCGGGCCGGGACGCACCTGCGGGCCGGGCTCGGACTGCTGCGCTACCACGCGCAGGCGGCGGTCCAGGGCCTCGGGTTGAGCGAGCGGGTGTCCGGGCTGCTCGGACTGCGGGACGCCCTGATGGCGCAGAACCTGCTGGACATCCGGGCCGTCGAGGCCGAGCGCGGCCCGACCCTGGTGTTCGCCCACAACCTGCACCTCCAGCAGGCTCCGAGCACCTGGGCCGGTGGCGAGCTGGACTGCCGCTGGAACGGCGCGGGCCGGATCGTCGGCCCGCTGCTGGGCGCGCGGTACGTCTTCGTGGCCGGGAGCCTCGGGCGAAGCGAGGCGCTGGGGCTCGGTGAGCCGGCCCCGGGGACGTACGAGGCCCTGCTGCAGCGGCCGGACACCGCCTGGGAGTTGGTGGCGACGCCGACGCCCGGTGAAGCCCGTGCCCGGACGGACACGACCCCGCAGCAGGGCTACTTCTTCGACCGGGCCGGCTTCGACGGGGCGGCCGCGGTGCTGCACATCGGCGACGGCGCGGCGGCCGCCGCGTAGGCGCCGGTCAGGGGCCCGGGTAGGTGGCGCGCAGGTGGTCCAGCAGGGCGGCGGTCGGCGGTGCCGGCCGCCGCCCGGTGGGCCAGGCCAGGGTGATCCGTACGCGCGGGACGGGGTCGGCCAGCCGCCGGATCCGCAGACCGGGGGCAGGCCCCGGGTCCGGCAGCACCGCCACGCCCAGGCCGTGTGCGGCGAGTTCGGCCAACTGGGGTGGGGCGGCGGCCTCCACGGCCACGGTCGCGCTCACGCCCGCGTCGGCGAGGGCGCGCTCCAGGGCCGTCCGCAGACCGGTGCCACGCGGCGTGCCCACCAGATCGTGCCCGGCGAGCGCGGCGACGGGCAGCGGACCGTCGGGGGCGGCCGTCAGCGGATGGTCCTCGGGGCAGACCGCGACCAGCGGGACCTCCAGCACGGTGTGCAGGGCGAGCCCGGCGAGCGCCGTCCAGCCGTCGTCGCCCTCGCGCCCCCTTTCGGCGGTGGGCAGGCCGATCACGGCGAGGTCCAGCCGTCCTTCGCGCAGGGCGGCCAGCATCCGTGCGGTGGTGTCCTCGGCGAGCGAGAAGTCGATGCCGGGGTGCTCCTGGCGGAAGGCGGCGAGCGTGGTGGCGAGCCCGGGGAAGGTGCCCAGGGCGGGCGGTGGGGTGAGCGCCGCCCCGGCGACCATGCCGAGCCGGACGTGCCCGCGCCGCAGCCCGCCGAACTCCTGCGCGGTCTGCCGGGCCGCCGCGGCGGCGGCGAGGGCGGCCTGGGCGTGCGGCAGCACCGCCTCGCCGACCCGGGTCAGTCGGACGGTGCGGCTCGATCGATCGAGCAACGGGTGACCCAACTCCCGTTCCAGCTGCCGGATCTGGGCGCTCACTCCGGGCTGGCTCAGGTGCAGCAGCGCGGCCGCCCGGGTGAAGCTGCCGTGCTGGGCGACGGTGACGAAGTACTGGAGCTGCCGGAGTTCCATAACTGTTGATCATAGGTGGCAGAACCGCCTGGTCTTGGACGTGCGGACGGTCCCGGCCGCAGGCTGGGGACATGGAGAGCGTGCGGCAGGAACAGGGTGTGGAGTGGATCCGCGAGCAGATCGCGGCGGAGCGTCGGGAACTCGCCGAGGTGTTCGCCGGCTTCACGGCGGAGCAGTGGGAATCGCCGTCGCTGTGCGAGGGTTGGCGGGTGCGCGAGGTGGCCGCCCACCAGAGCACCGGCTTCCGGCACTCGACGGCCCGGACGGTCTGGGAGCTCGCCCGCTCCGGCGGCAGCATCCACCGGATGGCCGACCGCGTCGCCCGCCGCGACGCCGCCACCCTCACCGACCGTGAACTGTCCGCCGCCATGGCCGACCACGCCGACCACCCCTGGCGGCCCCCGGTCGGCGGCCGGATCGCGGCCCTCGCCCACGACGCGGTCCACGGCCTCGACATCACCGTGGCCCTCGGGCTGGCGCCGCGGCTCCCGCTGCCCCGTGCCGCCGCCCTGCTGGGCGCTGTCTCGGTGCGTAGCGTGCGCTTCTTCGGCGCCCGGCTGGACGGAGTGCGGCTACGGGCGACGGATGTGGAGTGGTCCTACGGGCAGGGGCGGTCGGTGGTGGAGGGCCGGGCGGAGCACCTGCTGCTGGTGGCGTACGGGCGGCGGGTGCCGCGCGGGCTGCTGGCGGGGGAGGGGGCGGAGCGGTTCGCGTGGGGCGGGTAGGGGGTGTCGGCCGCCGGCGGCGGCCCGTCGCGCGAGTTCCGCCAGCCCCTCACGGCGCGGACCCCTCCCGCCGCCGGACCTGCGCCCCGGCACACCCGTGCCTACGATCGGAAAGCACCCCTTCCGAGTGCAGGGCGAGACGGAAGCCAGGTCGCCGATGGCCCAGAGGTCCGTGCAGTGGCCGCCGTACGTGCGGGTCGCGCCGTGGTTGCTGATCGTCGGCGGGCTGGTGTGGAACTCGCTGGATCAGGCCGACTACTGGGGAGATCCACTGCTGGCGGCCGCCGCCGTGCTGTCCGGGGCGCTGCTGGCGCTGCGGCACACGGTGGCGGTCGGGGTGGCGAACGTGGCGGGCATCGTGGTGCTGTCGGCGCTGGGCGGCTCGATCGGGACCCAGGACGGCTACCTGGAGGTGGTGAACACGGCGTTCGCGGCGCTGCTCGGGGTCGGGGTGAACCGGGTGGTGGCGCGGCACGGGCGGCGGCTGGCGCGGGTGCGGTCGGTGGCGGAGGCGGCGCAGCGGGCGGTGCTGCCGGAGCCGCCGGGGCGGGTGGGGGAGCTGGAGGTCGCGGCCTGTTACCGGGCCGCCCAGGACGAGGCGCTGATCGGCGGGGACGCGTACGCGCTGCAGGTCACTCCGTACGGGGTGCGGGTGCTGATCGGCGATGTGCGGGGCAAGGGGCTGCACGCGGTGGGCGCGGTGTCGGTGCTGCTGGGCGCGTTCCGAGAGGAAGCGCACCGCGCGCCGGACCTCGCCGCGCTCGCGGACGCGCTGGAGCGCTCGTTGACCAGGGAGAGCGCCCGGCTGAGCGAGGAACTGCGGCTGGAGGGGTTCATCACGGCGCTGCTGGTGGAGTTCCCGCCGGGGGAGGGGACCGCGCGCACGCTGGACTGCGGACACCCCGGGCCGTACCTGCTGGGCGGTGATCCCCCGGTGCGCCGGTGGGACGCGGCCGACCCGGGGCTGCCGCTCGGGATGGGCGCGCTGGGGGTGGAACGGCCGGAGCCGGAGACCCGGCCGTTCCCGCCGGGGTGCACGCTGCTGCTGGTGACCGACGGGGTGACCGAGGCGCGGAACGCGGCCGGGGAGTTCTACGACGCGGTGCTCGGGCTGGCCCCGCTCGGCCCGTTCGCGGGCCCCCGGGAGGCGCTGGACGCGCTGGTGGCGGACGTGGCGCGGTGGACCGGCGGGCCGCGCGACGACGACATGGCGGTGCTCGCGGTGACCCGCCGTGGAGCCGGCTAGAGCGCCGGGCGGAGCGCAGGCGAGAGCACGGGGAGGAGCGGTCGGCCGGCCCTGTGGTCCATGGTTCGGCCCGGTCACGCCTATATCACGGAGAGGTTGCGGACGGTAAGCGTTCTACGGAATCCGGCCAAGTTGACTGAGGTGGTCCGGTGGCCGGAAAGAGGGTGTCCGGATATCGGACGGTGATCTGGACCGCTGGGCTCGCAGGCGGCCCGGATCCCCCGTCGGGCCGCGCTGCCTTGGTCGACGGGTGGGTGCGGCGTCGCGGCGGATCGGCGCCGGGGCATAAGGGGTCGTAAGGGAGGCACAAGGGCCGGTCGCGACAGTGGCGGGATCCGGCCGATTCGCGGTTCGTCCGGAAACGGTTCCGGCGGTTGCCGCGTATCGAAGAGGTGACCGAGAGTCGCATCAATGAACGAGACGCTTCGCCCACGCCGAGCCCGCCTGCTCGGGCACCGTGACTTCCGGCTGCTGTTGACCGGAGCCGCCGTGGCCCAGACGGGCAGTCAGGTCACCCTGGTCGCCCTGCCGTTGGTGGCGGTGGTGGCGCTCGACGCCACACCGTTCGAGGTCGGCCTGCTGACCGCCGCCGAGACCGCGGCGTTCCTGCTGGTCGGCCTGCCGGCCGGCGCCTGGCTGGACCGGATGCGCAAGCTCCCGGTGCTGATCCGCGCGGACGTGGTGCGCTGCATCGCTGTCGGCTCGATCCCGCCGGCGGCGGCCCTCGGCGTGTTGACCATGCCGCAGCTCTACCTGGTGGCGCTGGTCACCGGCGTGGCCACGGTCTTCTTCGACGTGGCCCACCAGTCCTTCCTGCCCGTCGTCCTGCCCCGCGAGCAACTGGTCGGCGGCAACGGGGCGTTGGAAACCGTACGGTCCTCGGCGCAGATCGCCGGGCCGGGCCTCGGCGGAGGGCTGGTCCAACTGCTCGGCGCGCCGCTCGCCATCGTGGCGGACGCCTGCGGCTACCTCGCCTCCGCCCTGCTGCTTGCCCGGATCCGGGTCGAGGAGGTGCGGCCCGAGCCCGAGCCCGGGCGCTCGCTGCGCGCCGAGGTCGCCGAGGGCGTGCGCTTCGTCCTCGGACACCCGCTGCTGCGGGCGATTGCCACCGCCACCGCCACCGCCAATCTGTTCGCCGCCGTACTGATGGCCGTGCAGACGGTGTTCTGGGTGCGGGTGCTCGACCTGCCGCCCGGCGCCATCGGCGCGCTGCTGTCGGCCTCCGCCGTCGGCGGGCTGGCGGGCGCGCTGTGCGCGGGGCGACTCGCCCGCTGGGTCGGGCAGGCCCGGCTGATCTGGCTGTCCACCCTGGTGAGCGCGCCGTTCGCGCTGCTGTGGCCGCTGTCCCAGGACGGCGCGGGGGTGTGGTTGTTCGGCCTCGCCTCGGGCGTGGTGCTGTTCGGTGCGGTGGCCTACAACGTCGCGCAGGTCAGCTTCCGGCAGAGCGTCTGCCCGCCCGAGCTGCTCGGGCGGATGAACGCCACCATGCGCTTCCTGGTCTGGGGCACCATGCCGCTCGGCGCCCTCGGCGGCGGACTCGTCGCCGACTGGTCCGGGCCGCGCACCGCCCTGTGGGTCTGTGCGGCGGGCTTCATGCTGGTGCCCTTGCCGCTGCTGCTCTCGCCGCTGCGGCGGATGCGCGACCTGCCCGCGGCGCGGACCCGGGACGAGACCCCGGCCGCCGAGCAGCCCGCCGCGAGCCCGACCACCCACTGACCCCATGACCCCCTGACTCCATGACCCCCTGACCCCGTGCCCCTCTGACCCCGTGCCCCTCTGGCCCCGTGCCCCTCTGACCGTGTGGCCCGAGCACCCGAGCCGAAACCGGAAACCGGAGACCGTTCCGTGCACGCCAGCATCACCGCCGCCTACCTCGCCCGGTACCGCTCCGCCGCCGCCGACTCCCCGGTGGAGCTGCTCCCGCTGACCGGCGCCCAGCGGCGGTTCCTGATCACCCGGCGACTCAACCCGCTGACCCGCTCCGACATCGTCCCGCTGTTCCTCGCCTACCCCCGCGGAACCCTCGACCTGGCCCGGCTGGGCCGCGCGGCCGCCGCGGTCGCCGTCCGCCACCCCGCGCTGTGCGGCGGCTTCACGACCGTCCGCGGCACGCCCGTGCTGCGGGCCGGCGGGCCTTCCGTCGAGGCCGCCCGGATCGACGTGGCCGGCCACGGCACCGCCGAGGCGGCACTGCGCGCGGCCCTGCTGGACTGGCCCCTCGACGGCCCCGCACTGCGCCTGCTGGTCGCCCAGGACCCGGACGGGGACGAGGAGTTGCTCGCCCTCGCGCTGGACCACGCGGCCTGCGACGAGCAGTCCCTCGGGACGCTCGTCGGCGAGCTCGCCGAGGCCTACCGGCGGGACGAGCCGCCCGCGCCCGGCCCGGACCGGCAGGCCCTGGCCGACTTCCGGAAGGCCGTCGAACTCCAGCTCGTCGCCGAGGAGGCCGCCGCCGGCCCGGCCGCCCAGGCCCACTGGGGACGCCGGCTCGGCGGCCTGACCGGGGCGGGCGGCGGCGCGGCCACGGCCACCGGCATGCTCACCGAACGGCTGCCCGCCGCCGAGGGCGCCGCTCGCAGCGCCGTCTTCCCCGCCCTGCTGGACGCCGTCGGCGCCGCCGCCCAGCGGCTGCACCGCGCGGACGGCCCGCTCGCCCTCGGCTACCCCTGGGGCGGCCGCCCGCCCGGCGCGCCCGCCGCGCTCGGCTGCTTCCTCAACACCCTGGTGCACGCCGTGCCGACGCAACCCGCCGCCGACCTGGAGGCGCTCTGCGACGCCTGGTGGGACGACCTCGACCACGCCGGCACCCCCTTCGACGAGGTGGTCCGCGCCGCCCGCGCCGTCGGCTCCCCCTGGTCGGGCGCGCTGGACGCGATGCTCACCCTGGAAGACCTGCGCCGCCGCCCGCCGCTGGAGCTCGACGGCGTCCCCGGCCGGGAGGTCCACCTCGCCGGGCGGCCGCTCGCGGCGCCGCTCGCCGTCGCCGCCGCGCACGGCGACGAGCTGCTGGTCCGCCTGGCCTGGGACAGCGAGCGCTTCCCGTCCGCCGACGCCGAGGCCGCCTTCGAGCAGCTGCTCACCGTCCTGCGCCAGCACCTCTCCTAGACCGACAGACCGCAAGACCGCAAGACCGCACAACCGCAAGGCCGCACAACCGCAAGGCCGCACAACCGCAAGGCCGCACAACCGCAAGGCCGCAAGACCGTACGACCTCTGGACGGCACGACCGCCAGACGGCAGCCCCCAAGCCCCGGGCCGCACCCTCACCCCGGTGCGGTTCGGCCCCCACCCGGCCGCACCGGGACCACCCCACGCCCGCGCCCGGCCACAGCGGTGCCAACACGCCCACCACACAAGGAATCACCTATGTTCGCACTCTCTCCCTCGCAGGAGATCGTCTGGCTGCACGAGCAGATGCTGCCAGGCAGTCGCGCCTACAACTTCACCGCCGTGCTCGACCTGTGGGGCGCCCTCGACCGGGACGCGCTGCACACGGGCCTCGCCACCGTCCTCGGCCACCACCCGGGCCTGCGGCTGGAGTTGGTGGCCCGACCGGAAGGCCTGCCCGGCCAGCGGGTCGCCGCGAACTGCCAACCGGAGCTTCGCCACAGCGACTTCACCGCCGAGACCGACCCGGAGGCCGCCTTCCGCCGGCTGCTCGCCGCCGAGGCCGAGGAGCCGCTGGACACCTCCCGCGCGCCACTGCTGCGCTGGCACCTGGTCCGCCTCGGCGAGGACCACCACCGGCTGATCCACGTTGAGCACCACCTCGTCCACGACGGCCACTCCTTCGCCATCCTGCTGCGCGACCTGTTCACCGTCTACCGGGCCCGCGTCCTCGACCAGCCGTACGAGCTGCCCACCGCCCCCTCGTACGAGCAGCACGCCCGCCGCTCCGTCGACCCCGCCGCCCGCGAGCGCGACCTCGCCTTCTGGGCCCGGGAGTTGGCCGACGCCCCGCGCGAGGTCACGCTGCCCGGGCTGGCCCGGCCCGGCGTCGAGCGGCGCCACCGCGGTGGCCAACTGCGCCAGTCGATCGGCGCCGACCTCGCCGAGCGGCTGCGCGAGCGCAGCAAGGCCGACGGCCACACCCCGTTCAGCACCCTGCTCGCCCTGTTCGCCGAACTGCTGCGCCGCCACAGCGGCCACCGCGAACTCGTGGTGGGCACCGCCGTCGGCAACCGGCCGGAGGGCTTCGAGAGCACCGTCGGCATGTTCGTCAACACGGTGCCGCTGCGCCTTCGGCTCGACCCGGCCGCCCCCGGCACCGAGGCCGTGGACGAGACCACCGACGTCCTGCTGCGCGCCCTGCCGCACCAGGACCTGCCGGTGCAGGAGCTGACCCGCCGCCTCGGGCTGCACACCGGCGGCGCCGACAACCCGCTGTTCAACGTGATGTTCAGCGCGCACGACGCCGCCCTGCCCGATGTCCAGGCACCCGACCTGGAGGTCTCGCTCTACGAGGGCTTCAACACCGGCACCACCCGCTTCGACCTCGACCTGGTGCTGCTGCCCGACGACCGCCGGGTGGTCGGCGAGAAGCACGGCGCCGCCGGGATGACCCTGGTCTGGGACTACGACGCCGACCTCTTCGGCGAGGCCGAGGCCGTGCTGCTGGCCGACCGTCTGCTGGAGCTGCTGCGCTGCTACCTCGACCGGCCGGAGGCGGCGCTCGCCGAGCTCGCCCCCGCACCCGAGGCCGAGCCGGCCGCCCCCGTCACCCCGGTCGGGCTTGACCCGGCCGCCGCCCACGACCCCGGCGCGCTCGCCCTGCTGGCCGGCGCCGAGCGCATCAGCTACGGCGAACTCGACCGACGTGTAAGCGAGTTGGTCGAGCGGCTGCGCGCCGCCGGAGTCACCCCCGGCCAGCCGGTGGCCGCCGTACTGCCGCGCGGCGCCGACAGCGTGGTCGCCCTGCTTGCCTGTCTGCGCCTCGGTGCCGTCTACGCGCCGCTGTCCACCGAGGACCCGGCCGCCCGGCTCGGCCTGCTGCTGGAACGGCTCGCCCCCGCGCTCGTCCTGGCCACCCGGCAGAGCGCGCTCGCACTGCCCGCCGAGGGCGTCACCCCGGCGCTGCTGGACGGCACCGCCTTTCCGAAGGCCGAGCCCGCCGCCGTGCTGGAGGGCGCCGCCTACGTCATCCACACCTCCGGCTCCACCGGCGTGCCCAAGCCCGTCCTGGTCGGCCGGGAGGCGCTCGCCGGGTACGTCGCATCGATTGCCGCCCGCTACGAACTCACCTCCGCCGACCGGGTGTTGCTGTTCGCCCGGCCGTCCTTCGACGTGGCGCTGGAGGAGGTGCTGCCCGCCCTCGCGGTCGGCGCCGCACTCGTGGTGCCGCAGCGCGAGGTGCCCACCGGCCCGGAGCTGGTGGCCGTACTCGCCGCCCGCGGCGTCACCGTCGCCAACCTGCCGACCAGCTACCTGCTCGGCGTGCGCAAGGACCTGCGCGAGGCGCTGCGCGACGGCCGCTGGACGCCCCGGCTGCTCGTCCTCGGCGGCGAGCGCCTGCCCGCCCGGGCGCTGGCCGGCCTGACCGGGGCCACCACCGTGCTCAACGCCTACGGCGTCACCGAGGCCGCCGTCACCTCCACCGTTCACCGGATCACCGAGGCCGACGTCGCCGAGGACGGCGAGATCCCGCTCGGCACCGAGATCGACGGCGTGCGGATCCACGTCCTGGACGAGACGCTGCGCCCGCTCCCGGTCGGCTGCGTCGGCGAACTCGTCGTCGGCGGAGCCCTGTTGGCCGAAGGCTACGTCGGCCTGCCGGAGCCCACCGCGGCCCGCTTCTCCACCGTCCCCGCGCTCGGCGGCGAGCGGGTCTACCGCACCGGCGACCGCGGCTACCGCGACACCGAGGGACGACTGCGGTTCCTCGGCCGCGCCGACAACCAGGTCAAGCTGCGCGGGCACCGGATCGAGCTGGAGGAGATCGAGGCCGCCGCCTCCGCCGAACTCGGCGGCCGCTCCTGCGCGGTGCTGCTGCACACCGACCCGCGGACCGGTCCGCGCCTGGTCGGCTTCCTGGAGGGCACCGACCGCCCCGACCAGGCCGCCCTGCACACGGCACTGGCCCGCCGACTGCCCGGCGGACTCGTCCCGGCCACCTGGACGGCCGTTCCCGAGATGCCCACCCTGCCCGGCGGCAAGCCCGACCGGGCCGCCCTGGCCCGGCTCGCCGACGAGGCCCCCGTGCAGCGGGAGAGCGCGCCCAGTGCCTTCGCCGATGCCGGCCAGGAGCTGATCGCCGCCGCCTGGCGCGAGGTGCTCGGCCACGACCGCTTCACCGCGGACTCGCACTTCTTCGAGGTCGGCGGCCACTCGCTGCTCGCCGCCCAGCTCGCCGCCCACCTGGAACCGCACCTCGGCAGCCGCCCGCCGCTGCGCGTCCTGTTCCGCCATGCGGTGCTGGCCGACCAGGCCCGCGCCCTCGTCGGCGGGACGATCGGCGGAACGAAGTGACCGCCCGCATGACCGTCCGCGCTGACCAGAATCCGGAGACTTCGATGGAATCCCTGAGCATCGGGTACGGCCGTCCGCACCAGGACGGCGGGGTCCTCGACCTGTTCACCAGCTGGGCGCACCGCACCCCGCACGCGCCCGCCCTGATCGACGGCGAGCAGAGCTACAGCTACGCCGAGCTCGACCGCCTCGCAGACGCCGTCGCCGAGTCCCTGCGCGGCCGGGTCGGCAAGGGCGACCTGGTCGGCGTCTGCCTCGGCCACTCGGTGGCGCTGGTCGCCGTCACCCTGGCCGCCGCCAAACTGGGCGCCGTCCACCTGCCGCTCGGCCCGCGCCCCGGCGAGCGGCGGCTGCAGGCCGTCGCCGAGCAGCTGCGCCCCGCCTGCCTGGTCGGCGAACCGGCCGTCCTGCCGCCGGGCGGTGAGCGGCTGGAGCTGGACCTGCCGTCCGCCGGTGAGGTGCTCGCCGTCCTGACAGCCGACGGGCAGACGGCCGTACCGGTCGGCACCCACTACGCGGTGCTGACCTCCGGCTCCACCGGCACCCCCAAGGCCGTCGCCGTCACCGAACCGGCGCTCGGCGCGCTGCTGCACTGGTACCGCGAGCTGACCGGCCTCGGCCCCGGAGCCCGGCACAGCCTGCTGATCGGGGTGGCCTTCGACCCGCACCTGCTGGAGCTGTGGGCCGGCCTCACCTCCGGCGCGGCGCTCGTCGTCGCCCCCGAGGCCGTCCGCTGGGACTCCGGCGCGCTCACCGACTGGTTCCGCGAGGCCCGGATCACCGCCACCGTGCTGCCCACCCCGCTGGCCGAGCTCGTTCTCGGCCGGCCCTGGCCCGCCGGACTGGCGCTGCGCCACCTGATGGTCGGCGGCGACCGGCTGCGCCGCGCCCCCGGGCCGGACGTCACCGCGACCGTCCACAACGCCTACGGTCCCGCCGAGGCCACCGTCGCCACCACCGTCCACACCATGGCCCCCGGCGGCGACCACGGCGACGGCGCGCCGCCGATCGGGCTGCCCGTCCCGGGCGCGGTGGTCCTGGTCACCGACGGCCAGGGCCGCCCCGTCCCGAGAGGAGAGGCCGGCGAGCTGCGGATCGGCGGCCGGGGCCTGGCCGCCGGGTACCTCGACCCCGAGCTGACCGCCCGCCGCTTCGTCGAGGTGTCGCACGGCGTGGAGGGCGTCGACCGGCTCTACCGCAGTGGCGACCGGGTGGTGATGCGCGCCGACGGCGTGCTGGAGTTCCACGGGCGCCTGGACGACCAGGTCAAGGTCAGCGGGGTGCGGATCGAACCCGCCGAGGTCGAGGCCGCCTTCGAGCGCGACCCGAGGGTGCGCCGGGCCGTGGTCGTCGCCCAGGCCGCGCTGACGGGCGGCGTACGACTGCTCGCCTTCGTCCAGGCCGAGGACGCTCTTGCGGGCGGCGTCGAGCCCGCCGAGCCCGCCGGCCTGCTGGACGCGGTGCGGCCCTGGCTGCCCGAGCAGGCCGTGCCCTCGGTCGTCCGGCTGGTCGAGCGCTACCCGCTGGACGCCAACGGCAAGGTGGACCGGGCGGCGCTGCTCGCCGCCGAGGAGCCGTTCCCCATGGGCTCGGAGACCTCGGAGACCTCGGAGACCGACGCGACCGACGTGACCGACGCGACCGACGCGACCGACGAGGGCAACACCCCGGTCGAGCGCACCGTGCTGAAGCTCTGCCGCGAGCTGATCGGCCGCGCCGACCTCGGCCTGGGTGACAACTTCCTGGCGTCGGGCGGAAATTCGCTCGCCGCCGCCCGACTGCTGGAATCCCTGGAGGGGGAGTACGGCGTCCGGCTGCGCGCCGCCCTGCTGCTGCGCCAGCCCGACCTGCGGGCGATCGCGCGGCTGGTCGAGGAGCGGATGCCCAGCACCTCCCTCGCCTAGCGCCTGTCTCGCGGGTCCTCGCCGGGCCCGCACAACCCAAGAGACGGGCCCTCGGCCCCGACCGTCCACCTGACCACCCGGCGCCCCGGCCCTGCCGCCGGGGCGCCCGGAAGGGAAGCAGCCATGACGCCCACCCTCCCCGCCCCCGCCACCCTCCCCGCCCTGATCGCCCGGCAGGCCGAGCTGAACCCGAGCGCGCTCGCCGTGACCGACGGCTCCACCTACCTCACCTACCGCGAACTCCTGGAATCCTCCGGCCGGTTGGCCGCTGTGCTGGCCGCGCGCGGGATCGGCCCCGGCAGCGCCGTCGGTCTGCTCTGCGCCCGCTCGGCCCGCCTGGCCGTCGCCCAGCTCGCCGTCTGGCGGACCGGCGGACACGTCGTCCCGATCGACCCGGCGTACCCGCGCCCGCGGATCGCCGAGATGACCGCCGACGCGGACGCGCGCCTCGTCCTGGGCGACAAGGCGCTGCTCGCCGAGGCCGGACTGCCCGAGGAGCGCACCCTGGTGCTGACCGAGCGCGGCACCGAGGCCGCCGCCACGGCGGTGCCCGACGCCGCCGAGGCGGCCGCACCCGCCCTGGTCTACTACACCTCCGGCTCCACCGGCCGTCCCAAGGGCGTGCTCGTCCCGCACGGCGCCGTCGCCGACCTGGTCACCGCCCCCGACGCCGTCGCCCTCGGCCCGCGCGACCGGATGCTCGTCCACTCCACCGTCTCCTTCGACGGCGCCACCTTCGAACTGTGGGCCCCGCTCGCCCGGGGCGCCGCCGTCGCGATCTCCCCGGCCGAGCGGCCATCCACCGAGGAACTCGTGCGCGACGTCGAGCGGTTCGGCGTCACCACCCTCTTCCTCACCACCGCGCTCTTCCACCACCTGGCCGCCAAGCAGTCGCGGATCTTCGGCGTGCTGCGCACCGTGGTCGTGGGCGGCGAGGCGATGTCCGCCGAGCACGCCGGGGCGGTGCTGCGGGCCTTCCCGTGGCTGGAGCTCTACAACGGGTACGGGCCCACCGAGGCCACCACCTTCACCACCCTGCACCGGGTCACCCCGGCCGACTGCGACCTCGGCGCCGTCCCGATCGGACGGTCCTTCGGAGGCGCCCGCGCCCTCGTCCTGGACGAGCGGCTCGCCCCGGTGGAGCCCGGCACGGTCGGCGAGCTCTGGATCGCCGGCGGGCGGCTGGCCCAGGGCTATCTCAACCGGCCCGAGCTGACCGCCGAGCGCTTCCGCGAGCTGCCGGGCCGAGGCCGCGCCTACCGCAGCGGCGACCTGGTGCGCCAACGGCCCGACGGCGTCCTGGAGTTCCACGGCCGCACCGACGACCAGGTCAAGGTCCGGGGCTTCCGGATCGAGCCCGGCGAGGTCGAGCACGCGCTGCTGCGGATCCCCGAGGTCGCCGAGGCGGCCGTGGTGGTCCGCCGGGCCGGGCAACCCGACGCCGCGCTCACCGCCTGCGTGGTCCTCGCCGAGGGTGCCCGGACGGCCGCCGAGACCCTGCGCGGCCGGCTCGCCGAGCGGCTGCCCGCCCACCTGGTACCCACCGCCTGGACCGTCCTCGACGCGCTACCGCTCACCGTCAGCGGCAAGGTCGACCGGCGGGCGCTCGCCACCGCCCCGGACCCGACCGTCGCCCCCGGGCCGGTCGAGGCCGCGCTCACCCCGATCCAGGAGGCCGTCGCCGAGGCCTGGAGCCGCGCCCTGGAACGTCGGATCACCGACCCCGCCGCCGACTTCCTCGCCGAGGGCGGCCACTCGCTGCTTGCCATGTGGGTCGTCGACGACCTGCGCGAGGACCTCGGCGTCGAACTCTCCCTCGCCGACTTCCTCGGCCACCCCACCGTGGCCGGGCAGGCCGAACTGCTGGAGCTCGCCCTGCGGGCCGCCGACGACACCCCGGGAGCCGACCGATGACCAGCACCGACCAGGGCGACCTGCTGCGCCGCGCCCGCCACCGCCGCGCCACCGCCGCGCCCGAACGCCCGGCGGCCGACACCCTCGGCCCGGCCCCGCTCTCCCACGCCCAGCAGCGGATGTGGCTGATGGACCACCTCGGCCAGGGCGGCGCCGTCTACAACGTCCCGATCGCCACCCGGCTGCGCGGCCCGCTCGACCCGGACGCCCTGGCCGCCGCGCTCACCGCCCTCACCGAACGGCACGCCGTGCTGCGCACCCGCTACCCGCGCCGGGGCGACCAGCCGTACCAGCAGATCGAGCCGGCCGGCCCGGTGCCGCTGCCGATCGTGGACGCGGACGGCACCGACCAGCTCGCCGCCGAGGCCGCCCGGCCCTTCGACCTCGCCGCCGGCCCGGTGCTGCGCGCCCTGCTGCTCCGACACGGGCCCGAGGACCACAGCCTGCTGCTGACGATTCATCACATCGCCGTCGACGGAGGCTCCCTGCCCGTGCTCGCGGCCGACCTCGCCGAGCTCTACACCGCCGCCCGCGACGGCGTCGAGCCCCAACTCCCACCGCCGGGACTACCGTACGCCGAGTACGCCCGGCAGGAGCGTGCCCGCGACGCCGACCTCACCGCCGCCGCCGACGCCCGCGCCGCCCACCTGGCCGGCGCCCGGCCGCTGCCGCTGCTGCGGCCCGTCCCGCCCGGCGCCCGCGAACGCCGCGCCGCCCTGCACGCCGCACCACTCGACCCCGCCACCGTCGAGGGCCTGCGGCAGCTCGGCGCCCGGCACGGCGCCACACTGTTCGCCGTCGTGCTCGCCGCCGCCTTCGCCACCCTGCGCACCGCCTCCGGACAGGACGACCTCACCCTGGGCTGCGCCAGCGGCCACCGTGCCCGGCCCGAACTGCGCCGCACGGTCGGCCTCGGCGTCAACACCCTCGCGGTGCGAGCGGAGTTGGCCGGGGAGGAGTCCTTCGGCGAGGCGCTCGCCCTGGTGCGCGGCGCGCTGCTCGACGCGCAGCAGCACCACCAGGTGCCCTTCGACCTGGTGGTCGAGCGGCTCGGCGCGGCCTCGCGCGGCGCCGACGGCACCCCGCTGCTCTCGGTCAGCTGCGACCTCGTCCAGCCCGTGACGCCGCTGGCGCTGCCCGGGCTCGACGCCGAGGACATCGAACTCAACCTCGGGCTGGCCAAGTTCGGCCTCACCCTGCTGCTGGAGGACGGGCCGCGGCCGCGCTGCCTGGTCCAGCACGACCGGGACGCGCTGGACGAGACGACCGCCGCGCGGCTGCTCGAAGCCTTCGCCGCCGTGCTCGGCGCGGTGGCCGAGGACGCGGACCTGCCGCTGTCGGAGCTGCCCGGCAGCCGTCTGGTCGCCGCCCGGCACCCGGTGGCCGAGGCGCTGTCGGCCGACCCGCGGGTGGCCGAGGCGGCCGTGGTCGAGGCCGCCGACGGCCGGCCGCTCGCGTACGCGGTGGTGCGCGGCCCGGTCGCCCCCAGCGGCAGCGACCTGCGCGCCGCCCTGCGGCGCAGCATCGCCCCGGCCGAACTCCCGCTCGCCGTCACCCTGGTGGACCGGATCCCGCGCGCCGCGGACGGCGCCGTCGACCGCGGCCGCCTGCCCGGCGCCGCCCGGACCACCGCCCCGACCAGCGCCCCGACCACCGCCCCCGGGCGGACCGGCCCGCTCGACCTGGTCCGTACGGCCTTCGGTGAACTGCTCGGCAGTGTCCCGCCCGCCGACGGCGACTTCTTCGCCCTCGGCGGCCACTCGCTGATCGCCGTCCAGCTCGCCGAACGCCTGCGCACCCGCGTCGGACTGCCGCTCACCGGCCTCGACATCCTGGAACTGCGCACGCCCCGCGCCCTCGCCGCCCTGCTCGCCACCCGCGAGGAGGAGCGCCGAGCCGCCCTCGCCCGGACCGGCGCCCGCCCCCGCACCGAGCCGCGCACCGGGACCGTGCTGCTCACCGGCGCCACCGGCGGCGTCGGCGCGGCCGTGCTGCAGGAGCTGATGGCCCAGGGCCGCCCGGTCCGGGTGCTGGTCCGCCCGGAGTCGGCGCACCTGCCGGCCCTGCACGGCGCCGAGATCGCCGAGGGCGACCTGGCCGACCTGGACAGCCTGTACCGCGCGGTCAAGGGCGTGGACGCCGTCATCCACGCCGCCTGCACCTTCACCGAGCACGCCACCGACGTCGCCGCCATGCGCGCCCTGCTGGACGGCTGGTCCGGCGGACCGTTCGTCTTCGTCAGCAGCATCGACGCCTACGGGCGGCCGCCCGGCACCGACGTCGCGGAGGGCGGCCCCAGCGGCGCGCCGGTCACCCCGTACGGGCAGGCCAAGCTGGACTGCGAGCGGCTGCTCTTCGAGGCGGCGGCCGAGGCCGGCGGGCGCGGCCCGGTCACCGCCGTGCGCGCCCCGATCGTCTGGGGCCCGCACCAGCGCCTGCGCGACCAACTCCGCTGGGGCTCCACCGGCGAGCTCTACCAGGCCGCCCTGTCCGGCCGACCCATCGCCCTGCCCGCCCCGGCCCCCGGCGGTCGGCCGAACTGGACCGGCGCCGCCTGGGTGCACTCGGCGGCCCTCGCCCGCGCCCTCGCCGCCTGCGCCCTGCCCGACCACCCCGCCGCCGGGCGGGTCGTCAACGCGATCAGCGGGCACGTCTCCTGGGCGGAGTTCACCAGCGAGCTGATCCGCCTGCTCGGTTCCCAGAGCTCCCTGGACCTGCGGCCCGACGCCGATGCCGACCTGCGCCGCCCCTGGCACTACCGGGCGGAGATCCTGGCGGCCGCACTCCGACCGGAACCGGGGGAGGACTGGCGCAACGTCCTGGCGGCCATGGTCGGCTGAGGCCGGAGCGTGAGGCGGAGGGGCCGGCACCGGACTCCTCCGCCCGGCTACCGGAGCCGCCGTAACCGGGACGCGGCGATGTTGCGGATCCGCCGGGTGCGCCCACGCTCGGCCAGGGCGCTCAGACAGGCCCTGGCCGTCGACCGCTCGGCGGCGTGCGACTGCAGCCAGTTCGACGCCGCGAGCAACTGCCGCTCCTCCCACGGCCCGTCCAGGACCACCGCCCGGAGCTGGCCCTCCGGCAGGTGGAGGCGCTCGGGCGTCAGGGCGCCCGCAGGGGTGACCAGCCCGTCCCCGAACGCGTCGTCGTTGATCTCGCAGTCGGCGGCGATGTTCATCCGCAGCCGGTCGTCCCGGCCCTTCAGCCCGAGGTCACGGGCCAGCCGGTCGCTGCGCCCGTGGTGGCCGCGTTCGGCCGTACTCATTCGTCCTCGGGTCGCGGTCAACCCGCCGTCCGGCTGGCCGATTTCACCCCCTTTCGTCCACGGGTGGGTCGCGGCACCGGTAAGCTTCGACGCAGAATGGTCGGTACACGGGACTTCCGACCGCAGGGAGCTGGCATGGCCGTACAACCGGTTAGGCGCAAGGCAGTTGGAAGGATCCGGGCCGCTATCGGCGCCGTCGCCGTCGCGCTGGTGGCGGGCGTGGCGGTCGGGGTGCCGGCCGCGCCGGCGGAGGCGGCCGGGGGCAAGGTCGTGTACCTGACCTTCGACGACGGCCCCAGCCCCGACTACACGCCGCGAATCCTCGCGATCCTCGACCGCTACGGGGTGCACGCGACCTTCTTCGAGATCGGCGAGAACGTCGCGGCCCACCCCTCACTCACCAGGCAGGTCGCCCGCCAGGGCCACAGCGTGCAGAACCACTCCTGGTCGCACCCGGACCTGCGCCGGCTCTCCGCCTCCTCCTTCAACGCCCAGGTGGGCAACACCGATCGGGCCATCCGCGCCCAGACCGGCAGCACCCCGAAGTGCCTGCGCCCGCCGTACGGCGCGGTCAACAGCACGGTGCGCTCCCGGGCGACGGGGCTGGGCAAGCAGGTGGTGCTCTGGTCGGTCGACCCGGCGGACTGGTCCCGACCGGGGACGGGGGCGATCCAGTCGCGGGTGCTGAAGAACGTCCGCCCGGGCTCGGTGATCCTGCTGCACGACGGTGGCGGGGACCGCAGCCAGACCGCCGCCGCGCTGCCGACGATCCTCTCCACCCTCAAGGCGCGCGGCTACAGCTTCGGGATCCTGTGCTGACCTGGTGTGCGTAGCCGCGAGAGGGCCGGCCAACGTGGCGGGCCCTCGCACCTGGGGGCCTCGTAGGACCTGGTGGGGCCTGGTGGGGCCTGGTTGGGATTTGACGGAGGCCTGGTTGGCGCCTGGTCGGGTCGGATCTCGGGGGGGCGTCAGCTCTGCCCGTCGAGGACCAGCGCCCAGGTGAGGCACCCGAGCGCAGCGGTGCACAGCAGGGCGCGCAGCACGTTGAAGTGCACCCACCGCGCCTCGAAGCGCCCGCGCACCGCCGCCGGGTCGGCGATCGCCTTCGGCGCGCCGGCGGCCGCGAGCTCGTCGTTCAGCGGGATGTTGACCGACCGGGTGACCCCGATCGCCGCCACGTACAGCACCAGCGCGGCCACGGTCGCGGGAAGCGCGTCATGGCCGTCCGAGGGCAGGTGCACGGCGACCGAGGCCGCCGTGGTGAGCAGGGCGCCGACGAAGCCGAGTACGAACCAGCCGTTCAGGATCGCCACGTTGACGCGCTGCATGACCTCGATGAACATCCGGTCCTCGACCCGGGCGAGCGCGGGCATCACCGAGCAGGCGTAGGCGTAGAACAGTCCGGCGCTCAGTCCGCAGGTCACGGTGGCCGCCACCAGGACGAGTATGCGTGCCGTCTCCATCTTCGCCAGCCCCTCTGTCTGTTCGGCGTGCGTCGGGTATCGGTCCGGCTCCCGTGGACCGATCATCCGGCATCCGGGCCGCCCGGGCCACCTCTATCGTTCAAGACCCTCTAGAATGATGGAACGTCAAATCAGTTTCTGACTTCTGCACTTGGCGGATGGGGCGCAAGGAGCCGGGCCAGGAACTCGTTCTCGACCGCATCCTCGACCCGCCGGTGGTCTCCGTCCTGCGCGCCTGGCTCGCCGCCCCCGACTCCGGAGCGCCTGCCCGGTGCCGCGCCCGGCACGACCCCGTCGTCGGCCCCGTGCTGCGGCTGATGCACGACGACCCGGCCACCCCGTGGACGGTCGCCGAGCCCGCCCAGAAGGTCGGCGTCTCCCGGGCCGACCTGGCCCGCCGCTTCGCCGCCCGGGTCGGCGAGCCCCCGATGGCGCACCTGGCCGGCTGGCGCCTCGCCGTCGCGGCGGACCTGCTGCGCGAGCCCGAGTGCACCGTCGCCTTCGCGGCCCGCAAGGTGGGCTACAGCAGGGCCTTCGCCCTCTCCGCGGTCTTCAAGCGGGTGCGCGGCAGTAGCCCGCAGGGGCACCGCCGCCTGGCCGCGACGGGGATGCCGCCGCAGTCGGTGGGCTTCTCGGGCCCGGCGGAGACGGTGCTCCTGGCGGGTGATCCCCGGGCACCGGACTCGGTGGCGCGACAGCTTCAGTGACGTGACCCCGGAACCTGAGGCCGCCGGGGGAGGAGGAGGCTCAGGCCGCCGGAGGCAGGCCCGCCGCTTCGGTGGCGGCGATGGCCCGCCGCAGGGTCTGCCGGGCCTGGTTCAGCTCGTCCGCGCGGCGGTCGAGTTCGGCGAGCTGGATACGCAGCTTGGTGAGCACACCCGGGCAGGCGATCAGCGGGCCGTCGGGTTGGCCGCAGGGGAGGACCTGGCTGATCAGCCGGGTGGGCAGGCCCGCCGCCAGTAGGGCGCGGATCTGGCGGACGGTCTGTTCCGCGGACGGGTCGTAGTCGCGGTAGCCGTTGGGGAGGCGGGTCGAGGAGAGCAGGCCGACTGATTCGTAGTACCGGATCAGGCGCTCGCTGGTGTCGGTGAGTCTGGCCAGCTGCCCGATCCGCATGATCGTTCTCTCCGTTCGGCTTGACCTTGTCACGGTGTCAGGGTTGAAGAGTAGGGCACGGCGACGGGAGGTCGCCCCGAGGGACGGCACTGACCAGGAGAAACCGTTGATCATCGACGCGCACAGCCACGTTCACGATCCGCTGCACAGCCACCTCGCGCTGCTCGACGAGGCGGGGGTCGACCGCGCGGTGCTCTTCGGCACCCGGCCGCACCCGGAGCGGGCCGTCGACCTGGCGTCGTTCAAGCGGGAGATGAGCGTGCTGCACGCGACGATCAGCGGGCGGTCCGCCGGCGCCGACGCGCACGAGGCGGCGCTGCGGGAACTGGAGGCGGCTTGCGCGGCGCACCCCGACCGGTTCATCGGGTTCGGCAAGGTGCGGCTGGACGTGGCGGCCGATCAGATCGCCGCAGAGGTGGAGCGGGACGTGGTCGCCCGAGGCTTCCGGGGCATCGGCGAGCTGACGCCGCCGCCGGACGGCGCGGGACTGGTCGAGCCGGTCCTGCGCGCCTCCGCAGACCACGGCGGACTGCCGGTCGTGGTGCACGGGTTCGCGCCGACCACCGCCGGTGACCTGGCGACGCTGGCCGACCTCGCCCGCCGTCACCCGCGCGTCCCGGTCGTGATCAGCCAGCTCGGCGGTCTCAACTGGTTGACGGCCATCGAGCTGGCCCGGGAGACCCCGAACCTGTACCTGGAACTGTCGACGGCGAACGTCGTGTTCGCCGTCCGCCTGGCCATCCAGGAGGTGCCCGACCGTACGATCTTCGGCTCGGACGCCCCCTACGGCGACCCGGTCCTGACCCGCGCCTTCGTCGAGCGCGTCACCTCCCCCGGCGAGCTGCGCGACCGCGTCCTCGGCGGCACCTTCACCGAACTCCTGGGCATCTGACTCCACTTGAGGAGCCGGCCCGGGAACGCCGCTCGCCCCCGACGGGGGTGGGGGCGAGCGGTCACGGTCCGGTGGTGGCGGTGGTGACTGCCGTGCTCAGTCGGGATACCGGTGTGCGACCAGCGACTTCGCTGTGCGCGCCACCTGTTCGAAGGGTTCGAGGTCGCCGGCGGCCCGGCACAGCACGTGCGCGCCCTGCAGCAGCGTGATCAGGGTCGCGGCGAGGTCGCGGGCGGCGTTGGAGCCGAGGCCTGCGGCGGTCAGCCGCTCCGCGAGCTGGTCCACCCATGACGTGAACGCGGTCGACGCGACCCGGCGGAGCATCGCGTCATCGGCCTCCGCGCCCGCCCCGACCGTGACCGCCGCGACCGCGCACCCTCCGCCCGCCGCAGAGGCCGCGAGTACGGGCCTGACCAGTTCCAGGAAGGCCTCGACGACCTCCGACGGCCCGTCCTCCGCCGGCAGCGCGGCGAGGCGGGCGCGGACCTCGCAGCCGTTGCGTTCCGCGGCCTCGGCGACGAGTTGCGCCTTCCCGCCGGGGAAGTGGTGGTAGATCGCGCCGCGGGCGGCGCCGCTGCTCGCCAGGATGTCGGTGAACGACATTCCCGTCACGCCCCGGTGCTGGAGCGCCGCGACGGTCGCCTCGATCATGCGCTCGCGGGTCTCGCCGGCCAAGGTGGCCTCCGATCGTGAGCCTGGTGGTCGTGCCTGGTGGTCGTGCGTCATGGTCGTGCGTCGTGGTCGTGCCCGGCGGTCGTCCGAGCCGCGCCTTCGCGCCCCCTTGACTAGTACGCCCATCCTAGCTCAAGCTGGACTAGCTAGGACGTCCGTACTAGTCACTCTTAGGAGAGCCTCATGCCCATCACCGTCACCGCGCCGCGCGGCGTCCTCACCCCCGCCGGCGAGCGCGAGATCCTGCCGCAGTTGACCGTCGCCCTGACCGAGGCCAGCGGCCTCGCCGGAAACCCCGGCTTCACGTCGATGGTCGGCGGCACCGTCCACATCCTCGCCCCGGAACACGTCTACGCCGGAGGTGCGAACCGCCCCGTCGTCATGGTCGAGCTGAAACTCCCCGACATCGGCCTCCCGACCGCCGAGGCCCGCGCCACGTTCATCCGGGCCGCCACGGACATCGTCGAACGCCTGACCGTCGACGGGCACCACAACGACGACACGTGGATCAACATCCTGAACGCCCGGGACGGAGCCTGGGGCATCGGCGGGAGGGCCCTCACCAACGCCGACCTCGCCGCCGCCATCACCGCCACCGCCTGACCGCCAGATCGACTGACCCACCAGGGGCAAGCGAATGCGCGAGCTGGTCCGCCCTGACGTCCTCATCCCCGACGAGCTGGTCGGCGAGCGGCAGGGCCGGTCCCTGGCCATCCCTTGATCTTCGCGGGGAATCCCGGCCTTTGGGCCGGGCGGGAATGCGATCCTTGGCCCGGAGGCGCGAAGCGCCGGAACTCTCCGCGCCTCCGGGGTGACCGTCAGACGGGCCGCTTCCGGTTCTCGATGTAGTCCTTGACGATGCTCAGCGGTGCGCCGCCGCAGGACCCGCCAGGTACGAGGGTGCCCAGAAGACCGAGCCCATCCCGATCCGGTCTATACGTGGTCTATACGCCGGTACTTGGTGACGAACACCAAGTGAGCATGCAGTGGTAGATGACGTTTTGGTCGGGGCCGTCGATGTTCTCCGGCGTTCTCCGGCTTCACACCGGACGGCTACCGCTCCGACTCCACCAGGTTCTTGAACTGCTCCAGGCCGCCCCGGACGGTGTTCTCGATCCGGTGGACCTGGGCCATGCCCCGCGGGCCGCCGAAGGTGTCGTGGATGGACTCCGGTTCGTACTCCATCTGCACCTGCACCTGGCTGTGCTCGCGGTCCAGCGACCGCACCGAGAACGTGCCCTTCAGCTCCGGACTGCCCTGCGTCTCCCAGGCGAGCACCTGCTCGTTGCCACGGTCGGTGAGAACGGCATCGAACTCCCGGTGCACCTCGCCGGCCCGCACATCCAGATGGGCACGGTCGCTGCTGGGCGCATAAGCACGTTCGACGCTGTCCATGAACGTCGAATAGGCCTCGATGTCGTGCAGCCGACCCCAGACCTCCTGCGCGGGGGCGTCGATGGTGATCTGTTCTCTAAGCCTGCTCATCGCGAACCTCGCCTTCTGGCCCGGAACACCGGTCCTCTTGTGTTCTTCCAGCCTGCGCCGCCGACACATGCCGGGCAACCAGGGGCGGGAAGCGGCTCCGCATGCGTCCGTGTCCCGACCATTGCGTCAGTCAGCGCATCGAGCTGGTCGTGCAGGGCCCACGCCGGGCCACCGAGCGGGCCACAGGGACGGCGCCGGCCCGCCGCGGCACTACAGGTGCGGGCCGACTACCGGGCCGTCCTGCCTGGCGTCGTCCGCACGGCCGCCGCTATCGACCGGGTCCCAGGTCCAGTAGAGGCGCCAGGCGCGGGCGCCCTGGTCGACGTAGGACGGCCACGCCGACACTGTGGCGTGGCCGGGCAGCCTGGGGTAGCGGTGGCTGCACGGCCCCGGGTGGTGCGCCATCCAGGGCCACAGTCCTGGAGGCTCGAACCGCGGCCTCATCGCGGTCACAGCCGCGTTGAGCTCAGCCCTGGGCTCCACCGCCGCCATGCCCCCGGCCCGCGGTGCCCGCGCCTCTCGTGCCCGGGGGGCCAGCGGGCGGTGTGTCTGCCGGGGTCGGGGTTGGTCTCTGGTCCCGGTTTCCGGGGGGGGTGTGGGCCCGCCCCGCATCCTCTTGCTTTGTGGTGTGGGGGTGTGGGGCGGGCTGTGGGTGTGGTGGGGTTAGCTGAGGGCGGCGAGGGCGGCCTGGTAGTTGGGTTCGTCGGCGATTTCGGGGACGAGTTCGGTGTGCAGGACGGTGTCGTTCTCGTCGAGGACGATGACGGCGCGGGCGGTGAGGCCGGCGAGCGG